>JACKEB010000013.1:300000-600000 GCA_020633205.1 Polyangiaceae bacterium
AGCCCATGGATGGCGATCAGCAAAGGCAGGGTATCGTCAGTCCTGGCACCACCGAGCTCGAAGCTCAAATAGCTCAGTGAAGGCGAACTCGGGGCGGTGCTTCTTGCGCTCTGAGTTGCCGCGGGGAAATGTGAGGTGGGCGCCTTGTCAGGTGCCTCGCTGGAGCGCGCCCCAGGGGCAGCTCGGTCCCCGTACCTGGCGTCATCACACGCCGTCGACAACGGGGCTGTCGCAAACACGAACAGCGCGGCGGTCATCGAGCGAAGCGCTGCTTTCAAGCGCGCCGTTCCCTGATGCAGCTCTGTTCCCGGATACGGAGCAGTCCGAGAAGCGACAAGGAGGTGTGTTTTGCGTGTCATGCAGGTTAATCGGGCGATGTTTCTCTGGTTTCAGCGCGCTACGATAGTCGGATGCTTAGCCTAGCGCGTTTGTCTCCCTCCCTGCTGTGCTTGCTGCTGGTTGGTTGCGGTAGTGGCGCCTCTGCAGACCCTGGAACGGGAAGCGGAGCCAGCGGAGGGGAGGCGGGAACCGGCGGTGCTTCTGGGGCGGGCGGCGACCCGAGCGGCGGCAATGCTGGGGTCGCTGGCGTGGGAGGCAGTGCGGGCGTCGGCGGCAGCGCGGGTGTCGGCGGCGCTGGTGGTGCTGGCGGTATCGAGAGCTGCCCAGCGGTACCGACGTGCGGAGCGCCACCTCCCGATCCTGGGCCGACTCGGGACTGGCGCCACTCGGTGGCTTCGCCGGTGATCGTGAACACGGGGTTCGCTAACCTGCGTGGTCGTGATCTATTCCTTGCGGAATCGGACGAGCAGTGGGTGATCGGCAAGGTGGCCTACGGTGTGACCGACAAGGACCTCAAGGACGAGGAGGTCGACATCTACCTCTTGCGTGACTGTGCGGGGACTACAGCTTCAGACTGGGAGTTTCTTGGCACCGCGATCACCACCCAAGACAACATGCACGCGACGGTAGAGGGCGTCGATGACAGCGGCGGCCGCGTGTACTTTCAGATCCCCGCAGACAAGCGTCTTGGCCGAGGGCGTCATCGCATCCGGCTGATCGTCGCCGGAGACCACTCCAGTGCGGACCTCTACATCGAGGTCTTGCCCGATGGTCAGAAGGTCTTCGTCACTGACGTAGACGGCACGCTGACCACTCAGGAAAACGAAGAGTTCACGGCGCTCCTCACCGGCACCCTGCCGAACGTGAACAGCGGCGCGCCCGAGGCGCTGCGTGCGATTGCCTCGCGGGGGTACCGGCCGTTCTACTTGACGGCCCGCCCGGAGTTCTTGGTTGGTCGCACACGCGAGTTCCTCGAGGTGTACGGGTTTCCGCCCGGCATTGTTCACACGACGACCACGTTGACCGGGGCGACCGGCAGCTCCGCTGCCGCGTACAAGCTCGGAGAGCTCAACGCGACCTACGCCAAGGGCTTTCCGGTGTTCTATGCCTTCGGCAACACAGCCTCGGACTCTGAAGCGTTCGCGAGCGCCGGGGTCGCGGACGGGCAACGCTTGGTCTACCAGTTCACTGACTCGAGCTTCGGCTGCACGCGCTTCGACGACTACAACGCGCTGGTGCCAACGCTCTCAGCGCTGCCGTTGGCCTGCCTCTACTGGTGACTAACACCGCTCAGCCGAACGTGCGCACCTGAATGCTGCTCACCGTTTCGCCGCCCGCCTTGATGTCGCTGATCACGACGATTGGGTCGCCAGCGAGCACCCGGTTGCGGCGCTTCAGCCTCTCGAACGCGGTGACGATGGTCTTCTCCGGATCGCTCGAGAAGTCGGTGACGAAGGGCACGACGGAGCGGAGCAGCCACAGCTTGCGTCGCGTGCTGCTCATGTTGGTGAACGCGTAAATGATCGCGTGATTGGGGCGAAAGCTCGCGACCTGTTGCGCGAGCAAGCCGCGCCGGGTGATCACGACGATGGCCGGTGAGTTGATGGAATCCGCGAGGCGTACCGCGCTGCGGGCAAGCTCCTCGCGGGGCGTCGCTGGTTGACGCGCCTCGTGGAAATCGAGCCCGGGTTCCTTTTCGATACGGCGAGTCAGGCTGTCCAGTACCTGCACGCAGCGCGTCGAGTAAGCGCCGGTCGCCGTCTCACCGCTCAGCATCACCGCGTCTGCTTGCTCGTACACCGCGTTCGCGACGTCGGTCACCTCGGCGCGGGTCGGCATTGGATTTTCAATCATCGACTCGAGCAAGTGGGTCGCCACGATGACTGGCTTGCCTGCGATCGCGCACGAACGCACCAACCGGCGCTGGATGACCGGCAGCTCGCGGAAATCGACTTCGACGCCTAGGTCCCCGCGCGCGACCATCACGCCGTCTGCTTCCCTGAGGATCGCGGCGAAGTTGTCTACGCCCTCTTGATTCTCGATCTTCGCGATCAAGCGGATGTTTGCGCCGCTGGCTTCGATCAGCTCACGCGCCTCGAGGACGTCGTTCGCCGAGCGCACGAAGGAGAGGGCGATGAAGTCGACCTCGTGATCGATGCCGAACTGGATGTCCTTGCGATCCTTCTCCGTGATGCTCGGCAGGTTGACGCGGATGCCAGGCAGGTTGACGTGCTTGCGCGAGCCCAGAGTTCCGCCATCGAGCACCAGGCACTCGAGCTGGCGGTCCTTGATGCGCAGCACCTCCAGGTTGATCAGCCCGTTGTCCACGGTCACGCGATCACCGACTTGGAGATCGTTGACCAAGTCGTCGTAGTTGACGTGGACGCTCTTCACCTCCGGGTCATCGATGGGGCTAACCGTCAGCGTGATCGTCTCACCCACCTTGAGGTCGACCTTCTCACTGATCACACCGGTGCGGATCTCGGGCCCCTGCAGGTCGAGCAGGATGCTCACGGGGTGATTGAGCTTGGTGTTCAAGCTCTTGATGCGACGGATCGCCATCAGGTGCGACTCGTGGTCGCCGTGAGACATGTTCAGGCGCGCCACGTTCATGCCTGCCTTGGCCAGGTCCGCGATGGCGCTCGAGCTGTCGCTCGCTGGTCCCAGGGTGCAGATGATCTTCGTGTGGCGGAAGTCGCGACGCTGTGATTCCGGAGGGTTTAGAGGCACGTCACTTCGATAGACCAAGCCTAGCCCTTGGCCAAGCTTTGCCGACGCGCCACTGAACGTTTCGGCGCGACGTCACCGCCGCGTGACTCACAGCAATTGGGCGCTGTATAGCGCCGCTCGCAACTGCGAAGCGTCCTCGAAACGCAGGGCGCTCAGACCAGCCTCCTGTGCGGCGACGACGTTCTCTTCGCGGTCGTCTATGAACCACAACTCTGAAGCCTTCTGGACAGACAACGTTCGCGCGGCCTGCTCGTACGCCCGAGGATCCGGTTTGCGCAGGCCCGTGAGGCACGAGACGAAGGTCCAGCCGAGGTACTGGCTGAGTCCGAGCTTGGCTTCGATCCAGGCGTACCACTCCGGGTAGTTGCTGAGTGCGTGGAGCTCGTGCCCCGCATCCTTCAGCTCCTGCAGCAGCTCGGGGATCCCCGGGAGGTAGCGGTAGTTCTCACACAGCAGGCGTCGCAGCGCGTCTTCATCGACCGTACGTCCGTCTCGAAAGAACTCCCGGCAGAACCCGGCGTGGTCGAGCTCTCCGCGTTCGAAGCGCGACCAGGCCGTGGGGTGCTTCTGCTGCATCAGCTCAGGGAAGCTCAGCTGAAAGTGCTCTGGCAGCAGCCGAAAGGGGTCCCACACCAGGGTATCCATCACATCCAACAGCAGCACCGCCATACCGCTTCCTGTGCGCGATCCGTCGCGCGTTGGCAAGTCCACCTCCATTCGTTGCCGTGCGGAAGTTGAGTTTTTTTGGGGGGGGGAGGCGCGACGGTTCGTGCGTGAATTCGCCGTGCAGCAGCGTGCTCACTCAAGCGCAACGAGAGGTTCTGCCCGGACACTTTACTGCTCTGCGTCACCGGCAGACTGAGACATAACGCAGGCGGGCTCACGCTGCTCCTCTCCCCCAAACAAGCGATAAGCTACTAGAATGATAGTGGAAAAACCCACTGGCGCAGGTTCCGCAAAGCGCAGTTGGCCTGAAACGGGTTTGTGAATACTGTGCGCGCCTCTCGAGGAACCCCACGCATGAGCACCAACGAAAACGAAGCAGTCGACGAGGTATACAAGGCGCCGACCGTTGATCCCACCAACGAAGTCGCCGTGGTGGAACAGGACAGCAGCGGCGCCGCGGACGACATCAAGCAGCTGGGATTTGGCGCGGCAATCGCCAGCCTTGGCTACGTGTTCTGGGTCGTTGGCGGCATGGAGATGGTCGAGCGCCTGGCCTACTACGGCGTGAAAGCGGTCGCGTCGATCTACGCTACCGACCCCGCGAGCAAAGGTGGCCTCGGCCTCACGCCGTCACAGTACGGCGACATCACCTTCGTCTGGGCCCTCGTTCAGTCTTTCGTTCCGGTGTTCACCGGTGGCTTGTCGGATCGCTTCGGCTACAAGGAGACGATCGCCGTCAGCACCGTGGTGAAGATCATGGGCTATGCGGTCATGGCGATGTTCGCCAGCTACTGGGGCTTCATGGGCGGCGCGATCGTCCTGGCCCTCGGAACGGCGATCTTCAAGCCGGGCATTCAGGGCACGCTGGTGAACTCCACGAAGCCAGAGAACAGCTCGATGGCGTGGGGTATCTTTTACCAGACGGTAAATATCGGCGGCTTCCTCGGACCGCTGGTCGCAGCCTACATGCGTGGGCACTTCGGCTGGCGCCAAGTGTTCTTCGCGTGCGTGGCAATCATCTGCTGCAACTTCCTGCTGCTGCTCACCTACAAGGAGCCCCACAAGGAAGAGCGCCTCGCCCGGGCGAAGCTGGTCAAGGAAGGCAAGGCGACTCAGGACAACCTCTTCCTCGACTCCATCAAGGAGCTCAAGAAGACCCATGTCTGGCTCTATCTGCTGATCTTCAGCGGCTTCTGGTTCATGTTCAACTCGCTGTTCGACGTCTTGCCCCTGCACATCAAGGAGTGGGTCAACACCGAGAACATCGTGACGGATCTGTTCGGCCCCGGCGGCACGCGCAACCCGGTGTTCCAGTTCTTGCTCGGCATGAACCCAGAGGGCACCTCGGTGAACCCTGAAGGCATGCTCAACCTCAACGCGGGGTTGATCATGGTCACCTGCTTCTTCTTTGCGTGGCTAAGCGGCAAGATGCGCGCAACGACCAGCATGGTCGTCGGCACGCTGCTCTCGACCGTCGCGATGTTCATGAGCGGTTACTCGGTGCTGGGCTGGCTTTCGGTCGGGGCGATCCTCACCTTCAGCGTGGGTGAGATGCTCTCGAGCCCCAAGTTCAGCGAGTTCATCGGGAACTTCGCGCCCGCTGGGAAGAAGGGCATGTACCTCGGCTTCTCGCAAATTCCGCTGGGAATTGGTTGGTCACTTGAGGGCCTACTGGCTCCTCGGCTCTACGACCACTACGCCTCCAAGGAGCGGTTCGCTCGGGAGATGCTGCTCGAGAAGGGAATGAGCCAGACCGACGTTGACGCCATCAAGGGCGGCGCCGCCTTCGACAAGCTGGTGGAGTTCACCGGGCAAAACGCCCACGACCTGACGACCCAGCTGCACGATGCACACAACGTCGGGATGGTGTGGACGATCATGGGTGCTGTCGGCATCCTCTCGGCGATCTTCATCTACATGTATGGCCGCTGGTTCCGGACGCTGAAGAAGTAGAGCTGTGCCGTCGAGGCACACTCGAGTGAGACAAGGCGGCGAGGGAAAGACCCTCGCCGCTTTTTTAGTTCCCCGAGGAACTCGCGGACGAGGCGCTTGAAGCGCCTGGGAACACGCGGCGCCTGAGCAGCCACGGCGGATCCGCTTCATGCATCTCCGAGCTCGCCCTCCTGAAATGGGTCCTCGCAGGTGCCAGCCGGGTCTCTGCAAGCGCAGCAGAACGTGGCGGCCAAGAGCACCGTCAGGAGCTTGGCTTGGGCCACGGTGGGGTTCCTCCGCTGAGTTCGTAGCCGCTCCGCACCAGTTGCTTGCGGCAAATCTCGGAACACAAGTCGTACTCGTGGTCACTGCTCAGCACCGAGCCCTGCGCGTCTCGCATCAGGCAACCCTTGGTCGGGCAGTGGTTCAGGCCCAGGGTGTGACCGATCTCGTGAACCGCGACCTTGCCGAAGCGATCCAGCGCGTGCTGGTGATTCTTCGTCTTGCGCTTGGTGCGAAAACTCGAAATCACGCAGGCCACACCGTCGATGGTCGCCAGCCCGAGGATCCCCCAGTCCTTGATCTTGCCCTTGGTGGTCGAGATGTCCTTGGTGGTGATGCCCAGGATGCGAAAGCCATCGTCGGGGAGCCTTGACTTCAGGAACTTTAGAAGCTTTTCCGCGCGGTACCTGTTGCGGGGGGCATAGTAGGCGGACTTCGGTAGAGGCACTTCCGGCAGCAACTCCAGGTCGAAGTCGTAGAAGGCGAGCAGAGACTTTTTGACGAACTCCACGTCTGATTGCTTGAGTCCGCTCCCGAGGGGCTGCAGGTAGAACTTACGTTTGCTCGCGGCGAGCAGCGGGGCGCCGTGGAGTGCGACCCCCAACGCCAACAGGCTGGCCAGGGCGCGACGACGCGAGAGCAGGCTAGTTTCCTTGGGGGTTCGGCTCATGCGGGTTCTCCTTTCAGGCTGAACAGCCCGGGAGCGACAACCGGCGCCCTTGAGAGGTTCCCAAGGTCGAAGCCTTGCAGGTAGTCGATGGCGTTTCCGTGGGAAAAATCCGCGACTGCTGGAGTGCCTGCCGCCTGGCGAACGTTTTTCCTCTCCCCCATTCCCGCGTTCATGCCGCTCGTCTCCGCGATCCAAGCTATCACGCGATGGGGCTCCACGCCGGCCCGCCTCAACGTCTCAAGGCTCAGGCTGTCGGCGCGCTTGGCCAGGCGCTGTCCACTCTCGTCGACGACCAGCGGTACGTGCGCGTAGTTCGGCGCCGTGAAACCCAAGGCTCGATGCAAGAGCAGCTGGCGCGGCGTGCTTTCGAGCAGGTCGTCGCCGCGCACGATCTGAGTCACGCCTTGAGCGTGATCATCGACGACCACGGCGAGTTGGTAAGAGGGTGCACCGTCTCGCTTTGCGATCAGGAAGTCGCCGACGTCGCGCTCCACATCCTGTTCGAAGGTGCCTGCTACGCCATCGATGAAGCCGACTGTGCCCGGAGCGACCCGAAAACGAACACCGGCAGGTTTCCCGCTCTCACGCTCCGCTCGCTCGACGTTCGCGTAGCGGCCGCGGCACGTCCCCGGGTAGACCTCGCGGAAGTCATCGCTGTGGGGCGCGGACTGAGCGCGCTTGATATCCCCGCGGGAACACACACAGGGATAAGCCAAGCCGGCGTCGACCAGCTGGGACACCGCTTGGTTCAGCCGCCCGAGGGTGTGCGTCTGCAGGTGCTCCTCGTCCCAGTCGAGCCCCAGCCACTCGAGGTCACGCCGCGCAAGATCCACGTAGCGCGTATCCGCGCGAGCGGTGTCGAGGTCTTCGATGCGCAGAACGACGCGCCCTTTGGCCGCGCGCGCCGCCCACCACGCGAGCACGAAGGAGCGTGCGTGGCCGAGATGCAGCGCCCCGGTAGGCGACGGAGCTAGGCGGCCGACGATTGAACTCACGCCTCGCAGCGTACACGTCGCCGCCCCGACGGACGAGGCGGCGAGGGCGACGAGAGCTCAGAGATTCTCTGCGGACTTCAGGAGCTCGGTGATGAACTGAACGCGGGGGCGAATCAGTAGGCTCTTGGCTGCCTGCGGTCGCAGCTTGATGATGGTGGTGTTCGGACCTCCGATGTCCGAGTTCAATAGGTCGTCCTTGAAGGTGTAGGCGACGTCTTTCTCGTCCGTTTGGATGGTCTTGACCTCAGCCGAGGCAGACAGAGAGAAACCAGCGACGACGAACAGGGTAGCGGCGGCGACGAGGCCTTTCCGCGCGCGATGAGACTTCACAAGAGACTCCTTGGTTGCAAGGTCGTGCGAGCACGAACGAAGCAAGAACTCCCCGACACGGGCGAGGTTGCTCCAGAGGTTTTCGGGCGTTGACGACTGCGGTGCGCACGCGCGTCAGTGAGTCTGACGCTGGGCGAGTGAGGATCTTGGGTCGGATTTCAAGCCGCTAGTGCGCGGAGTCTTCGTCGGGGGCGGGGCAGGAGCACACCTTCGCGCGCTCGCGGTTCTTTTCCACGCTGGAGGTCGCCTTGGTGCAGCGCTCGTCTTCGTCGGACGTGATACGGCAGATCGCGTCGCGGGCCCGCTCAAGTGAGGCCAGGGCCAGGCACACGCGCTCACAGCGCGAGTCGTTCTTGCTCAGCTCGGCCGCGCCAGCCTTGGCCGGTGGCGGAGTCGGTGCAGGCTTGGTGGGCTTCTCATCCTCGCCCGTGCCTTCAAGAGCGAGCTGCTCGCCAGCGCCGCCAAGCAGCGTGTCGAGATCTCGTTGCGCTTTGGCGTAGGCCGACTCCGCTTGGTCCAGCGTAGCGAGCGGAGCGCGGTCCGCATCGCCGCTCGTACTGGTGCTCGAGACGCGCGGTTGCTGCGGAATGGGAGACTCGTCTTGGGCGGAGGTCACGGCGCCCCCTGAAGTCGCCCGACCAGAAGCCGGTGCGCTCGCGTCGGACTTGTTGGCGGCGCATCCGCTGAGCGCGAGGAGCAAACAGGAACTAGCCAACCAGGAGAAGCGAAGAGGGATGCGGAACATGTGGAGACCAAACAGGATACCGGGCGGGAGGCGCTTGCTTAGCGTGAGACGCACCGCAGCGGGAGATGTTCTCGCTAACTGCGCTGCTCACGAAAGATCCGGGTGGGCGAGGGCAGCGGACCCGCATTACATCGCAGAAAGTCGCGGATCTTTAGCGCTCTGGTAGCGGTGAGCCCGAGGTTTGCCCGCGCCCAACCGCCTGCATTTCTCCGAGCTCCGGCAACGTCGCTCCAAGGTGGGCGCTTTTTGAGCTAAAGCAGGCCATGCCGTGGATCGCCTTGGAAGCCAACCGCCCGCTTCTCCCTGGCCAGAGTGAAGACGACCTGCTTGCGCAGATGACCGAGCGGGTGGCTCAGGCGCTTGGAAAGCCAGAGCCCATCGTCATGGCGCGGTGTTCCCTCGCAGCGTCGATGCGCTTTCGCTCGACCGGTGAAGCTTGCGCGTTCTTCGATGTACGAGGCATTGGGGAGCCGACGAGTGATCAGCTCGCGGCTCTGTGCACCAGCCTATGTGAGCTGGCGTCCACGCATTTTGGTGTTCAAGGGGAGCGCTGTTTCGTCGTTTACACCGAGGTGCCCCGGAAGCTCTGGGGACTTGATAGCAAGATGTTGGGTTGAGCGACGTGCTGCATTCTTCGGACTACTTTCGTATCCGCGTGGCAAATCAGGTCGTGGAGTATGTGCGCAGCGCACTCGCCTTCGAGTCACTCGGTGAAATCGAAGAAGAGATGAGGCGGGTGCACCTAGCGATGGCGAACTTGCATCGCGCAAAAATGGGCCTGCTGTGCGACTTGAGGCAGGTTGTTGGGCGGAATGACCCCGAGTTCGAGGTGGTGTTCAAGAAGCACCGCCAGGCGCTGCAGAAGGGCTTCTTTCGTGTGGCCGTCCTGGTCAACAGCGTAACCGGCATGCTGCACATTCAGCGTCTTGCGAATGAAGACGGCGACCGCCACTTGCGGGCCTTCACTGACTCCGAGAAGGCGATGGCTTGGCTGCAGACGTCGCTCCAGTCGGTCTGAAGCCCCATAAATTCAGCGAGCGAAACAGAAAAGGCCCCGGTACTACCGAGGCCTTTCGGGACGTCCGAGCCGACTCGTTCAGAACGTAGCGCGACGGTACATCGTGACCACCGCAGCGCCACCCAGCCCGAGGTTGTGCTGCAACGCGACCTTGGCCCCGTCGACCTGCCGCTTCTCTGATTCCCCACGGAGCTGCCAGTTGAGCTCTGCGCACTGCGCGAGACCGGTGGCGCCGAGGGGGTGACCCTTCGAGATCAATCCGCCAGAAGGGTTCACCACGGTCTTGCCACCGTAGGTGAACGCGCCGTCGTCGGTGAACTTGCCGCCTTGACCCTCTGGGCACAGGCCGAGGGCCTCGTAGGTGATCATCTCATTGCAGGAGAAGCAGTCGTGGAGCTCGACGACATTGACGTTCTCCGGTCCGAGGCCTGACTGCTCGTAGACTTTCTGAGCCGCCGTCTTGCTCATGTCGTAGCCGACCAACTTCATCAGGCTGTTGTCGCCGAACGTAGACTTGAGGTCCGTGGCCATCGCCATGCCCAGGATTTCCACGGCTTTATTCTGCAGGTTGTGCGCCTTGACGAAGTCTTCACTCGCCAAGATCGCGCAGCCCGCGCCGTCGGAAGTGGGGCAGCACTGCAGCTTGGTCAGCGGGTCGTAGACCATCTTCGACGCGAGAATGTCCTCGAGCGAGTACTCGTCGCGGAACTGCGAATACGGATTGTTTACGGAGTGCTTGTGGTTCTTCCAGCCGATCTTGGCGAACTGCTCGGGCGTCGTCCCATAGCGCTCCATGTGTTCGCGCCCGGCGTTACCAAACATCTGAGGAGCGGGAGGAGCAGGCGCGAACTCCTTGAGCTCCATCATCTTCATCATGTGCTTGTCCATCGGGTTGACCCGATCTTGGTACTTCGCACCGAGGGAGCCTTTCTCCATCTTCTCGAAGCCCGCGGCTAGCACACACTCCGCGATGCCTCCTTCGACCAGCTGCTTGGCGAGGAACAGTGCGGTGGACCCCGTGGAGCAGTTGTTGTTCACGTTGTAGATCGGGATCCCCGTGAGCCCGAGGGTGTACAGCGCACGCTCGCCGCTGGTCGACTCGCCGTAGCAATAGCCGATCGCCGCTTGCTCGATGAGATCGTAGGCAATGCCTGCGTCTTCGAGCGCCTTCGTGCCTGCCTCCTTGACCATGTCTGGGTAGTCCCAGTCACGAGAGCCCGGCTTCTCGAACTTGGTCATGCCTACGCCGACGACGAAAACCTTCCTGCCCATCCTCGTCTCTCCTTGCTCGGGTTGGTGGCACCCATCGGGTGTGCCCCTCGGCCACTCGAGTGACTCACTCGAGCTGTTGTCCTCCGCGCTGCGCGAGCGCGAAAACTGGCCCAACGGTCAAGTACGCCATCGGCCAAACGCGCGCAAGCGTCCGGGCCGCATACCGAGCGCATCACAAACCCGGTGTCTCGAGTGGCCGTACAGAAACACCTGCTCGCAGGCGCTGGCGCGCGGAATCGGGTTCCAGTGATGTTCAGCGGTACGGGTTGTCGACGTCCACGCCGCCGCCCGTCTTGGCCGCGGGCGGCGAGGCCTTCGAGCTGCCGCTCTTCGGCGCCGCCTTGGCTTGCTGTGCCTTCTTCCAAGCCTGCTGCATCTTCCAGCGCTTCCACTGCGCCAGGCTCCAGCCTTGAGACTTGGCTGGCGCCTCCTCTTCGCCGTCTGCAGCCGCGGCTTCAGTGTCGCCGTTGTCCTCTTCCTTGCTCGGCGTGGCCTTCGCCGCTTCCACTTCCGTGGGGATCTTTTCTGCCGCTGGCGCCGGGGTCGACTCCGCGAACTTCACGCCGCTCGGCTGAGCGGGTTGCTCCAGAGTCGTTGCGGCCGCGGGGGTTGCGGGCTTTTCGTCGCCGCCCCGTGCGAGGAGCACGGTGACGCTCGCGCCAACCAGCAGCGCCGCAGCCCCTGCCAAGAGCAACCACGCCTTCTTGGGCTGACGTTGCTCAGGGGCTGAGAGATCAGTATTCGTCAGCTCCAGCAGCGAGTGCGCTACGGGCCTGGCCGCTGGCGCTTCGGGTACCGTGGGCGTCTCCGGACGGCCGGATGCGGGATGGGTGAGCGTTGGCAGAGAGATGTCAGGGATGAAGGGCTTGAGATTGATGCCCGACGAGTTCGCGTCTCTCGCGCGCATCCGCCTTTCCTCGAGGATATCGCCGGCGGCTTCCTCGACGGCCTCTGACACTTCTTCGAATGTGCCAATGAGGTCGTATTCCTCGGCGACACGCTCCAGCTCTGCCGCGAAGTCCGCGGCGCTGGAAAAGCGCTCATCAGGATCGCGCGCGAGCGCCTTGCCCACCACGGCGTCCAACGCGCTCGGGGTGTTCTGGGAGAACTCAGAGAGCGGCGGGATGTTTTGCGTCATCAGGCGAGACAGGGTGTCCGCCTCGTTGGCGCCATAGAAGAGGCGCGCGCCTGCAAGGCACTCCCAAAGCACGATGCCCGCCGCGAAGACGTCCGTGCGTCGATCGATCGCGCGCCCGCTGGCTTGCTCGGGAGCCATGTAGGCGAGCTTGCCCTTCATCTCACCGACCCGAGTCTGCGTCAGACGCTGGCGGGCGCGCGCCACACCAAAGTCGAGGAGACGCGTGTGTCCGTCGGAACCGACCAGGAGGTTGTGCGGGCTGACATCGCGGTGCACCAGGTTTAACGGGAGGCCTTCGTGATCTCGCAGCTCGTGGGCTGCGTGCAGGCCCGCCAGCGAGTCGAGCATCACACGAATCGCCACCCGCGGGTTCACGCCCCGCTTCTGCTTGGCTGCTTGCTTCAGCAGCTTCGTTAGCGGCGCGCCGTCGATGTACTCCATCACCAAGCACAAGCCCTGCATGGTGTCGCTGATGTCCAGCGTGGGCACGACGTTGGGGTGCCGGATCTCCGCGACGAGCCGCGCCTCATCCAAGAACATCGACACGAACTGCGGCTCGGAGGCGAGGTGCGGGTGGAGGCGCTTGATCGCGACCAAGCGACGGAAGCCTCCCAAGCCACCGAGGTGGGCGAGATAGACCGTTGCCATGCCGCCCCTCGCGATCTCGGAGATCACCTCGTAGCGGCCAATGCGCTCGGCGGAGTCGGTGGCAGGGGGGGTGACCTCAGCGGCTGTCAATTCAAATTCCGTGTGGATATAAAGGGGAGGTGGCTATCCGTAGAGGCGATTGCCTCAGCAGGTGACGCGCAGCTCAAGGGCTGGTGGGCGAGTGCGCCGGAGTGGACTCACTGAGTACAGCACACTTGCTGGCGCTCGGTGAGCGATCGTGAGTCACGGTAGAAGAGAAGCAGTGCCGCACCTTGTCCATGGATGACAGTTACCGTGCAGGAAAACTAGGACAATTTGCATCCAGCCTCGGGTTTGTTCCCGGCGCTGATCGCTCCGGGAGACGTTGTAGGTGAACCGACTGTGACATCGTCTTGAGCGATCTCGGTAGTACCGCGCGGGTCGCTGGTGCTCGCCAAGCAGTGTCCGAACGGCGGGCCAGATCGAGCGCTCTTACCTATCGAAACGGATTCTTTGGATGGAGGTGCGAGGATGCGGCGATATTGGCTGCGATTGCTCGCTTTGGTTGCGCGTTTCGTGCGCTGAACCCTGACGCGTCCGTCGCTGCAAGGCTGAAGCACCTCGCGGAACCAAACGACAGTTGGGTTTAGACTTCGACGTCGCCTCGCGGCATTCCTCAGTGTTGCCTTGTCGGGCCTTGCGTTCGCTGCAACTTGGACCGCCTTGTGGCTTGTTGCAGGGCGGCTGACGAGCCGAACCTGAGCGCCCATGAGCACCGTCATCCGACCGCTCGGAACTCGTGGCTGCGAGCCGCACCTTTTGAGTGTGGCGGGGAGCATTTCCACCCGGGTTTGTGGCGTGACTCGCTTCGTGGTTGCGCCATCGTGGCAGGGCGTGCTGCGTACCTTGGCGGCGCGTGTACGCGGCGGTGCGTTTCGGCGGCAGCTGGCCGGCTCGAGGGCGCACTTACGCCTGCTCGCGCCTACATCGCTAGCGAAGCTGTTAGGTCTGCCTGGGCGCGAAGTTGACGTCGGAGTCAATTTTGTGCGCGCGCCAAAACGCTTCGGGGCAGGCGTTCGGGGACGCCCCCTGAGGCTGTAGGCGCACGAGTCTTGCGCCTTCGCGCTACTTCCGAGACGAGGAAACGCTGTGTTGCTTTGTTTAGCGATTCACAGCGTTCGGAGAAGACAGCAGCGCGGGAAGCGCGCTACGCCGGCTTCGTCGCGAATACGTCGGAGTCGTCAGCGAAGGCCTTGAACTCAAGTGCGTTTCCGCTGGGATCCACGACGAAGAACGTCGACTGTTCCCCGGGCTCCCCAGCGAAGCGCGTCTTGGGCGCGATCAAGAACTCCTGGCCGAGGCTCTGGAGACGCGTCGCAAGATTGCGCCATGCTGGTGGATCGAGGATCACCCCGAAGTGTCGACAGGGCACCTGGTCTCCATCGACTGGATTGCTGCCGCTGGCCGCAGCCCAGTCGTCCACCAAATGAGCACTGAGCTGGTGACCAAAGAAGTCAAAGTCTATCCAGCGTGGCACACTCGCTCGATCGACGCGCCCGACCCGAGCTCCCAGGCGCTCCACATAGAAGGCGCGCGTGGCTTCCACGTTTCGGACGGGGAACGCCAGGTGGAAGCGCGGTCGAGGCTGAGTCATCGCGGGTCCTACTTGCGAGCGATCAGGTAGCAGACCCAACTAGGTTGGTTCTCCACCACTTTGCGCGGGCGGTAGTCGGAGTCTTCGTCATCGTCCGCGATGTCCCACAGGACGCTCACGTCCTTGAAGCCTGCCTCGAGCAGCAGTTCATGGATTTCCGGTAGCGACCAGAAGCGCCAGGCGTAGCTGAAAGCCTTGTTGAGCTTCGTGCCATCCTTGAAGTGGAAGTGAATGTAGTTCTGCGCGTAGTGGTCGATTGGGTTGAACGTCGCCTGATCCCAAACGTAGGTGAAACCACCTTGGACCTTGCGGTGCTCCTCTCGAGCCTCCATCGCTTCTGTGCCGCCGTACGCGTCGAGTGCGAAGAAGCCGTCCTCCTTGACGGCTTCGCATGCCGCTTGGAAGTACTTCACCATCTCTGTGCGGGTGGTGAAGATCCAGTAGCTGAAGTTGTACGCACAAACGATGTCGAAGCGCTCGGGACGACGGGCGCGCACATCCTCCTGCAAGAGGGTTACGCGGGAAGCGTCGTCTCCTAGCGGAGCGATATGGCGCGTGCGCCCACTCTCGAGCACGTCGGTGTCCAGGTCCACACCCGTTGCCGTGCGGTCTGCGTGGGACTTGACCCAGGTCGCGCAAAGCAGGCCCGTGCCACAGAAGTCTTCGCGGAGGCTCAGAGGGCGGCGACCCACGAGCTTCTTGAACGTGCGGTCGAGGAGCTTCACCTCGCTCTCCGGATCCTGGACGGAGCGCTCGTACAGGTCGTACAAGTCCGCGGTCTTCGCCGTGAGCTTCGCCTTGCCGGACTTCTTCTTGGACTTGGCGTTCGCCTTGGCGTGGCCGTTCAGCTGCTCCTGCTTACGCTTCTTGTCTTTGGACTTGGCTTGGTTCCGGCGGGTCGATTCGTTGGCTGTGCTCATCGTCTAGTTTCTACCTACTTCACGGATCGGTGCAGCGAGCGCTGCTAGTCGTCGCGCCCTATAGATCAGAACGCCGCTGTGCAACAGCACGACGCTCAGCGAGTGATCGTCACGCCCTTCGTCTTGAGGGCGTCGAGCGCGGACTCGTCGTCGAGCTGCGCGCCGAGGAGCTTCAGCTCTTTCAGGGATTCCAGCTGATCCAAGCTAGCGACGGACTTGCATCGGCCGGTGAGCAGCAGGGACTCGAGTGCGGGGTGAGCCTCCAGCACCGCGAGGTCCAGCCACTCGTAATCACGATAGCCATGACCATCTAGGTTCAAGCGCTTGAGGTTCGACAGACGTTGTACGCCATCGAGCGACATCACCTGATACCAGTCTTCTTCGCCGCCGGTGTCGATGTCGATCCCGCCCTCGAGGCTCATGTACACCGGGTTGCCGCCGTCAAAGTCCAGCGCCTCGATGCGCCGGAGGTCTGCCTCCGCGACCTGCCACTCGCTGAGACGCGCGATGGCGTCACGTGCCTTCAGGAACTCCTCGTCATCCTCGTCCTCCTCGAGCTCCTCGGCGTCGTAGGTCTTGTCCACCAGATCGCTCAGCGCTGTCTCGACCGCCTCTCCTGAGTACACACCAAGCTCGATGAGCTGATTCAGAACACCGAGTAACAGGCCTGTGTCAGGGAACAGTTCGCGGAGAGTCGCCATTCGCGTGCGCTAACTCCGCCCCACTCGGTCGTCAATCGCGCCGAGTCTTGCTTCGCGCGGAGCGCGCGCTCACTTGCAGCGCAACGCCCGCGCCCAAGTCCTGCGGTCAGCGGTGTACGCGACGAGGGCGCCGTGGGCGCCCCCAGCGATGGACACGTTCGCGAAACCTCGGGACCGCGCGAGGATGAAGGAGTCGCCGACACCGTCCGCCGTGATGAATCCGAGTCTCAGTTCTTGCAGCGCGTGCACGGCGGCGGTGGTGGGCCGAACGAAGATCACGATGGGGCGCCCACAGGCCTGAGCCGTTGCGACTGGCGCGGGGTCGAGTCCATTGGGGTAGTCGACCCAGCGCACTTGGGCGCCCATGCGTGGCTTGTCCCCGACGTTCAGCGTAGCCAGGCCGAACTCCGTTGCCGTGCGGTTCGTTGCAACGAAGCCGAGGCGAAGGTGCGCTCCACTTGCGCCGACGATTTCGGTCAACGGGTCCACCGGACCACCAACCCAGACCACCAAGTCTTCCCCCAGCTTGGGTCGCTTCTCTTCGAAGCTCACGCCGCGCGCGTGAATGGGGGTCATCCCCGTGCGTGCTTCGAGGGAGAGCACGACGAGGCCGGTGCTCGCTCGAGTGATCGCGACGCTATTCGCACTTGCGGCTTCATCACTCACATCGAGGGTTCCGCTACCTTCGACCCATAGGTGAGCCTTGAGCTCGCTGTCGATCTTCGAGCCGCCGGAGACGTAGGCGACCAGCGCCGGCTCTCCAGGCTTCAACTCTGGCGGCGCTGCTACCCGGGTGCTGTGGCGTGCGTCCTCCGCCAGGGTCTCGAGTTCTCCGGCCTTGGCGTAGAGGCGTCGCAGGAGGCGCTTGCCGTCGATCCAGTAGGCGTAGCTACCAAGCAACGCCGGGCCGCGCCGCAGTGAGACGAGCTGCTCCGCGGCGAGCGGGAGCGCAGCGACCCGGCTCTCTCCTGCGGGGGCGGTGGTCGCGTGCGGCTGGTAGGTCGCGAAGTGGACGGCGTTGTCTCGAGTCACCATCACGACACCGCGCATCGTCGCCGTCGCCGGGCCAGCGGGTGCGACGTCGGCAAGCTCATCGAGCACCCAGCCAGACGGCAACACCACTTCTTCGGGCGGGTTGATTGGCTCGCTCGCCTCGCTGGCGGTCGGGCGCGGCGTGGGCGCCCCTGACGAGGCAGCGGTGGGCTTCGGAGCGAGCTTTGGCTGGCTGACGTGGCTCGCTGCTGGCACGACGCTGTGCGACTCGGTGTCCCCTTTGCCCGCGCGCTCTTTGCACGCAGGAACGCCGCTCAGTACCAGGCAATAGGCCAAGGCGGCGCGGCGACTCCAAGCATCCCAACCCATGCTTCCGATGTGCCACAGCGGGCTCTTGACGTCAGCTCCGGAGTTGCCGGTTCTGGTGTCGAGCGCTCCTCCCTGGGCGATCTGTGATACACGGCGGACGTGATGAGATTGCTTGAATCGCGCTGGATCGCGCCCGGCCTGTTGGCATCTTCGCTGATCGTCGGGGGGTGCGCCAGCCAAGCACCGTCCGCCCCCGTGGCTCCTGAGCAGGCGACCGCCCGCACGTCGGTGACGGTTTCCATGCGCTCCTCCGGCTTCGCGATCGATGGCACGACGGTGGTCAGCGCTCAGGCAGTGGCGGATGAGCTCGGGGCGCGGAACGTCGATACGCCCATTGCCGTGCGGATAGAAACTCCGGAGTCGACGCCGGTTGGCGACGTCGCTGATCTGCTCGACCGCCTGCGCGCCAAGGGAATCATCGACATCGCGATCGTCACCCTCTCAGCGGGTTCGACGCCAGCACCGGTGGCCTCCAGCTCAGCGCCACCGGCGGACACCGAGCCACCAGAGCCCACACCTCCGCCTCCACCGCCCCCCAAAGACGTAGAGAGCCTGCCTGAGGTGGTGGTGAAGAACATCGGGCTCCACGTCGGCGGTGGCAGCAACACGGACGCGGAGAAGGCGCCCTTCAAGGAAGCGGTGGAGAAGCACTTCGACGAGCTGCGCGCCTGCTACAAACAGGTCGAGGATCCGCTGAAGGGCGGGATCTTCGGCGTCGATCTCAAGATCGGCCGAAGCGGCGGTCACCCGGATGTCTCGCAGCCCCGCACGTCGATGAAGGGCCAGGCGTTTCGCGACTGCGTGATCGGCGTCTTCAAGTCGGTCGAGTTCGACAAGCCGCCGAAGGGCCCGACGGTGATCTCCTATTCGGTCCGCTTCAGCGCAAAGTAGGACCGGGCCTTATTGGGTGAGCAAGGCGCCGACTTTGGTTTCGACGCTGTCGAAGTCGTATTGCGTCTTCAACTCGATGCGGCCGCCCTGGGTCATGACCAGGCCCCCGCTGTTGACTTGTACGCCAACGGTTTTGCGCAAAGAGTCGTTGGGATCGAACAGGACCTTGGGGGTGAGGGAGTAGGTGTCGCGAGTCAGCGCGCAGAGCGCTGCGTCCGCGTCAGAGCCGTCTGTCTTTTGGGTGACGACGACCCACTCCTGAAAGCCCTCCGCTTGATGCGCTGCCAGTAGCTGATTGGGTCGACCACTTTCCATGTGGGAACGACACACTGGGCACCAGGCAGCGAAGGTGTACACCAAGCTGACCGGCGCGTCGCACAAGTCGTGGAGTGAGACCGCGTTGCCGTCGCAGTCGTACAGCGTCACGTCCGGTACGACGTCGCCGACGGTGCTGCCGTAAGGACCAGTCGGCGGGCAGCTGAGCGCGCTGGTACCCCCGGCGCCGCCCTGGACGTCACCTCCTGTGCCGCCGCTCCCCCCCTGGACGTCACCCCCCGCCCCTCCGATGGAACCTCCCTGGCCAGCACCGCCCTGACTCGCGGCGCCGGTTCCGCCAACGGCTCCGCTGCCGCCGTTGCCGCTGCCTGCGTTACCGACGCCAGCTGAACCCGCCTCGCCGCCTTCGGATTCGCCGTCCCCCCCGCAACCCCACTGGGTGGTGAGGAGCCCCAAGGCAACCAGAGAAATGCCGCACCAACGTCCAAGGTAACCCAACATCCCGCCCAATACGCTGCCTGGCGCAGTTGGTTACACGGATCTTCAGTGAACACACGCTTGGGGGCAGCTGCGGCTCAGATTGCGCTGGAATCTCCGAAAGTGGCTCAACGCGGGGTGCCATGGGAGCGCCTCGGCCGCGCACGCATTAGCCAGGTCGAACGGGGTCGTGCCGTAGCGCCCACGCATGCGAACGCCTTGCTTCGCTTCACGACACCAAGCCGCGATCCTGGGCGTGAGGATTTCGGCGTTGAAGAGTTGCGGTTGGTAGTCAGCCGCGTCCAGTTGGCGTCCGTCGACCGCCACCTCGTCCAGTCGTATGTATTCCTCGCGGAATCTCGCCGTCTCCGGCACAAGCAGATGATTGTAGCAACCAGCATCGATGCGCAAGTTGCTCAGCATCGCGCCCGTGTGCTGGAAGTTGAGTCCGGTATACGGCAGGAGTCCGTTCATCAACCAGAGCAAGCCCGCGAAAGCGGCCCAGCGCGCGGCGCCGTGGTGTTCCCGAAGCTCCCCCCAAGCGCCGAACCAGTGCTCCTGAGGCTGCCCGCTCTTGCGTCGCGCGACATAGGCGACTACGAGCCAGCTAAGCACCAACCACAGGAATGCTTCCTTCACGCACCAGTCTGGGTCGCTATGCCAACGCGCGTACGGCGGCAGCCCGAGGCTCAACGTGATGGGGATTGAGCCGAGCAGGGCGATCCGGCGCCACTGGCCCCGCAGGCACTGGCCGAGCTGACGCAGCTCCGCCTCGCTTAGGAGCGCCACCCAGCCGGACGCCATCGTGAACGCAAAGGCGGGCGCAAAGATGATCGTTAGCGGCAAGTGGAGCAGGGCGGCGTAGATCGCGCCCCAGGATGGTCGCACGATCGCGGTCAGCACCAAACCGAACTCAGCGGCCAGGAACAGATAGGGCCATAGCCTCCAATCCGCTGAAGCGGCGACTGTGGCGCTCCCATAGTGTTCCGCTAGAACGTGCATGCCGCCGGATGCGCAGCTAACCGCCGGATTCAAGAAGTCTCGGTTGATCTTGTGAAAAGCCGCGAGGAAATAGGTGCCAACGGTGAGTGTGCGCACGATCGCGGGCAGGCTATAGCGCATGCGCTCGTCTCGCCCCGCCTCAGGGCCGATGAAGCAGCCCACTGCCCCGAGAGCGACTAGCCCAAGGTAGGCAGTTTGTGTCAGCTGGTCCGATAGCGTGAAGAGCTCGAGCAAGATGGCGCCGACGCACAACAGCCATCCCAGCAAGCTGCCAGTCACCAAGAGCACCACCGCACCGAGCCAGTGAATCAATACCTCGGGGAACCACTGCTTGCTTACGGCGTCGGGCAGCGTCAGGCGAATCAGCGTTGCGACGGCGTAGAGCCTGACATGTACGCGGTAGCGCAGCGAGTCGCTCGGCCAGCTGAGCCAACGCGGAAGTGGGCGGCGGAGCCCACGTAGGTCGTCCGGCTCAGCGTCAGCCATCTCAGTGGTTCAGCGCGTTGAGGCGCGCCTGGGCGCTACGCAGCGCCGGATAGAGCCCTCGATACACCTCAAACAGCGCGGCGTAGGTCGGCGCCTCAGCACCCACCTCGTGGCGCTCTCCCCGGCGAGTCATGCATTGGATCGCCGACTCCGAGTTGGGGAATAGGCCGGCGCCGCATGCCGCCAAGATCCCAGCGCCGAGGCAGGTCGCTTCACGGCTTGCTGCCGCGACCACTGGTTTGGCCAACGCGTCGCAGAAGAGCTGACGTACCCAACGCTCCTCACTCAACCCACCCATGCACACCAGCGCGCGGATCGCCCCAGCACTCGCTTCTACGGCTTCAGTGTGCAGGCGCTGCTCCAGTGCCAAACCCTCCACGATCGCTCGATACACATGAGCTTGACTGTGGTGTCCCCGGAGCCCCACCAACACACCACTGGCGGCGTCGTCCCAGTACGGGTTCATCACGCCGTTCCAGTACGGCACCAACATCAAACCTTGGGCACCGCTCGGCAGGGCTGCGGCGCGTGCGCCCAGCTCCGCCAGGTGCGCGCCCTTGTCTGCCGGAGGGAGTTCGAGCAGCCGCTCGCAGAGCCAGTCGAAGGTGAAGGTCCCCCCCTTCAGATCCGTCTCCAGAAAGTACGGGGGGAGCGCCCCGTGCGTATCGCTGGCGGGCGTCGCCGCGAACAGTGTGCGAAATGATAAATCCGTGCGGTAAGTGTTGCTCAGCACTCCGCTCACTAGCGCCGTCCCCAGGTTCAAATACGCCTCGCCCGGCGCGGCGATCCCGGCGCCAAGGCCCGCCGCCTGACCGTCGCCTGCGCCGCTGACCACCGGCAGGCCCGTCGGCAGGCAGCAGACCGCCGCCGCTGCTTGGGTGAGCGCGCCAATACGCTGCCCTGCGGGGACTAGCGCCGGAAAACGTTCGCTCCTCACCCCCAAGAAATCTAGCAGCGGCTCGGCGTAGTCCCCCGTGGACAGATCGAGGACGCCCATCGGATCGACGCTGGGCAGAGAACTCTTGTGCTCGCCGGTCAATTTCCACAGAAGAAAGCTCTGCACGTCACAGACGTGGGCAGTACCGCGGAGCGCGGGGAGTCGGTCGAAGAGGTAGGCCAGCTTGTAGAGCGACGGCGTGGTGCAAGGCGGCTTGCCGCTCACGCGGTGCAGGGTTTCTGCCCCCAGAACGTGAACCGCGCGCTCGACTTGCTTGGTCGCGCGAGAGTCCATCCACACCAGCGCTGGCGCCAGGGGTTCGCCTCGGGCGTCGGTCACCACCACTGTTTCCCGTTGGTGTGTGATGCAGAGCGCCACCACATCGCTCAGGCGCTTTCCGAGCGCCTGGCTCAGCGCCTGGCAAGCGCTCCCGAGGGCGCGCCACCAGTCATTCGCGTCCTGTTCCCAGCCCTCCGGCTCCGGGTTGTTCAGCGGAAAGCTCGCGCGACCTTCCGCGACTGCCTCTCCCGCTTCTTCGCCGGCTGTACCCCACGCGATGACCTTGCAGGCGCTCGTGCTGCTGTCCACGCCGATCACCAGCGGCCCGTGCTGATCGGATCTGGAGTGCATGCCGGGAGCTTACCAGGTTTCCTGGTCCCGCTGCGATGAGCTTGAGGCGCCTAGCGAGCGCGCCGGATCAGCTCAGTCCGCCGAAAAAACGCGGGAACGGCACGCTTACCGGCACGTCCTTCTGAACCACGTCCGCCATGTGTATCAAGAGCGGAAGACTTCCGTGGGGCAATCGCCCCGCCGCTTCGAACGCAACCACGGCCTCGCGCATCACGCGCAAGATCTCCAAGCACTCGAGGGTTGCACCCTGCATGCGTTCGACAGCCTGAGACTTACTCAGTCCGCTCCCGAGGAGGCGCCCAAACCGCCCGGTGCGGCCGCCGTTGCAGGTGACGTCGAGATCGCCCACTCCAGCGAGGCCAGCCGCCGTGCGCGCCTCTCCGCCCAGGAGCTCTACCAACTGCTGCATCTCGAGCACGGCCTGGGCGAAGACCGCCGACTCATGGTTGTGCATCGCGACGGAACCGACTTCACCACCCTTCGACTCATGGATCCCTGCGGCAAAAGCGATGCCCATGGCGTAGGCGTTCTTGAGCGCGGCGCATGCTTCCACGCCCATCACGTCGTCCGACGCAAACGCATGGTAGTACGGCGTACGCACCAGGTTCGCCAGCTTGCGGGTTACCCCTGGGTCGCGTCCGCTCATCACCACGCAGGTCTCGACCCGCCGCGCGAGCTCCCCGGCGATGCACGGCCCCGCCACGGCGACGGGGCTCAGGTTGACGAGCTCTGCCTGCGCCTCTGGGGGAGCTGCCTGCCTCAAGGTCTCTGCGAATACATCGGGCAGGATCACCAAGCGTTCGCCATCCCACTCGAGGCCCTTGCTGATCGCCATCACCGGCCGCGAGCCGAGGTGAGGTGCGAGCACTTCTGCGGCCCAGCGGATCC
The DNA here is from genome assembly GCA_020633205.1 of Polyangiaceae bacterium. Lineage (NCBI taxonomy): Bacteria > Pseudomonadati > Myxococcota > Polyangiales > Polyangiaceae > Polyangiaceae bacterium. The sequence goes on from JACKEB010000013.1 coordinate 322,969, forward strand.
CTAGGGAACTGACCCCAAGGCCAACCACCTCCGCATCCTCGAGGGCTTGTTCCAGCTCACCCACGTAGAAGGCCTGGATGCCCTCCGGTAGACGATAATTCAGCTTCGGATGCACGCCGTCGCGCTTCAAGCCGTCGATCAGCGCGTCGTCGAGATGCGTTCCGACCAGGCGCACCTCATGCCCCGCATCAACTAAGGGAACACACCACGCGGAGCCCATCATGCCCGCGCCGAGTACCGTGATGATCGCCATGAGGCGCTATTTGCCTCAAACGGGCAGCCTTACCAAGGGGCAGACTGAGACAAATCGGAAAAACCTCCTGAGACAGCGCCGCGCTACTTGGCTGGCGTATCCGACTTGGGGGGCTCCTGTGCTTTCTTTGGTTCGCTAGTCGGCTGCGGCTTACCGAACGGAAACGGGAAGTCCTGAGGGTTCTTCGGTAGAGACGATGGGAGCGGCGGCAAGCTCGACGGAGGTGGTAGCGCCGTTGGTAGCCCCTTCGGCAGGTCCTTCAAACCTTCTGGGAGCGGGATGTCACCGAGCTCAGGGAAGTCCGCCAGGTTGGGGAAGGTGAGGGGCTTCAGGCCACAGCCGATGCCGATGATCTTCGCGACCTTCGCGTCATTCAGGTTGCGGGTATCCGCCTCCACAGCGACGGTCACTCCTACGCTGCCCTTCAAGACCTGCTTCGTTACCCTGCCAGCGAGCTTGCCCAGCTGTCCCAGCCCGGCGAGCTCTTTCTCCACTGCGGCCGCTGCGAGATCGGCGCAGGGCAGGTTGCCAATCAGCTTCATCAGGATCGTTGCGTGATCGTCCTCACGCTTGATTTCGCCGCTGCCCTTGAGCTTGAACGCGCCCGCGCTGACCTTTGTTTCCGTGAGGTTTAGCTGCTTGCGCTCGCTGTCGCTGGCAAACTTGGTCTCGAACACCGTGCGATCGCCGAACACGTAGCCGTCGAGCTCAGGGGGTTTGGGGGGGAGGTAACCGATCAATGACGCCTTCAAGTTGCCATTGATCGGACCGCCCATGACCTCGGACTCGAAGTTGATGCGCGTATCCAACTCGACGAAGACATCCTTCGTCGGAATCGGCATCGCCAGCGGGCCCTTGAAGCGATCGAGGGGAAGCTTGCTGACGTGGAGCTCGGCGTAAGGGTTGTAGGCGCCGCTTTCCTTGCCGGGAGTGTGCACAACGGTGAGCTTCACCGGTGACAGCTTCGCGTCCTCGGCGCCAAAGGCCATGTTCACGCTCGCTGTCTCTCCGGTCCAGGAGGCGCCGATCTTTCCGGTGTCGAGCCCGGCCACCTTCGCATTTTCCACGGAGAAAGCGGCGCCCGTAGGGATGGGGACCACCGCGCCGCCGGTGACCTCCAGCCAGGGCTTCGCTTCCTTGTCCTCCCGCCAGCGCACATTCACGCCGGCCGCGCGCATGGGGACGGTGTAGTTCTGGGGGTGCTCCGCCGTCCATTGCGAGAGCTCGACCGTGAGCCGCGTAGCCGATCCGGTGATATCGACGTCCACGCCGGTCAGCTCAAAGGAGGTGGGCTCCTGCTTCTCGAGCCCCACTTCGAGGTTTTCGATTGTCCCTTCGACGCCTTCGACCCCGATCAGCTTGAAGCGAGTTTGCTTCAGCCGTGCTCGATCCAAACTGAACGGCACGCTGATGTCTTTTGGATCAATCTCCACGCCGCGCTCCCTGGCTTTGGCGATGATCAACTTCCGCGCGTAGGGTTCCCACATCAACACCCCTGCGAGGACAGCGAGGGCGATCAGCGCGCCTAGCGCTGCGATCGTGAGCTTGATCCAGTAGCCGACGCGCGACGGGCGGGGCGGCTCCGGGGCTGCTTCAGGCTCGATGGGTGCTTGCGCTTCCGGCGGTTGATTACCGTGCGGTTGATCACTTCCATCGTCGGGGGGCTCGATGACTTGGGTGCCAGGCATGCCGTGGTTCGGGTTTATCACAGGCGCTGCTTGGCCGCGCCCTCGGTCCGGCAGCTCGCTCTGCTACACTCGCCCCAGCAGTCCCTGGTTCGGGACGTTGCTGCCGAAAAGGAGGCCCGATGGCTCGCTCGAAGTCGCACGAATCGCACTGGCTCGTTTGGGGACAGCGTTCGCCGGTCCTGGTCGCTGGGTTCGCGCTGCTGAGCGCCGTGGCCTGCGGGGACGACGGTGGATCCGGCTCTGGCAGTGGCGGCAGCGCGGGTGCCGGGGCGACCGGAGCCTCGGGCGGGTCGAGCGCCAACGGCGGTTCAACCAACGGAGGCTCGACCAGTGGCGGGTCCACCAGCGGTGGCTCGAGTAGCGGCGGAACCTCCGGAGCCGGCAACGGTGGCACGACCGTGGGTGGTGCCGGCGGGAGCGGCGCCGGTCCAGGTACGACGCTCGACGAACGCATCGAGACTCACGATCTGACGTTGCCCGAGGGCGTGCAGGCTGGCGTCAGCAACTGGCGGATCTGGGGCCGCGGGTCGCTGAACGTGGCGCCAGTGTTTACGGTGCCGCGGGGAAACTGCTCCACGCTGGTCTGCTACACCACCCAGGCAGGCACAGCGAAGGTCGCCGAAGTGGGTCGGGATGGCTCGCTCATCGCAACGCGAGACTTGGCGCAGGACCGCCAGTGCCGTGGCTTGGCAGCTGAACCTGACGGCGCGTACGCCGCGTTGCTCTGGGACGATGCGGGGGATCGCATCTTCCTTCAGCGCTACGCGGCCGATGGGAGCGAACGCGGCACGCCCACAGAACTCACCAACAGTGACAACAAGCCCGACGACTTCGGCATTGGAGAGAGCCGCCTCGAGTACGGCGACGGGCGCTACGGCGCGTACTATCACGTGCACTCCGACTCCGGGCATGAGGGAGACACGCTCAAGTGGATCGACGCCCAGAGCGGCGCGGAGACCACCGGCTGGGGCTGGGGGTGTAGTCACTCGATGAGCAACTTGCTGCGCTTCAACCCAAGCTCGAAGCAGTTCATGCCGGTGTGTGTCACTGATTGCTACCCCGGGACGAGCGGGGACTTCTCCACGCAGTCTCAAGGAGGCGTCTTCCTGAACCACAACAAGGGCAAGGTGATCGACGTCGACGCGGGCTGCAACGGCAGCGTCGCGGGCGAACTGGGGGGAGCAGCGATCGCGCCGGATGGCTTCAAGCTGGTGTGGAACTCCCACCAGGCAGCCATGACCAAGGGGCAGCAGTCCTACGACGAGAATGCCATGAATCAGGACATCGGCTTCTCCGCGATCACCGGCACCACCACGGCAGGCGCTGTGGTCTGGCTGACGAACACGCCAAACGTCGACGAGGCAGACTCTGGTATCGCGCGCTTCAGCCCAGCGGATAGCAGCCAAGAGCAGTATCTGGTGGGCTGGGCGGAGCCGGGTAACAGCTACAAGTATCGGCTCGCGTTGCTCGGGCCCGATGGTTCGTTCCTTGAAGGTCCCATCGACGTGAGCTCCAGCGTGGCCTGGGGGCGGCGTGACGATCCATTCCGCGCGGATGTAAACGGAGACGTCGTCTGGAGCTGGTTCGATGCGCCGGGGAGCGCGACGCTCCACGTGGCGCGCGTCGTCTCCGGAAGCGATCAGAGCTGCTCCCCATGATCCGTGACGCTGTCGTCGAAGACGCTGGGGTGCTGGCCCAAATCTACAATCACTACGTCAGCGAGACCGTCATCACCTTCGAGGAAGAGCCGGTTACTCCTGAGCTGTTGTGGACGCGCGTTTCCGCGGTGCAAAACAAGGGCCTGCCGTGGCTGGTGCTCGAGCACGCATCGGAGATCGTTGGCTATGCCTACGCCGCGCCCTGGAAAGAGCGCTCGGCGTATCGCTTCAGCGTCGAGAGCAGCGTGTACCTCTCCCCCAAGCGCACCGGAGGAGGCTTCGGAAAGGAGCTTTACCAGGCGCTGTTCACCCGTCTGCGAGAGGGAGAGACCCACGTCATCATCGCGGGCATCGCTTTGCCGAACCCTGCCAGCGTCGCCCTGCATGAGCGCTTCGGCTTCCGAGCCTGCGGCGTGTTTCGTCAGGTCGGGTTCAAGTTCGATCGCTGGGTCGACGTGGGCTACTGGGAGCTCGTGCTCGACCAGTGTGAGCTCGACAAGTAGCTGGCAGAGGACTTGCACCTAGCCGCCTCGTTCCGCGAAGTCGACGCGGGTCGGAGGAGCGCCGGTTTGAGTCGAATGAGTTCATCACCCCCCGGAGTTGCGCAGGCGCGCGACTCCGAGCACCCGTTGTTTCCTGCAAGCCTGGCCCCGCCGCCACGGGTGGCTAGCGCGCCTGCGGTGCCAGTGTTGACACCCGCCGCCGTCAAACGTTCGTCGCTCTCACCGCAGCAGGCCGCGGTCATGCGAGGTTCCGAGGCGGTGTCGACGGCGAACTGCGCGGTGGTGCCGAGCGACCTCGAACATCTGCCGGAGATCAAGGCGCTGCTCCTGAGTTTGAACGACGCCTTCGCTTCGGGCCCAGCCCTCGAGGCGCTGATCCGATCGATCCCCGTGCTGAGCATGCGGGTGATCCGCTCGGCGCTCTGGAAGCGCGACGACCTCGATCGTTGCTCCCTCGGCTACGCGCTCGCGATGATCGGCAACCGCGGCCTGGAAGACGCGCTGATGCAGCTTCTCGAGGATCTGACTGAGCTCAAGCACGACCTAGAAGACGGTGTCGTGAAGCGGAAGCCAGCGCGGGCAAAGTCGAACCTCCAGGGTGGCGCGTCGTCGCGTCAGAAGCGTCGCTGAGCTCATGGACCGGCCCTTGCAGAGCTATCGGTTGTCGTGAGTGCTCCTGTTGTTTCTGTTCTACCAAGCCAGCCCGCGGCGCGCGGCGTCGAGCCGCCGCCGCGGGTATCTGGCACCCAGTTCGCCGACGCGCTCGATCGGCTGCAAGGTGCCGAGCCTGGCGCGGCCGCGAGCCCCGTCAGCGAGCTGACGCCGGTGCGTCGGGGGGAAGTCGCCGCCGTGCGTACACGCCTCTCCGGCGAGCAAGCCGCCGAGGCGCTCAGCAGCGCGTGGGAATCAATCCACGGGGAAAAGCCGAGCAAGGAGACGCTCTCTATTCTGACCGCGCAGTGGGCTCACGAGACGGGCCGCGGCGGATCCATGTACAACTACAACTTCGGCGGTATCAAAGGTTCCAGCCCTGAAGGGCTGAGCACCTCGCTGCGAACGCGCGAAGGCTGGGGGAAGAGCGAAGTCACGATCCGCGACAGCTTTCGCGCCTACAGTACGGCGGAGGCTGGCGCCCGCGACTACCTGGAGCTACTCGGCGCCCGCTACGGCAGCGCGCTGGAGTCGGCCAAGGCAGGGGACGCCGAAGGCTTCGTCCACAACCTGAAGTCTCGCGGCTACTTCACTGGCAATGAACAAGCCTACGTGCGCTCGGTGTCCAGCATGAGCCGCAGCGCGCTGGAGAGTGGCTTCGATGCCCTGGGCGGCTCTGCAGGAGCCCTGCAGGATCTGAGCGGAGCCGCCGTGACCTACCGCACAGCGTTCGCGAGCGGCATGTTCCCCGACGGTTTGGATCGCCTGGGGCTTGGCTCCATAGGCGATGACGCGCGAGTCGATGCGTACGCTTTGGCGGACGAAATCGGCCGCACGGCGCTGCAGATCGCCCGCCAAGAGCACGCCGAGGCGCATCGCTCCCACAAGGGCAACCCGCCCAGCGACGACCAGCGCCCTTCCTTTCTACCCGGTGTCACTAACTCGTCTGTTCCGCCTGTCGGTTTGGAGCTCGTATGAATGCCCCTGCTGAAACCGATGCGTTGGGAGTCGGCGACTACCTAAAGGTACGTTACTCCGCGGAAGCGCGTCCTTACACGAGCTACCCAGATCAGCTCACGCGCTACCTCACTGCGCGTTTCTTGACTGGATATCGTGGCGGGCGCCTGCTCGATTTGGGCTGTGGGCGAGGCGAGTTCTTGGATGGCTTTGCTCGTCAGGGCTTCCGCGTGACCGGGTTCGACCGTGCGCAACCGGCGGAGAACTCCAGCACGCCGATCGTGATTGGGGACTACGAGCGGGATGGCCTGCCCTTCGAAGACCAGAGCTTCGACATCGTGTTCAACAAGAGCGTGCTCGAGCACACCCACGACATCAGTGGGCTCCTAGCCGAGTGTCGCCGCATTCTGCGCCCTGGTGGTCGCCTGATCAGCCTGGTTCCTGACTGGAAGGCCCAGTGGAGCCACTTCTACGACGACTGGACACACGTGCGCCCCTTCACTCTCACTGGGCTCGACGAGTGCCTGAAGTGTCATGGCTTTGACGTTCACGTCGCCGAGCGCTTCCGCCAGCTGCCGTTCCTTTGGGAGCATCCCTATTTGCGGCCGGTGGCGAGCGTCGCTGCGCGACTGCCGAACGCACTCAAGCGCTACAAGCTCGTGCGCTTCTCCAAAGAGTGGATGCTGCTCGCGGTCGCCGATCGCTGAGCATCCGATACCTCTCCGAGGATCCGAGGCGGGCCAGTTCGGCTCGCCTCGCGCGTTTCCATTCGGGGCTGCAGGTTCCCCATCTGCAAGGTTGCAGGACGAGCGCGCGGCGGGTTTTGGGGGGAGGAAGCAGCGCGCGAGTTGCCCGAGCGCGCCGGGAGCGTCGAGTGGCTGACGCCCCCTCGGTGGATATTTGTCGCCGCCCCGGTGTCCTCCGCCCGCTTTTCCGCGCGGCGTGCTACCAACTGGCGAAATCTGGCTGAAATCAGCTGCGCACGGCGGCCTCCAAGAGTTGTCACGCCCTTTGCAAAGCCCCTCGTGTGCCCCTCGGTGGCGTTCGGGAACGCCGCGACGGCAGGGGATCCGGAGGATGTATGGCTCAGGTGATGATTGGCAACAAGGCGGTCGGCGACGGAGCTCCCTGCTACGTCGTGGGCGAGATCGGAATCAACCACAACGGCGATCTCGGGATCGCTCGACGGCTCATGGACGCAGCCGCGGTCGCGGGATGCGACGCGGTGAAGTTTCAGAAGCGCACCTTGGATGTGGTCTACACCGCTGAGGAGCTCGCGAAGCCTCGGGAGAACCCGTTCGGAGCGACGAACGGCGACCTCAAGCGGGGTCTCGAGTTCGGGCACGACCAGTACCATCACGTCGACCGCTACTGCGGCGAGAAGAGCATGCACTGGTTCGCGTCGTGTTGGGACGAGGCGTCGGTGGACTTCATCGAAGCCTTCAACCCGCCCGCGTACAAGATCGCTTCAGCCAGCCTCACGGATGACAACCTGCTGCGCCACCACAAGCGTACCGGCAAGCCGATCATCATTTCCACGGGGATGAGCACCATGGCGCAGATCGACCACGCCGTCGAGGTGCTGGGGACCGACAAGCTGATCGTGCTCCACGCGACCAGCGCCTACCCCTGCAAAGCTGAGGAGCTGAATCTGCGCGTGATCCCCAAGCTGAAGGAGCGCTATGGCGTACCCGTCGGCTACTCTGGTCACGAGGTGGGGCTCGCGACGACCTACGCTGCGGTCGCCCTCGGTGCCTCGATGGTTGAGCGCCACATCACCCTCGACCGTGCGATGTGGGGCTCCGATCAAGCCGCGAGCGTGGAGCCCCAGGGCCTGATGCGCCTGGTGCGCGACATCCGCGTGATCGAAGCCGGCCTCGGTAATGGCGAGAAGGTCGTCTACGACTCTGAGGTACCCATCCAGAAGAAGCTGCGTCGCGTCGGGTGACGCCCTCGGCGCGCCGCCCGCCCGCGAGATCGCGGGAGGGCGTCCGGCGCGCCTCGGGCTTGCACCCGACTGCTCCTCGCTGCTGTTTTTCTTGAGGGGTCTTTCCAAGACCCCTCCCCCACGGTTCCCGTGGGGCCCCCTCCCCAAGGGTATTTACGGCGTAATGTAGCCGAGAGGGCTGCGTCGGGTGACGCCCTCGGGCGGGCGATCCGTGGGGCTCGGGGCGCTCGTCGCATCGCACGAGCGGAAACCGCGCGCCCCCTCGGGTGAGGGCGCTCGGTTTCCTCCTTTCGGCGCGGATCTGCTCCTCGCTGTTGTTTTTCTGAGGGGTCTTGGGAAGACCCCTCCCCCGCGGAGCGGGGCCCCCTCCCCAAAGCAGTTTTGTGCCGTGGGGATATGAATCTGGCTGATTGAAGGGAGAGTATTGTGTTCAAGAGTGTGATCGGGTTGATCCAGGGTAGGCTGAGTCCTCGTCCGGCGGATCGGTTGCAGGCGTTTCCGGTTGATTGTTGGTGGAAGGAGTTCGAGGCCGCTGCGGAGCTCGGAATTCCGGCCATCGAGTGGATCGTCGAGGCGGATACCTGGAACGAAAACCCCTTGCTGTTCCCGGGAGGAAACGAGCTGGTGCGCCGCGTCAGTGAGTCGACCGGGGTTCAGGTGCGCAGCGTGTGCGCGGATCACGTGATGGTGCACAAGCTCTCCGGTGTGACCGAGAGCGAGCGCCGTAAGAACGTCGCTGCGTTTCAGCACATCATCAGCGCGGCAGCCCAGGTCGGAGCACGGCGCATTCTGGTGCCGCTGTTGGAGACCTCGGCGCTCAACAGTCCGGCGGAAGAGGCGCAGGCGCGCAGGAGCCTGCGCGAGGCCGGTGAGATGGCTCGCGCTTGCGGCATCGTGCTGGGCCTTGAGATGGACATCCCGGGGCACGCCTACGCCTCCTTCATTCGTAGTGTGAATCACCCCGCCGTACGCGCTTACTACGATACGGGGAACTCTGGCGCTCAGGGCTACGACATCGCGACGGATGTGTTGCCGTTGCTTCCGATGTTGGAGGCGGTCCACGTGAAGGACCGCGAGCTGCATGGGACGAGTCGGATGCTGGGTGAAGGCGCTGCCAACCTGCGCGGGTTCCTGCACACGCTGGCGGCGGCGAATTTCCACGGTGACTTCACGCTCCAGAGCTGGTTCGGAGACGACGCTGTGGGAGACACCCAGCGCAACTACAGCTACTTCCTGAACCTGTACCTCGACGCGTTCCGGCGGGCTGCCTGATGCACAAGACCAAGCGACCGCTGGCTCCCGCAGACCTTACGGCGTTGGGCCACAGCTCGCGTGCCGTTCGCGGCACGCCGTTCCGCGCGTCAATCCCCCACTGCCTTTTTGTCGGCTTGGGGGGCGTAGGGCAGCGCCACCTCAGAAACCTGTTCGAGCTCTTCGGTCGCGACGGTGTTCGAGTCAGTGCCGTGCGGATGCGACGCGAGCAGACAGTGCTCGATGACAAGCTCCAGGTCGTGCCGGGCGCACGCCTCGAGGATGTGTACCCGATGCAAGTGTTCGACACGCTCGAGCCAGCGCTCGGCCACTACCCCGACGTGGTGTTCGTGACAAACCCCAATCGTCTGCACATCCCTGTGGCTCGGGCGGCAGTGGAACACGGGGCGCATGTGTTCATCGAGAAGCCAATTAGTGATGACGAGGCTGGGATCGCAGGGCTCGTCGAGTTGGCTCGTGAGACGGGCGTGGTGGGAATGGTCGCCTACCAGCTGCGGCAGCACCCTGGGTTTCGCAAGCTGCAGGCTTGGCTCGGTGGCGATCGGATTGGACGCGTGCTTTCGGTGCGCGCCGACATCGGTGAGTACCTACCCGGCTTCCATCCCTACGAGGACTATCGTCGCATGTACGCTTCCCGTGCGGATCAGGGAGGCGGCGTGATCTGCACGCAGATCCACGAAATCGATCTCCTAGGGGCGCTGTTTGGCCGTCCAGAGCGCGTGTTCGCGATTGGTGGGCAGCTGAGCTCCCTCGAAGTCGATGTCGAGGACGTGGCGCTTTCGTTGCTGGAGTACCGGCATGCGGACGGCGGACTCCTCCCGGTGCACCTCCACCAAGACTACACCAGCCGTCCGGCGCGTCGCGCCATCTCGATCTACGGGGAAGCCGGCAGCATCGAGTTCGATCTGAAGAACGCCAAGCTCAGTTGGTACTGCGAGAGTCAGCTCAAGGAGCAACACGACTACAGCGAGTACCCGCGCAACCAGCTGTTTCTCAGCGAGCTGGCGCACTTCTTCGAGTGCATTCAGCTTGGCAAGCAACCGGTCGTCAACCTGGAGGCGGGGACGCGCAGCCTGGAGGTGGGCCTCGCGCTCAAGCGTTCGCTGGCTAGCCGTATGCCGGAGTTCGTCCCGGATTTGCTCGCAAACATAGACGCGGACTCCGATTGGCTGCCATCGCGACCCCCTCTCCCCCACAACAAGAAGAATCGAACGACGGAGGCAGCATGAGAGCGAAGGCTCCCGAGGTTTTGGCCCTGATCCCGGCGCGTGGTGGCTCCAAGTCCGTGCCACGCAAGAACGTGCTCCCGGTAGCTGGCAAGCCGCTGATCGCATACTCCATCGCGCACGCGCTTGGTTCCTCGGGGATCACACGCACGATCGTGAGCACCGATGACGCGGAGATCGCCGAGGTGAGCGAAGCCTTCGGCGCCGAGGTGCCATTCGAGCGTCCCGCGGAGTTCGCCGGAGACTATGCAACGGACGTCCAGGTCTTCAAGCACGCGCTCCAGTGGCTGCGAGACGAACAGGGCTACGTTCCAGAGCTGGTGGTTCATCTGCGCCCGACTGGTCCGGTGCGTCGCATCGAGCTGATCGAAGATGCGATCCGGCGGATGCTCGCGCACCCCGAGGCAGACTCGTTGCGCAGCATCGGTCTCGCTGAGCAGACGCCGTACAAGATGTGGCGTGTCGAGGGCGAGTACTTGCGTCCGCTGCTCGAGGTCGAAGGGCTGCCCGAGGCTCACTCGATGCCTCGGCAGATCCTGCCGGCGGTGTACTGGCAGAACGGCTACGTAGACATCGTGCGCCCGCGCTGCGTGCTCGAGCACAACAGCATGGTTGGCCGAGTGTCGCTGCCGTTCATCGTGGAGGAACACGGGGTGGAACTCGACTACCCGGATCAGATCCCGGCGCTCGAGCGCGCGGTGGCGGACGCGTACGGGCTCGAGCCAGAGTCGATGCTGTACGCCAGCGCTGAGACCGGCACGGATGCTGCTTTGGTAGCCCGTGGAGGTGCCAAACCATGCAAGCGTTATCCCGCGTAGAGACGCCTGAACGAGCCGAGACGAGCGCAGAACAAGCTCCGTCGAAGCTCGCCCAGCGCTTCGATTTGACCGGAAAAGTAGCTCTAATCACTGGCGGCGCTGGGCTCCTGGGCCAGCAACACGGGCGTGCCATCTGGGAAGCCGGAGGCACGCCGGTGCTCGCGGACTTGAACCTCGAGCCCGCGCGAGCGGCGGCGCTCCGACTCGTGAGCGCCAAAGCGTTGACGCCCGTCGCGGATCTCGATCTCGACGCCCTCGCGAAGGAGCGAGTCGGCGCTGTGAGCATCGATGTTACTCGAGAGGAGTCTCTCCGCGCGGCACTCCAGGAGGTCGTGAGCCGTCACGGGCGAGTCGACATCCTGATCAACAACGCCGCGAACAATCCCAAGATGGAAGACGGCAGCATCGGCTCGACGCGTCTCGAGCAGTTCGACATCGCGCGCTGGCATGCAGACCTCGAAGTTGGGCTCACCGGCGCGTTCCTGTGCGCCAAGGTATTTGGCAGCCACATGGCGGAGCAGGGTGGGGGAGTCATCCTCAACATCGCGTCCGACTTGGGTCTGATTGCGCCCGACCAGCGCATCTACCGCGTGCCCGGAGTGCCCGAGGACGAGCAGCCGGTGAAGCCGGTGACGTATTCCGTGGTGAAAGGCGGCCTCGTGATGCTGACCAAGTACCTCGCCACCTATTGGGCTGAGCGTGGCGTACGGGTCAACAGCTTGAGCCCAGGTGGCATGCGGAACGGCCAGCCCGAGGACTTCGTCGAGCGCCTCACGAACCTGATCCCGATGGGGCGTATGGCGGAGCCAGGCGAGTACGAGGCCGCGGTGCTGTTCCTGTGTTCCGCCGCGTCGAGCTACATGACCGGGGCAAACCTGGTGGTTGACGGAGGTCGCACATGTTGGTGATGCCTATTCGCGTGTTGGCCTTGGACATCGACGGTGTCCTCACGGACGGCCGTGTCTCCCTCACCCCCGGTGGTGGGGAGAGCAAGGGGCTGAGCTTTCGTGACCTCGATGCCATTACTCAGGCGCGTCGCGCGGGGCTGCAAATCGCCTTGGTCACCGGCGAGAGCGGCGAGATGGTTGACGTCGTCGCGGAACGCATTGCTCCTGATAGAATTTTCCGTGGGGCAAAAGACAAACACGGTGCGGTGCATGCCCTCGCCGACGAGCTAGGGCTTGGCGTCGAGAGCATCTGCTACGTCGGTGACGCGGACCGCGATGCGCCCGCGCTGGAGTGCGTGGGCCTTGGGCTCGCGCCGAGCGACGCATCCCAGGAGGCGCGGCGTCGGGCCAAGCGCGTTCTCAAATCCGGGGGCGGTAGTGGGGCTGTGGCCGAGGCAGTGGGGCTGGTGCTCGACCTGGTTCACGATGCCGCGCGCGCTCCGGCGCTCGAGCGTCGCATGCTCGAGATCGCCGAGGAGAGTGTGGAAGCGCACCGTCGCTTCGTGGCGGAGGCGATCCCCCAGCTGCGCCAGGTCGCGCAGGTGTTCATTCGCGCGCTGCGGGGCGGCCACAAGATCCTGCTGTGCGGCAACGGCGGCAGCGCCGCGGACGCCCAGCACGTCGCGGGTGAACTCATCGGTCGCTTCCTCAAGGAAAGTGAGCCGTGGCCCGCGATCGCGCTCTCATCCGATTCTTCGGTCCTGACCTGCATCGGAAACGACTGGTCCTTTGACGACGTGTTCGCGCGCCAGGTGCGCGCTCTTGCCGCACCTGGGGATGTCGTCGTGGGGATCTCCACCAGCGGCAACTCGACCAACGTGCTGCGCGCGATGGAAGCCGCTAGAAACAAGGGCGCGGTGAGCGTTGGGTTCACCGGTGAGCGAGCGTGCCGCCTGCCCGATGTGTGCGACGTGTGTTTCGCTGCGCCCGCTTCTGCGACTCCGCGCATTCAAGAGCTTCACATTCTTGGCTGGCATGCCGTTTGTGAGGTTGTCGAAACCTCTCTCATGGAAAGCGCCGCCTGATAGTTCGGCAGACCGCTTGGAGCACCCACCGTGGATCCCGCAACACTGATAGGCATCATTCTTGGGTTCGGCCTGATCTTGGGGTCGATCCTGATGAGCGGCTCCCTTGGACCCTTCATCGATCCACCGAGCATGATGATCGTGTTCGGTGGCTCGATCGCCGTCACGCTGATCATGGAGAGCATGCAGAACGTGAAGGCAGCGTTCAGCGTCGCCAAGAACGCGTTCAAGACCAAGGGGGGCAAGGCCTCGGAGACGATCAAGGTCATCCTCGAGCTCTCCAACGCCGCACGCCGTGAAGGTATCCTTGCGCTCGAGAACAAGAAGGTGGACGACACCTTTCTGCAGAAGGGCCTGCGCATGGCCGTCGACGGGATCCCCAGGGAAGAGATCCGCGAGACCTTGAGCGCCGAGCTCGTCGCCATGTCGGAGCGCCATAGCCGCGGTGTGAAGCTCTTCAAGTTCGTCGGCGCCATGGCTCCCGCCATGGGCATGATCGGTACGCTGATCGGCCTGGTGCAAATGCTCCAGGCGCTCGACGACCCATCGGCTATCGGCCCGGCGATGGCCGTCGCGCTCTTGACCACCCTCTACGGCGCGATCCTGGCAAACATCATTTGCATCCCGATCGCTGAGAAGCTCGACAGACGGTCCTCGGAGGAGTCAGCCAACATGAAGGTGGTCATCGAAGGGATCGACTCGATCGTGAAGGGCCACAACGCAGCGGTGATCAAGGATCGGTTGGAGGCCCGCCTCGCTCCCAAGCACCGTGAGCAGGAGGCCGCGTAATGGAAGAGGAGAGCGCGTGCGAGTGCGAAGAAGGCGCACCCGCGTGGATGGCGACCTTCTCCGACTTGTGCACGCTGCTCCTGACCTTCTTCGTACTGCTGCTGTCCTTCGCAAACATGGACGTCAAGCAGTTCCGCGTGGCACTCGGATCGGTGAAGGATGCGCTAGGTGTCACCTTCAAGGTGGACGGTGACTTCGAGGGCATGGCGACTTCCGCTGTGGAAATCAATGACACCCCGAGCGTCGAGGCCTCCAACACGGAAGGTACGTCCCCCAAGGGACGCGTGAAGGCCAAGGTCATGCGCTATATCCGACAGCAAAACGCGCAGGATCTGATCGAGGTCGCCGAGACGGAGCGGGGCGTGGTGCTACGCGTGACCGACACGGTGCTATTCGACACGGGCTCGGACCGACTGAGGAAAGATTCCTCCAAGGTGATCGCCGTCGTGGTCGGCTTGTTCGGCAAGTTCAAGGGGCAGCTGTCCATCGAAGGCCACACCGACGACCGCCCCATCAGCAGTACTCGCTTTCCGTCGAACTGGGAGCTCTCGACCGCTCGTTCGATCGCCGTGCTGCGCGAGCTGGTTGACCAGCAACACGTGGCGGCGAGTCGGCTGAAGGTGGCTGGCTACGCAGACAAACAGCCCCTCGACACCGCCAATACCGCCGCAGCGCGTGGCAAGAATCGTCGGGTTGAGTTCATCTTTGAGAATCCGCCGCAGTTTCAGAACGACCCCGCTGCGGCCTACACCCTGCCCTGAGGTAGGCTTGCGGCCCTGAGGTGTGTTTGAGTGAGCCTGGAGCGATGCCCCAAACCTAGAACTTTGAGGACTCTCGCTCGTCATTCCCCTCCAGCACTGATCGAAAGCGGCTCTCGCACACACAGATCAGAAGCGCTCAGGAGACAGGCAAGGCGCCGCGCGAACTGGAACAGCGCCCACGCAAACCGGAACAGACGCAGATTCGGAGCTAGAGAGCATGCGAAGCAGCCTACAATCTCGTATTCTTTGCGACGTTGCTCGCACGGCAGGGCATCACGGATGATGGGGCTGGGCTAACCAGCCGGAGCTTGCGGCTCGCGCGGGTGCAGGATGCGCCTCATGAAAAGAGCCAACTGGACGATTTGAAGGAGCAGCATGTCAGACGAAGACTTGGATGCGATCCCGACCAAGGGGATCAAACCGACCTACATCGCAGCGGGCGCAGGGTTCATCGCGCTCTGCGTGGTCGCGTTCGTGATGATCAAGGTGGTGAGCGGGAGCAAGGTCCCTGACGAAGACCCCAACGCCGCGGCTGCTGCTCCAGTGGACACCAGCTCGATGACCCCCGAGGAGCTCAAGAAGCACCTCGAACTCACCCGTAAGGGGTTGAGCATCGCTGACGAGGAAGCCGCCAAGCAGAAGGCTGCTGAGGACGCGGCGAAGAGGGCGAAGGAGGAACAGGAGAAGCAGGCCGAAGCTCCTTCGGGTGGCACCCCGTCTGGCGGCGCCGCCAAGGCACCCACCAGCGGCAAGGCCGCGAAGAAGCAAGCCGCGAAGCTCGACGACATCGCGAGCGACATCACCGGCGCGCTCAAGTAGCCGCCGCCGCAGACACGCGACCAACGAAGGCGCACCGGTCGGGCTCATCGCTCGGCGAGGTGCGCCTTCCGGCGTTTGTGGGCGCTGCAAACTTGGCCCGTTTCGAGCTGAATCCTTAGCCTGCCCCTCCTACGAGGAGGCTCCTTGTTCGAACGTGCGCAGTCAAAGGTCAGGAATCTGAATCGAGCGGTCCCCGGGCTGGATCCTCGCGGAGATGCGCGGCTAGAGGAGTCGCCGCGGGTCCCCGCTGCGAGCGCTGCGGACTTGCCGCGCCGCCGTCGCAGCCGGAGACCTCTGTGGATCGTTACCGGCGCCTGTGGTGGTCTCGCTGTGTTGTTCATCGCGTACGGCATTGGCCGCTACGACGCGGGGCTCGAAAAGGAACGTGTGGAGCAGGCCGCGGAAGCACAGGCGGCGGGGCAGGCTCGCCAAGCACAGGCGCTCAAGACTGAGCTCGGCGAGGAGCGTGCTCAAAAGCTGCGGCTGAAGGCCGCGGCGAGCCTCTACCAGGCGACGCTGTCCCTCGGTAAGAAGAACTTCGGCCTCGCGGAAACGCAGCTGAAGGCTGCCGCGGATCAGCTCGAGGAAAGCTCGCCGGATACGGGGAGCGAGCAAGACGCGCTAATCATCAGCCTTCGCGACACGAAGGTGGTGGTGACCGATGACGTGAGTGACCAGCGACGACAGCTGGATGAACTCGGGCGGCGCTTGTTGGCGACACTCCACTAGTCCTCGTCTCTTGCTGCGTTTGCCAATCAGAAGTTGGCTCGACGCATCGCCGCTCGCGGCAGCCGCCGCACTACACCCATGATGCCGCCCCAGATGCGTGGCGTGTGAAGCACAGCAGTATCTCCCTCGAGCGCGCGCTGGATGTCCTTGGCTACGCCGTCGGGATCTCCCGCGAAGGGCGGGGGGGTGAGGTCAGCCGTCATGCGCGTTCGCACAAAGCCCGGTCTAACGTCTAGTACGCGCAGGCCTGACGTGTGAAACGTATGATCCAACGCTTCGAGATAGGCCGAGAGCCCAGCTTTGCTCGCTCCGTAGATGGCGACCGGCTTGCGACCCCGTTCGCCGGCGACGGATGACAGCACGACGAGCGTTCCTCCCCCATGGGCCAACAGGCGTTTCCGTGCGCACTCGCAGAAGGCCACGCTATTGGTGAAGTTGACCGTCATCAGCCGCTGCGCGAGTTCTGAGTTGGCGGCTAGTTCTTCTTGAGGGGCGAACATGGCTGCGGTCAGGATGACCGTGTCGAAGCCGCCCATAGTCCCTTCAGCCTGATTCAGCGCCTCATCGAAACCGTCGGGAGCCTCGAGGTCACAGGCAGCGAACCCAACGCGTAGCCCGTTTGGATGGCGGGCCTCGAGATCGCTCGCGCTCTTCGCAAGCTCCTCGCTGTCCCGACCGAGCAAGAAGACCCACGATCCGCTTTCCGCGAGGCGCCTGGCGAGACTCCTGCCGATGCCTGACGTGGCCCCAAGAATGACTGCTTTCATTTGTCAGTACTCCAAGAGTCGTTGTGAGAGCGCACTGCGAAGCCGACGATTGGGATCCCAGCGTTCCCGCAGCGCGTTGAAGGTTGGGAGTCTAGGCTCCATCGCAGCGAAGTCGCGCCGGCTGGTAAATCGGTCCTTGGTCAGGTAGATGCGCCCACCTGCCGAGATGACGAACTCGTTCAACAGTCGCACGACCCTTGGTGTTTCCTCGGTGATACGCATGTCTGCGGCGATCGACGTTCCCTCCAGGGGGAAAGACAACACACCACGCCCTTCGGGGCCGCAGTCCTTGATCACGCACAGCGGTGAGGTGCTCTGGGTCTGAACCATGCGCTGCAAGAACTCGTGCACGGCTTCGGGTCCGGCGGCGCGAGGCAGCACACATTGGTATTGGGTGAAGCCGCGCTTTCCGTAGGCTCGGTTCCAGTCCAACACGCGATCGAGGGGATAGAAGAACGGTTCCGGCGTACTCAGGCTGCGGGAGATCCCCGCCCGGTGAGCGCGAAAGAACGCGGTGTTGAAGGCGCGGGCCGTGTACCGGTTGAGTGCGCCAGTTGGCAGGTCGAATGGGAAGCGTAGGCTGTGCGCCGGAGGACGAGCCCCCGGCGGTGCTTCGGAGGACCATTCACCGGCCATCAAGACGCCCCGGCCGAGGTGCTTTTGCCTCGCGAGGCAGTCGATCCAGCCCATGGTATATGGGAATCGGGACGCGGCGTCGGACAAGCAGGTCAAGAACTCGCCTAGGTTGTTGACCCGAAGCGTTTCCGTGCGAATCCAGGGCGAAGGAATGGCGCGCAATTGAAACTCGACTTCGAGGATGTGACCGAGCAGGCCCATGCCGCCGATGCAGCCGTAGAACAGATCTGAGTGCTCGCGCGGCGAGCACTCGACCAAGTCCCCGTCTCCGAGGCGCACGAGTAGGCCCGAGACGTGGGCACCGAAGCAACCATCTCGATGGTGGTTCTTCCCGTGTACGTCGCTGGCAACCATGCCTCCCAGGGTGACGAACTGGGTGCCCGGTGAGACGGGAGTGAACCAGCCTCGCGGGATGAATAGCCGATTCAGCTCCGCGAGGGTCAAGCCGCTTTCCGCTCGCAGCCTACCGCTCACAGGGTCGAAGGCGAGCACGCGGTCCGCGAGCAAGGTCGAGGCGAGGCGATCCGAGGCTCTCGCCGGCAACGAAGCGTCTCCGTATGAGCGAGCCAGACCGCGAGCCAGCGCCGCGCCCTCAGTCGATTCTCCGAGTCGTTCGTGAGCGATCTCGTAACCCAGGGCGGTCATGCGCCCCCAACTGGTCAGCGCCTTGGCGCGGGGGACCATGGTTATTGCCGTAGGGATGCGATTCGTCGCGGCCATCGCCTCGACATGTCTCACGAGCTGAGCATGTGTGCTAGGTGGCGCCGCCGCTCTTCACCGAGTCTCCACGCGGCGGCTCGCCCCCGCGCGTTCTTCCATGCGGCCCGATTCGTGAAACTTGCGTGGAGCGCGTGAGGAGAACCCCGCATGATTGAGTGCTGGACCCCCCAGCTTCCCTCACTTATGCCTGCGCCGTGGTGGCGGCGAGGGGAGTATGTTGAGCTTGGCGCAGAGGGCTTTGGTACCGCTTATCTGGGTGCTGGCAATCTGGTGCCTTGCTGGCTGCACCCAAGCGGTTCCACGCTTTCCTTTTGGTGACGTCTCCACCCAGGTGGCGAAGGACTCGATGCGGCAGCTCGAGACGGACACGTTGATCGTCGTCTACCCGGAGGGTAAGCGAGACCAGGCGTTGCGCTTTGCCCGACGCGCGGAGTACTGCCGCGAGGAACTGGTACGTCGCGCCTTGATCAAAGGTGGGGCGAGCGAAGAGAAGGCCGTGTTGATCTTGCCGGACGTGTCGATCAACAACGCGTTCGTGGTACCTCCGATCGGTCGCGAACCGATCGGTGTGATCCCTACGCACCAGACCAGCGACTTCTTCTTGAAGCTGAACCTGCCGCCGGATGCGGGGATCATCGGTTGCCACGAGATGACGCACTACGTCCAAGGGCAGCAGATCGGCGGCTTCCCCGGAGCCTTGCACGCCGCGTTCGGGGATCTGTACACGCCGCAAATCGGGCTCGCGCCCTGGTTTCTGGAGGGGCTGGCGGTTTACTACGAGACTCGCCTTCAAGACGGCGCCGGCCGGCTCGGAACACGCTACTTCGAAGGCTTCCTTGCTGCGGGTTTTCAAGCAGAGGGGGAGCAGATCACCGGCGGCCTGCTGAGCGAGTTCAACCGTCGGGTGTCGTTCGGGCACTACTTGTTCGGCGCCTTCTTCGTCGATTACCTCGCGCGCACGTACGGCGAAGGCCGCCTGTGGCAGGTGGTCAAGGGTCAAGGACGGCGAGTCATCCCGATCTTCGATGTGAGCGGCGTGTTCAAGGGCGTGTACGGGAAGTCCCTCGCGGACTTGCTGGACGACTTTGACGCGGACCTGCGTAAACGGTTTCCCCCGCGGAAGCGACCGGCTGGCCAGGTTCTCGTGCGTCAGTTGGGGGCGAGTGTGCGCTATGCCCGCGGCTCGCGCGGGAGCGAAGCGTTCATCTCTGCGGACGTCGACGAGCCGGTGTCCCTCAGCGTGGTGCGAGACGGCAAGGTCATCCTGGCGCGGAAGCTGACGGACGTCTTGCCGGGGCGCACGTTGGCGGCTCCCAGCGTCAACCTCACGAGTGGGCTCGCGTTCTCGCCGGACGAACGCTTCGTCTACTTCACCGTGGTGGACCAAGGCTTCGAGCGCCAGGTGTCGCGCCTCGTGCGCCTAGATGTCTCGGAGGATCGCCTCGCCGTGGTGAAGCGGGATCTGCGCGGGCCAGGGGGCTCCGTCAGCGCGGACGGCGGTTGGTACTTTCATTCCGTTGCGACCCTCGACAGCTATGTGCTGGCGAAGACCGATCTCTCAACCGGGCGCACGCTGCGCATCACGCGACCTAAGCCGCGCCAGTACCTAGCTTCTCCGGTCGTGTCGCCTCGGGGAGATAGGTTGCTGGTGACCGAGGCCTCCGATAGCGGCGTGCGTCTCGCGATCTATTCGACCAACGGGCAGCGCCTGCAGGCAGTGCCTGCCCCGGCAGGCCAGGCATTCGAGGCAAGCTGGGTTGACGAGCAACAGGTAGTTTTTACGGCGAGCGATGGGCACGTCATGCAGGTCCATCTGGCGGACTTACGAGAAGGCAGCTATCGGGCGATCACCCACGCACCTTATCTGACTTCACAGCCCTGGAGTGATGGCCGGCACGTGAGGTTCTTGAACCGCAAAGGGTGGCGCTTCGGTCTCGAGCAGGCGCCAGTTCCTCCCGGATTTCAGCGCGCTCAGGGCTCTGCCTTTGGGCCACTTGCGCAGTCCTCCCAAGCGCAGTCGTCCTACGCGCAGTCGTCCTACGCGCAGTCGCCTCGAAAGATATTGCCTCCCGGAAATGCTGTGGCCGGTGAGCAGGCCCCGGTGGTCGTCTTGAGTCCACGGGTCCAGGGTGATACGGCTTCCGACTCTTCTGCTTATCGCGAGCGCCGCCGGCCCATGGACCGCGATGTCCAGGTGGAGTCAGACGAACCCTATTCGGCGCTCGACAGCTTGTTCCTGCCAAACTCCTGGGGACCGTGGTTCGTCAGCTCCGGGGGCAACTCCACTTACGGTGTGGCACTCCGCGGCGGCGACCGTCTCGGCTACCACGAGTACGCCCTCGCGGGCGCCTACAACTTCACTGCGGAGGCTCCGTCTGGGCTCATCAGCTACATCAACGCGAGCCTGGCACCGGTGTTCTTCGATCTCGACTTGCAGCACTTCGCGAGCCTAGACCAGGGAGACGATGGCGACGCCGACGACGTGCTGAGCCGGGAAACCGTGGGTCGCATCTCGGCGAGGGGCGCTTGGGCGGCTGGTTTCGAGTCTCAAGCCGGCTTTCGCTTCGCCGACATCCTACGAGAACTAGGTCCCGACCGAGACCTCCTCCAGGTTCGGCAGTTTGCCGGGCCCTTCGTGGGTCTTGCCTGGAGCGCGTTCGAAGCGACTCCCTACTCAGGAGTCAGACGCGGGCTCGCGCTGGATTCGTTGGTGAGTTTTTTCCCTAGGGAATTAAGTGAGTTCAGTGACTTTGGTCTCGAGGATGCCTCACTAGGCGCTGCGTTCGTCGTGCCGCTGCCTCTTTCCTCGCGGCATACACTTCGGGTGGGTGCGCGTGGGCGTGCCCTGATCGGCGCGCCCGACGGGCTCAACCTGCTCCAGATAGGGGGAGGAGCCAGCGATCTCATTCCAGAGGTGCTTCAGGCTCCCGGGGGGCCGAATCATTCGGCTGGCGTGCTTCCTCCGGGTCTACGCTTCTACGAGTCGCTACGCGGTTTCGAGGACCGAGCTTTCTACGCCGACCGCGTGGCGACCGCAGAACTCGCGTACCGCTATCCGGTGATCATCGATGCCGGGAACATCGCGACCTTCCGCTTTCTTCCACGCTTCTTCTTGCGCCAGATCGACTTCGAGCTTTTCGGTGCTGGCGCGCTGCTGCCTGCCGACGAAGAGGCGCTGGCCATCGGCGGCAGCATGGCGCTTCGCATGGCCTTCTGGCGGGTGCCATTCTTTCTCAGAACTCAGCTCGCGCGTCGCGTCACCCAGGATCGAGCGTGGGCACCGTTTACTGCCCTGGGCATCGATCTCTAAGGCATTGAGCACTGGGGGACTGCGCACTGAGGGACTGCGCACTGAGGGACTGCGCACTGAGGGACTGCGCACTGAGGCATTGACCTTTCGAGAGACCTTCTACGTCCGTTCAGTGGCGGCTATCCGACGAACGGAATCGTATGCTGTGCCGGATGCCTCGCAAAAAAAGCGATCCTCGTCGCTCGCGGAGTTGCCGCGAGGAACCGAAAGGGGAGGTTGGTACGCTTAAGCTTGAATTCCTCGAAGCGAACCCTAATACTCTGATCGTTTCACCGGGTGCCGTTTTAACCTCGCGGTTCCAAAGGTGCTTACCACCGCCTCAACGTGATGGGCGTTGGTTGATGTTCAGGGCGGCAAACCGTCGTGGCAGGGTGGGGAAATCCATGAGCCAGAAGGAAGCGCAACAGCAGAGTGAAGCTGCGGCGGCTAGCGAGCTGGTCGCCAAGGGGCTCGATCACTACGGTCGCAATGAAGTCGACTCCGCGGTTGCCTGCTGGCGTCAAGCAGCTGAGCTCGACGCGAGCAACCAGCAGGCGCTCGACTACCTGGACGCGGCCGGTTTCGAACCAGTGGTTCCGGGGGGCGCCCAGGTGATCGACATCAGCACCGCACGGCGCATCCTCACCCCCTTGCCCCCTGCTCCGGATCCCAAGGAGCTCCAAGGCGCGCGTATGCGTGAGCTCGAGACACTGCTCGAGGGTAAGCGCTACGAGGAAGCTCTCGAGCTGCTGTTACGGGCACGCATTCAGGAGCCCAACGAGCCCGCCATTTCCAGGGGGATCCGTCTGCTCAAGGATCGGCTGCTACTCGACTACGTGCGGCGCCTGGGCGATCTGGACCAGATCCCGGTTCGCGGGGATGGGCCCGCGCCGTCCAGCGAACCCGAAAAGGGGATCTACACCCTGGTGGACGGCATCGCTTCGATTGACGACTTGCTACAGGTCTCCCCGCTCGGTCGCTTCGAGACCTACCGTTGTCTTGCGCGCCTCCTCGACCGTAACGCGATCACGTTGAGCGATGCGGCTCCCTGGAGCCTCCCCGTGCCGGAACCCAAAACGGAGGTTCGCGCCAAGCGCCCGCACGTGGAAGGCACAGCCGCTCCCGTGCAGAGCCCCGCATCCAAGTCCCTCGAGGCGCTCACGGATCTGGACGGGTTCCTAGGAGCATCACTCATCGATTCCGGCACTGGGCGTGTGCTCGGCAGAGCTGGCGGTAGTGGCTTCGATCTCGAGCTGGCTAGCGCGCTGAACGCCGATGTCGTGCGCTGCAAGCTGCAGGCGATGGAGACACTTGGCTTGAGCGAGCAGCTCGAAGACATCGTGGTCACTTTGCCGGAGCAGTACCACATCACGCGCGCCGTGAAGGATCGCCCCGAAGTGTTGTTGTACCTGGTGACGGACCGCAGTCGGTCGAACCTGGCGCTCGCACGCATGCGCCTGATCGAATTTGATTCTTCGCTAGCGCTCTAGTGTCCCGTCTGAGTAGTTCGCACAGATTCACCTCACTAGAGTTCGGCGGTTTGGCATGCCCGCTCCAGGAGGCGCGAAGAGGGAGCGATTGAAGTAGACTTCAACCCCTACTCAAGCGGATTTCCACGCTCCGAGTTAGGGGGTGAGGGTGGCTACCAAGAAGAAGACGCCTCGCAGCGCAAAGACTCCTCAGCGCGGGACTCGCAAGACCGCTAGTCGCTCAAAGGCGAAGCGCGCACCGAAGCAGGCCAAGCGCGTGCGCTTCGGCTACCAACGGGACGGCGAGTGGGTGATTGAGCCGCGCTTCGAGGCCGCGCTGCCGTTTCATCATGGGCTCGCAGCCGTGCAGCTCGGAGGGCGCTGGGGCTACATCGATCCCCAGGGAAACTGGGTACTCGAACCCCAGTTCTACCACGCGAGTTCCTTCGTCGATGGCGTGTTCGCCCAGGTGGTGCTTGGACAGCAGCAGCTCTACATCAGCCGCGCAGGGAAGCCGGTATTCCTGCATCGACTCCCGGCGTCGGACGGCTTGGTCGCTGCGCGCGCAGAAGGGTTTCACGCATGGGACGCCAAATGGGGCTACTGGGACGCGGTGACCGGGGAGCCCAGGATCCCTGCGAAGTTCGCGTCGGCCGAGCCGTTCTTTGGTGAGTTTGCCACCGCATCGATTTGGGTGCCGGACGTGGGGGGAAGACACGGCGTGATCGATCGTCGTGGGGAGTGGGTGATCGAACCGGAGTTCATCCTTTCCAAGGGCGGTCACCCGCGCGGCGCGATCGTCACCCGCAAGGAGGGTGACAAGTACCTCACCGGCGTCGTGCATCCAGAGCAGGGTGTCGTGATCCCGTTCGCGGAAAAGAACATCAAGCCCGACTTGTCGCGGACTCAGACGAAGTGGCCTCCGCGCACGCCAGAAGACGAAGCCCTGGTGCTGACGAAACAGGAGCTCGCCGTCGAGCCCACCGCGGATCCCTCCAAGTTTCCATTTCGATTCTACGGAGTGGGGATCGGAGACTCCGAGCGCCAGCTGGTTTATCGCATCCATTTCGAGGCGGGGGACGCTCGGCCCCTGGTCAGTTCCGTTCGAACGGCGCTCCGCGACGCTGGCCTCCGCGGTTCATGCAAGGCAGAGGGCGCCTTCTTGGCGGTGGACGTGTCCGATGCCTATGAACTCGGCATGCTGGCCGAGGAGCAGCTCCTGCCTGCGCTGAAACAGCTCCACCTGCAGCACCCGATCCGCGAGGTAACGTTGCTCACCCTCTCGGATTATGCAGACAGTGACTGGCAACGCTGGAGTGTCGAACAGCAGCCAGAGGCGGATGATGGGCCGATGTTCGGTTACGAATAGGCGCTTCGAAGATCCGCAACCCGTTCATCTAGCTGCCGATTCCATCGTGTTTGGCAGCGCCACCGCGGTGGTGGTGCTCTGATGGAGGAGCTGTAGATGTTGTCCCTTGGTTTATTCGTTTGCGTGATCCTCGGAACCGTGTGGTCTTTGACCCCGGCCCGGGAAGTGCTTGAGACGTTTCTCGCGCTCGTTCCTTGTGTACTGTTCGTAGCCTCCAGCCTGATTTCGACGCTGCTATTCGACGGCTGGATCGAGTTCGTCGCCGTGCTGGTCGGGCAGTTGCTGTCGCTTTCCTTGATGCTGAGCATCGGACACCGGATCCGTGACCGGCGGATGCGAGAGATCATCGAGGCCGCTTGAGGCCTTTACAACAGCCGTTTGCCGCTGACGCGCTCGACCTCATCCTGAATCAGTTGCTCGAGTTCTAGCTTCTGGGCGAGGGTCATCTCGCCCACTTCAATTTTCCGTGTGGCAACCATGGTTAGGGTGTAGTTCAAGGCGGACATGGCGTCGCTTGGCTTCGGACCCGTCAGGACATCGTACTGCTTGCGATTCAGTAGCATCACCACGCGCTGATCCTCATTGGGCTTGTAGCTGAAGCTGACCGCGTGCAGGTCGGCAATTGGCTCCTCGAACCAGCCCTTGAGGATTCCCCCTTCCTGATCCGAACGGAAATTCTCAGGTGTGATGGTCAACACAGCATGCTTCTTGACGCCGTCCACCGCTCCCACAGCCACCGCGGCCAGCACCAGCGTGATGATCGCAAAGAAGGCGTAGAAGACTAGCTCTGGGATTTGGTCCTGAAAGCCGAGCACCGCTAGGCTGATGCCGCCTACGGCCATCAGCGCCGCGAACTGCGTGATCAATCGATACGGCTTCTTGAAGCGGATCACGCTGCGTTCGGCTTCGCGCTCTACTTCGAAAGCGCCGCTTGGCGCTGAGACGCTGGAGGCCTCCGATGGCGCCTTTAGGTTGCATCCGCTCTTCACCTGCTCCAATAGGGCTTCGACCCTCGCTTTGGACTGAGAGGTGTACAGGGTCCATTGGACGCCATCTCGCTTCTCGATGTCGAAGGCGTAGGTCACGCTGCGTCCCTCGCTGTTGCTGCTCACTTGCTTGTTCACCGCCAGGCGCCGGATGGCGGAGTAGGGGAGCCTCCCAACAGGCGCTTCGGCGAGATCACTCGTGCGATACGCAAGCAGTGCTGCGGCACCATCGTCGAACACGAACGCCGCTGGGCCAACGCTGCGGGTGAAGACCAGCACGCTCGCGCCGAAGAACGCCAAGCCGAAACCAGCGATCTTCGCGCCGAGCAAGGGGTCAGCGAGGGCGACGAACGCACCCAGCGCTGCCGCTGGGGCACCCAGGATGAGCAGCACGCCGCCCAACACGAACTGCCCGGTGCGGGTGCGTAGCAACACGACACGCCCCGTCTGAACGGGCCCTAGACGATACTCCACGACATCGCAGCATAGCCAAGATGGCGACCAAGGGGGTGAAGCTTGGCGTGCCGCCTAGAGGATCGTGACGAGGACGCTCTGTTGGTGGCTCCCTCCAGGTAGCCTCCTCGTGCGCACCCACGGACTGCAGCTACAAGTCCCGAGGAAGCCGCTACCACGCGGATATCAGACTCAGGGTAGATCCGGCAGCAACTGTCGCTGCTGGAACCCTGAGCGGGATCAGCTGAGACATCTCGACCGTCGACCAACAGCGTTGGTGATCGGAACCTTGCGAGCTCCGGGTGTTGGTCGAGGTTTGTTTTCGTCCCATCGGGGTACTCGCTGGCAGTGGTCCAACGCCTCTGCCTCTCGCGACCGAGCAGCATCGACGTTCGGGCAGTCTGGGAAGTACAGGAGCTCCACTCGCATCGTTCGAAGTAGCTCGTCCGCGATCGCTGATTGCCCTGCAGAATCAGACTCTTGCGCGGCGCGTGACCTTGGCGATGCGCGAGCGGCCCAGGAGCCGAAACACAGACGTGTTGGCGCAAGGATGAACCCTGTGGGGAAGGCTCGGGTCGCGCGGCTCGTAACAGACCCGCCATGATTCCCATGAGAGAAAGCCTCCATTTCGCTCACACTAGATTTGCCGTGGGGCTCGCCGCGCTGCTGTTCGTCGCCTGCGGGGGCTCGAACTCGAGCGGCCTCGGCAGCGGGGGAGCTGGGGGCAGCGCCGGTGACCAGAGCGGCGGTGCGGGTGGCGCAGGCGCCCAGAGCAATGGCGGCAGTGGGGGCGTAACTGGGTGCGTCAACAGCTTGGATTGCGTCGACCGAAGCGACGGCAAGACCGTGTGCGAGCCGAACCTCGGTATCTGCGTTGAGTGCGTCGCCCAGGCAGACTGCGACGAGGGTCTGTTCTGCTCTCGCAACGTGTGCGCACCAAGCTGCAAGTCAGACAAGGACTGCACGCCGCTCGGCATGTTGTGCGACTTCTCAAGTGGCGTGTGTGCTCCGCCTGATGGCAGTGGCGGCGCGGGTGGATCCGCAGGGAATGGCGGGAGCGGTGGTGCAGGCGGCGATGCCGGCGCAGGCGGCTCCGCTGCGAGTGGCGGCTCTGCGGGCAACGCTGGCTCAGCCGGGAATGGAGGCTCTGGTGGTGGCGCGTGCAACGTCCCGAGTGGCTCCGTGTGTAACGTCGGAGATAACTGCGGGTGCTCCTCGGGGCAGACTTGTGATCTGAGCGCCAGTGCCGCTCCAGAATGTCGTGCGCCTGGCAGCGCTGGTCCACTAGCTGACTGCGCGGTTGACCCGTCTGTGTGTGGTGCTGGCTACGGCTGCGTAGATAGCCTGTGCAAGCAGTGGTGCAGCACCGGCGGGAGCGAGTGCGGCAGCAAGCCGTGCATGGGGGTCACGAGCAATGGCGCTCCGGTCGCTGGTGTCGGAGTGTGCGCCGAGCAGTGTTCTCCCACGTCCCCTGCGCCGGCTTGTGGTGCTGGTCTCGGCTGTGAACCAACGACGGGCGGCGCCGCTACCACTTGTGTGCCAGGGGGAACTTCCACCACTTCGTGTTTCTTTGGGGAAGCGTGTGCGCCTGGCTATCACTGCGACGGCTCGAACTGTCAACGCTGGTGTCGCGTGGGCATGGGAGATTGCGCTACTTGCACCACGTTCGCTGACTCTCCCACCGTGAATGGTGTGACCTACGGCGTGTGCGGCTGACCGCACGCGCGACGTCGACGACTGCCGCTACAGGGATCCGTGCACTAGCATCAGCCACGCTGCGCCGACCAGCGCAGTTGTCACGGCAATCGGAAAGCCAACACGTAGATACGCGAAGAAGCGCATCCCGCCGACGTCCCGCGCCGCTTCAGCAACGATCAAGTTCGCGACGGAGCCGATAAGCGTAAGGTTGCCCGCGAACGTCGATGCCATTGCCAAGAGTTCCCAACCCAAGCTCGGTTCTTGGAAGCGCGCGATTTGATCTTTCACGAGCAAGATGAACGGCACGTTCGAGACCACGTTGGATCCGAGCAAGAACAGCGTTGTGAGCTTGAGACCGCTGGTTGTGGACGCCGAATCAAGGGTAAGGGGCAACTGTTCAAAGAACCAAGCGGGTGCCCCGCTTCGCGCGAGCCCCTCAACGACCACAAAGAGCCCTGTGAAGAACAACAAGAGCGCCCAGTCGATGCGCGGCCAAAGTTCTCGCGCGTCGACTCGCTGAACCAGCAGCAGCACCACGAAGCCAGCCGCCGCCGTCCAAGCGAGGTGAGCGCCGAGCGCATAGGCCACCGCAGTGCTCATGATGACCCCGAGGGTCAGCTTGGTACGGAATGAAATCGGCTCGCTACGGAGTTCCTCCACCTTTAGATGCGACTCTTGAATTGCTCGGTGGAAAAACAGTAGGAGTATGCCGTGGTTCAGGGCGAGGCCGAAGAGAGCCACGGGGCCGAGCAACATCAGGTGGCTGCGATAGCTGAGACCACCCAACAGGCCGCACAGCATGTTTTGGGGATTACCCACCAGAGTGGCCACGCTGCCGGTGTTAGCCGCTGTTGCGAGCGCGAGCAGATAGGGCAGGGGAGGCAGCGAGTGTCTGCGCACCAGGCGAACCACGCTCGGAGCGGCCAGCACGCACACCGCGTCGTTGGTGATCAGCGCCGAGAGTAGGCCGGCTCCCCAGACGATGACTCCGAGCAGACCGACTGGCGTGCGGGCCCAGCGAGTCACTCGCACCTCGAGCTGTTCCAGGAACTCGCCTCGCGCCAGGAAGGCGCCCATGCCCATCACACCAAACAGCAAGAGCAGCGTGTCCCCGTCGACGGCCCCGAGCGCATCTTCCGGTGTGAGCACACCCAGGGCCACGCAGGCTACGGCGCCAAACAGCGCGCCCGCCGGTCGATCCAGGCCAAGCGCCCTCACTCGACCCGCTGAGATCAAGAGGTAGGTGATCGCGAAGATCAGAATGCCCCAGGTGTTCATCGACTCTCGTTCTTCTAATCGAGCGCGGAAAGCTGGCGTCGGGGGATGTTGTCACTACCGGACGATTTCCTGCGTCCTTTGCCCCCCCCTGGCGTCTTGGGGAGCAAGGAGGCCGATAGATGACCGTAGAAACCCAAGATCGAGTTCGACAAGTCGTCCGTGAGCAGTACGGGAACGTAGCCAAGGGCACCACACAGAGCTGCGCCCCAGGGTGTTGTGCCGTGGCGCCGAGCGCGAGCCTGGCGCTTGGCTATTCCGAGGCTGACCTTGCCGCGGTACCCGAAGGCTCCAACCTGGGGCTGGGGTGTGGGAACCCTCAGACCCTTGCATCTCTCCGCGCAGGCGAGACGGTGCTCGACCTCGGGTCAGGCGCAGGCTTCGATTGTTTCCTTGCGGCAAATCAAGTTGGCGCTACGGGGAAGGTGATTGGCGTCGACATGACGGCGGAGATGGTCTCGAAGGCGCGAGAGAACGCCGCTCGTTTGGAGCAACGGAACGTGGAGTTCAGGCTAGGAGAGATCGAACACCTGCCGCTCGAGGACCGGAGCGTCGACGTCATCCTCTCGAACTGCGTGATCAATCTCAGCCCTGACAAGCCCGCGGTCTTCCGAGAAGCATTCCGCGTGCTGCGTTCAGGGGGGAGACTCGCCATCTCTGACGTGGTGCGCCTCGGTGAGTTGCCGGAGGCTCTTGCGCAGGATGTCAGCGCGCTCACCGGATGTGTGGCGGGCGCGGCATCTGTCCAGGATCTGGAACGGTTTCTCACGGAAGTGGGGTTCGAGGGGGTGAGGGTCGAGGTGAATCAAGCAAGCAAAGAGTTCATCCGCGACTGGATGCCGGGTTCAGGGGTCGAAGAATTCGTGGCTTCTGCGAGCATTCAGGCGACCAAGCCTGGCGAAGCGAAGTGTTGCGAGCCAAGCTGCTGTGGAGGAACCAAGGCGTGATCGAATCGGCGATGCAGGGCGCGTGGGATGAACTGACGACGCGCCTGCGTCCCTTCATCGCGCGCCGCGTCGCCCCCAGTGACGCGGACGATGTTTTGCAGGACGTTCTGCTCCGGATGCAGCGCGCGCTACCCGAGCTACGTGACGACGAACGCTTCGGTCCTTGGGCGTATCGTCTGACTCGGAACGCAATCGTCGATCACCAGCGCACGCTTGCACGCCGCTTGGCTCTAGAGTCTTCCGCGGACCTCGAGGCGCCACAGGCCAGCATGGCAGACGAAGAGTACCCCGCGGAACAAGAACTTGCGACCTACGTCGCAGCCTTCGTAGCGATGTTGCCTTCCCCTTATCGTGAGGCGCTGACCCTCACCGAGCTCGAGGGCCTGACGCAACGAGAGGCGGCACAGATGATGGATATCTCGCTCTCTGGGATGAAGTCTCGCGTGCAACGGGGACGCCAGCTGTTGCGGGGCACCTTGGAAGATTGCTGTCGGATCGCGCTGGACGCGCGAGGGCGTGTGATCGCGTGCGAGCCCCGCCCGGATGGCAAGCTGCCCGGCTGTGCGTGTAAGAACGGCTGAGCTGCGGCTCACCTCACCCCCCGATCCGAAGCGGCCTGATGGCGGATGAGCTGGCTTTCGCGGGGGGTGGGCCCGGTACCTGCATCGAGTGTGAACTATGATGCGCTCCGGCGTAGGGGTGCGGAATTGCGGGCGCTTAGCACCCGACCAGCGGGTCGGTGGGGCGGAGAGACGGAATCCAGCTAGATTTGCCTGGATTCTGCGCGGAGTCGGACGTTTGGTCAGTTCCATCCGGCCCAAGGTTCGGTTAGCATCTGTTGGTGCTTCGACTTCGACATCTGGGCTTGATGGGGATCGCTATCGGTACCGCGCTTGCGTGCTCAGCGTCAGGCGGAAACCAGAACAACATCTCTTCGGGTGGCTCCAGCAGCAGCGGCGCGAGTGGCGGGTCGGGCAACGGCGGCAGCAACGGCGGTTCGACGAACGGAGGCTCGGGCAACGGATCGGGTAACGGCGGCAGCGCCGGGATCCCTCTCGACGGTGGCGGCGCCAACGGGGGCGGTGGAGGTCTCGATCCGGACGCCGCATGCGAAGGCGTCTCGCAGAAGGCAGAGGAGCGCTTTCAGCCCGCGGACATCATCTGGGCGATCGACACATCCGGCAGCATGGTCGAAGAGGCCGCGTCGGTTCAGCAGAACATCAACGCCTTCTCCCAGCAAATCGTTGCGAGCGGCATCGATGTGCACGTCGCCATGCTGGCGGGCTATCCGTTCTGGCCGCTGCCAGGCATCTGCGTGCCTGCACCGCTGGGGTCTGGTCAGTGCCCCGCGGATTCGAAGGCACCGAACTTCCTCCACGTGCAGAACTCATTCATCGACAGCGTGGACGCCCTGAGGAAGCTCGTTGCGCGGTTCAACGACTACAAGTTCATGTTCCGCCCGAACTCACTGAAGTACGTCGTGGTGATCACCGACGACAACTCGGAGACCTCTCCCGACGGGAGCAGCACCGGGAACCCTGGCGCGTACGACAACAACCCGCAGCAGTTCATCACCGACTACTCGAACCTCGATCCGTCGTTGCTCAAGAACGCTGACGGGACGCCGGCATGGAAGTTCAGCGCGATCTATGCGTTCACCCAATGCGCAAACGCCGCGCGCGTAGGCTCTGTCTACAAGGACATCGTCAACGCGACCGGTGGTATCCACGGGGATATCTGCAGCTGTCCGCCGGGCCAGCTGGCCGCGTGTCAGGCAACCTTCCAGCAGATCTTCAACGACCTGGCGACAAAGATCTCCCAGGGAGCCGTGCCTTTGGACTGCGAGTGGGGCATCCCTCCGGCACCGTCCGGCCAGAGCTTCGACCCGAACTTGGTCAACGTGGAGTTCACGGACCAAGACAACGGAACCAAGGAGACCATCTACCGCGTGGACGATGCCGCGAGCTGCGACCCGACGCTGGGCGGCTGGTACTACGATAACGCGACCAATCCCACACGGGTAATCGCGTGTCCTGCCACCTGCAACAAGGTGAAATCGGTCGTTCAAGGGCAGGTTGATATCGCGTTTGGGTGCGAATCCGTGGTGATCCCGCGCTAGCGCATGCTTCTGCTATGCTACGCCGCGAAGTGAGCGCGCGGCGAGGGTAGGAAGCGCGCTCTGGGAGGTAGCGGTGAGTGCACGCTTCGGTCGCCTGATTGCAGTAGCGAGTTTCCTGGTGGCAATATCTTGTGGCTCGGACCCCGAGCAGTCCACCAGCGAGTCAGGTGGGAGCGGCGGGGCGTCCGGAGGGCAAGCCGGCTCCTCTTCCGCGGGCGCCAGCGCAAGCGGCGGCATCGGCGCCTCTGGGGGCGGCGGTTCGGCGGGCCGGGCTGGTTCCGCGGGGCAGGCTGGGTCCGGAGCACAGGGCGGTTCTGGAGGGGCGTCGCCTGGTCTCAGCGGGGACTACCCCGGAGATGTTGGCATCGAGAGCGATCCGGACGTGATCTTCCACTCGAACTTCGAGTCCGACATGGCCGGCTGGACCTCGTTCACCCAGAACGCGCAGCGCCTGCGTGTGATCGACGACGCGACATCCGCGAATGGCGGCAGCAAGTACCTGGAAGCCAACGTGACGCGCACGATGCTCGCGAGCCAGCAGTACATCTCCGCCCAAGCGCGCTTCGAGTTCCCGGCCCGAGAGGAGCAGATGTATTGGCGGTTCTACACTCGCTACGTGGGGGACACGGCGGTGCCTCACCACTGGGTGAGGGTCGCAGCCGGAAACGACGCGTTCAATAGTGACGGCCTCGCCGCAGTTGTTCCCGGGGGAAATGAAGGTTTCTGGTTCGACCTCGATGCCAAGGACAACGGCTTCTTCTCGTTTTACGTGTACTGGCACGAGATGCGCAGCTGGGAGTGCAACGACGGCTCAACCGACCCGAACTGCGCCGGCTACAACGGGCCCTCTTCCACGCCCTACTACGGGAACAACTTCAACCCGGCGGATCAGGCTCCGTTCCCACGAGACCAGTGGTTCTGCGTCGAAGTGCTCGCCAAGGCGAACACCCCCGGCAGCTACGACGGGGAACTCGCGCTGTACGTTGAAGACCAGCTCGTTGGGGAATACCGTACGGGAACTCCTAGGGGGCGCTGGCTACGGGACAACTTCTACTCCCATGGCCAGTACTTCCAGGATCAACAAGGTTTCGAAGGCTTCAATTTCCGAACATCTGCGGACGTTGGGCTCAAGGCGGTCACGCTCGATGCGTACTACGAAAAGGGCACGCTCGACGCGAAGGAGCAAAACGGCATCACCGTGCCCGAGGCGCAGGTCACTCACTACGACGACGTTGTGGTGGCTCGTCGTCGCATCGGTTGCAAGCACTAGCGATGTTGCCGCGGGGCAACGGTGAGAGGCGCGCCGACGGTGGTCGGGCTTGCTGTCCCTGAATGCCATCGCTGCTTCGTTTGGGGCGCAGCGCGCGTTAGAGACGAACGAACGTTCAAGACGCGAACGCTGTAGGCCGCCAGGTGTCGCTTGGCGCACACCACCCTAGCGATCTCATGGGGTGGACTTGATCGCCCATTTCCTACGTGAGAAAGTGAGTGACGCCCACTGACGCTCTTCTGCGATCACGAGTGGGCGCACGTTCGAGTCACTATTAACCACCGACGAATTTTGGTCGTCAGTTTGCTCGCCGGGTCGCGCCACTAGGTGTCAGTACCTCGGGGAGACGGAGTCGCCAGCCCAGGTCGGCTCTTGAGCGGTGGTTGACGTCCGCGGTGACTCGGACGTGTGCGGCTTAGTACCAAGGGTCGAGTCGCCCATAACTCTGGTGGCCATTCTGGACAGTGCGCTTCGACTCGAAGCGTGAAAGGGGAGCTCCATGCCGTTTTCGGGAGTCGGTTCGCGTCGCGATTTGGTGATATCCGTATGGAATATAGGTAGTGCCGTCTGTGTCGGTGCCGTGATGATGCCGCTATTGGTATCTTGTTTCGATTCAGGAACGGCTGGCGAAGTTGGCGCGAAGCGAGCCGCGGCTAAGACCATTAGCCTCGACGTCAGGCGTAGCCTGGTTGTGACGGAGCAGCCCATTTTGGCTCGTTTTGGCTTCCAACGCGTGATGGAGAAGCTCGCGGCTGACGCTGGGGACGCGAGTGTCACCGCGGGCGCGTTGTTCACTCAATGGTGGGACACCCAGAATCCCGGGCCAGGTCTTGGTCGTGGACCGCATTGCGATGACGAGGTCTCAGGCGGGGCAACGAGCCTGAATGGCTACCCGTATCTTTGCCGCCCGGCACCGTCGGAGGGCGCTCAGAGTGCATGTGATCCCTTCACTGCGGGGAGCCCCTGCGAGTACATCCCGGTCGGTCTCTTCAATCGTTTCGACCTGGCACCGGAGGACGCTTCGAACTGCGGCGAGTACCGCATCGTGTATGCCAAGCGCACTGGCATTGACGACTCGCGAGATAGAAACCTCGTGATCTTCGAGGCGGTCATGCCGAACCCTCACCCCCAGCAAGGACTCAAGGGGTGCCGAAAGATTGTCGATGTTTGGGCGGATCTGACGGATGTCGCGGACGTCGAAGGTCGCGCAGACGCGCTGGAGGATTTCTACTTCGCGGGTCAGGGCAACGTGCCTCCCGTGGTCGCGATCGAGCACTACGGAAACAACGCCGACGGGCTTGGCCAGATACGTACCAACCAGTTCTCGAATACCACCACCGGTTGGTCACTCAGGGAGTTCAAGCTGCAAGGGCAAGGCAGCGGATTGGTGTTTGCGCCGGTCACCGTCAAGACGAATCCCTTTGGCCCCCTGTTTGCTCCAGGCTCACCCCTCCCGGGAGCGGCGGCCTTTCAGGCTACTTTCCCTGCAGAAACCGAGTCGCTGGCGGCAGATGAGATTGCGCTCATCACCCTGTCGGTACCAGACGAGTTCAACTCGGGACAGAGCCAAAGCTCGGGCGCTTTTGCCGAGGAGATGCGCTACCCAGGGCAGTTCGAACCCAACACGGTCCTTCGGGAGGGCATCGAATTGGAGCTTGCGGGTCTGAGCAGCGGGCTCACGGCTGACGACATCGTGCTACGCGCCCAGGCGCAGAGTTGCGCAGGCTGCCATCGATTGAGCAACGGCGCGGAGCTTGGGGGCGGGCTCGTCTGGCCGAGTTCTCTTGGCTTCACGCATGTGAGTGAGCGCGACACCGAAGCGGTAGATGGAGTGACTCGCTACCTGATTTCACCGGCGCTCCTCGACGCCTTCCTGCCGCATCGCAAGGCCGTCATGGAGGACTACCTCAACAACAAACCTCGGCCGCCCAAGGCACCTGACATGCCGATCGGTGGACGGCGCAGCCACGGTTAGGACCACACGCATGGCCAACGTTTCCGAGTCTCGAGTGCAGTGCGTGGTGGCGGAACCTCGCCCTGGGTTGGTTTTGGGCAGGTATGAGCTGCTGATGCCGATCGCGAAGGGCGGCATGGCACAGGTATGGGCTGCGCGCCTGCGTGGCTCTCGGGGTTTTCGCAAGATCTTCGCGGTGAAGACGATCCGTGCGGATATTGATTCCGAGCGCCTTGAGGAGATGCTGCTGGAAGAGGCAACGCTCGCCGCACAGATCCATCACCCAAACGTGGTGAATACGGTCGAACTTGGGGATGAGGGAGGGTTGCTCTATCTCGTGATGGAGTGGGTCGACGGCGAGTCGCTGAGCGTTGTTGGCAAAGCAGCTGGGGACACCGGGATTCCGATGCCGATTGCGGTGAACCTGGTTGGTCAGGTGTGCAAGGGACTCAACGCGGCGCACGAGCTGCGTGACGAATCGGGCAACCTGCTCGGCGTCGTGCACCGCGATATCTCTCCGCAGAACATTCTGGTGGCCTACGACGGGACGGCGAAGCTGGTTGACTTCGGCATAGCCAAGGCCACGCATCGAAGCTCTTCGCTGACGATGGAGGGGGAGATCAAGGGCAAGTTTGCCTACATGGCGCCAGAGCAAGTCAACCAGCAGAGCGTGGACAGGCGGACGGACCTCTTCGCGCTCGGCATCCTGCTCTACACTCTGACCACGGGTAGGCATCCATTCCGTGGGGATACTCCAGCGGCGACGATTCGCAACGTACTGACTCGCCCGGTGACGCGTCCCAGTGCCATCGTCGAGGACTATCCGTTCGAGCTCGAGGCGCTCGTGATGCGCTCGCTACGGCGTGAGCCGGCCGAGCGCTTCCAGACGGCTCATGAGATGCTCTCGGCTCTGGAGCGGGCTGCACCAGAGTGGCTCGAAGGGAGCTTCGAAGCGAGCGTGGCGGCGTACATGCGTGCGCTGCTCGGTGAGCAAGCGTCGCAGCGCAGGAGCGAGCTGAGGCGCGCCCAGGCCGATCTCGACCGCGACTTGCCAGAACCAACTCTGAGTAGCAGCTCGAGCAGCTACAGCTCACTGCGTGCGATCACGTTGGATCCAGTTCCGACGGCAGTCGGTGAGCCGGGTGATGCGGAGAGCGAGTCAGGTTCACTCAGGAGCGGTGGCAGCCTTCTGAGCGCGCAGCGGTTCGCGTCACCGGCGCCTTCGCGGCGCTGGGGGCGTGCTGGCGTCGCTGTGCTCGGACTTGGCAGCTTGCTCGTTGGAGTCGGGTGGTTCGTTGCGCGGGGAGTGAGCGGGCCAACGGAGCTCCCGGCGAATGCGGCGCAAGCAGCCCCTGAAGCACCGGTCGCGGCTCCTGAAGTGTCTGCGCCTGAAGCCCCGGACGCGCCAGCAACGGCGGCGGAAGAACCGGCGCCAACGCCCAGTGTCGCGCCTAGTGCCGAGGAGGCCGCGGAGGCAGCGAAGAGCAGCCGTGCGTGGACACGGGGACGCTGGGCGCCGTCGGCGCAGCGGCCTTCGAGGCAGACGAGCGCGGATAAGCCCGAGGGGCAAGCGAAGCCGCAGGGCAGCGACGCGCCCCTGCCGAAGGGCTCCGCTAACGCATGGGACCCGAGCACCTTCGGGGGGCGCCAATAATCATGCGGAAACTACTTGAAGTCGGCGAGAGACGGGGAGGAAGTATGCGAGCAGATTGGTCGGGGCAGAGGGGCGAACGTGTGGTTTCTGTAGGTACCACGCTACGTTGGGCGTCGGCATTGACGCTGGTTGGTGCCGCGTGCGTCGCGTGCGGCAGCGACAAGGCGGGCGGCCTCGGAGGCAAAGGCGACGGGGGCTCTGGTGGTACCAGCGCGGGCGCGGGTGGTGACGCGGGCAGTGGAGCTGGTCCAACGGGGGGTAGCTCTGGCAGCGCGCAGACCGCGGGCAGTGGAGGAGTCCAGAGCAGCGGGGGGGCTGCAGGAGCGTTGAACGGGGGCAGCGGCGGAACTTCCGGCGGAAGTGGCGGCAGCGGCGGAGGACCTGGTGGAGCGGCCGGCGCGGCGGGAGCTGGAGGTACGGCGGGCGCCGCCGGCAGCGGTGGGAGCGAGCTCGTTCACTGCGTCTTCCACAGCGATGTGTCAGGCGCGGGGGGCGTGGCAGGCGCCGCAGGCGCTCCCGCAGAGACTGTAGGAAGCGCGACTAGCCCGTTCTTGGGCCAGTACCTGACCGACGCTGGTGGGATCACGTTGTATACGTACGGAAGCGACGTCCCGGGCGACTGCGATCACGCGCCGGTGAGTGGATGCGTTGGTGACTGCTTGCTCTCGTGGCCGCTCTTCGACGCAGATCCCCGAGTCTTGGGCGCGGGGCTGGACGACGCGAACTTTGGCAGCTTCCTGCGCGCCGACGGTGCGCGCCAGACGACCTACATGGGCTGGCCGCTCTACTACTACAAGAACGACACCAGCCCGGGGCTGATCGCCGGGCAGGGCAAGGCCAAGCTCTGGCATGCGGCGGAGGTGATCCCGCCGGAGCTGGTCGTGCTGCGCAACGGGAGCACGAAGTACCTCGGCGACCGCTGGGGGTTTGCGTTCTATGCCTATGCCGCCGATGAGCTTGGAAGCGGCGGCGCGGACCCCGTCGCGAAGTGCGCGGGTAGCTGTGCTTCTCAGGCGAAGCCGGTGCGCGGCAAACAGCTGAGCCACGTCACGTCGCTGGCGGAGTCGGACTTCAGTGTCTTCACTTCTCCGGGAGTTGGCCAGCAACTCGCATACAAGGGGATTCCGCTTTACTACTCGACTGCCGACAAGCAGCCGGGTGATCTCGCGGGCGTCAACGTCGTGGACTTTGCGCTGGTGGAGCCATGAGGGGCGGCCACGCTAGTTTGATCGCCAGCTGCTTGATTGCGCTCTCTCCGCACGCTTTGGCGGAACCCTCCGGCGCGCAGAAGGCCGCGGCGGAGGCGCTATTTCAAGAAGGCACCGATCTCGTGAACTCGGGTCAAGTCGCCAGAGCTTGTCCGAAGTTTGCGGCCAGTCAGGAGCTCGATCCGGCGCTTGGCACGTTGCTGCGCCTAGCAGACTGTCGCGATCGGGAGGGCAAGAGTGCGAGCGCGTGGGCGCTGTTTCTCGAAGCGGCAGCGCTTGCGGGTCAACGCGGCGAGAGCCAACGTCAGGACTTGGCCAAGCAACGGGCGAGCGATCTCGAAGCGCGGCTCAGTCGCCTAGTGCTGCGTCTGCCAGACGATTTCCCTGAGGATGCGAGCATCGCGCTGAACGGAGTGAGCATTCCGAAGGCTTCGTGGTCTTCTCCGCTCCCCGTCGACCCGGGTCGGAGCGAGCTCAAGGTGCGTGCTGCGGGCTACCGAAGCTGGGAGAAGCACTTCGACACTCCCGCTGGACCCCACGTGACCGAGGTCGCGGTGCCGCAACTGGCGGCGCTGCCAAAGGTGGCCAAGACGCCTGCGCCTGTCGCGGATGGGCGTGCACCCTCACCCCCAAGAACCGAGCGCGAACGACCCTGGGAGTCCGTTGGGTATGTTGCCCTGGGATTGGGGTTGGTTGGGCTTGGAGTAGGGGCGTTTCTGACCGTGAAGGCCTATGACGCAAACAGTGAATCTCTCGACCATTGCCGCGAGGAAGACAAGAATCGCTGCACGGCGCAGGGTACGAGGCTGCGCGAAGACGCGCTGAGCTACGCCGACGGCGCGACCGTGGCGTTCGCCGTGGGCGGTACGTTGTTGGTGGGCGGAGTGAGCTTGGTGTTGTTTGGTCCCACCGAGTCGAGGGAGGGGCCGAGGACGAATCTGGCGCTACGAGGCACGCGTGATGGTGCAGCGCTGAGCTTGGGGGGAAGCTTCTGATGTCGATCACTGAGCGGGGGGTCCTCGCGTTGACGTTGCTGCTTGTTCCCGCCTGCGCCCAAGTGCTGGGTATCGAGGACGCCGTCGAGGACCCGACCTTGGAGGGCTCGTCGGGCGGCGCGGCGGGGCAAGGCGGTTCCGGGCAATCAGGAAACGCGCAAGGGAGCAAGGCATCGGGAGGTCAAGGGAGCCAAAGCGCCGGTGGAACGGGAGCGAACGCAAACGGAGGATCCGCGGGGAAAGATGATGATGCGGGCAGCGCGGGCGCTGGCGGGGTCAGTGTGTGCGAAGAGTACTGCACTGACATGGAGGCCTACTGCGAGGCAGACTACCCGCAGTACAAGGATCGAGAGCAGTGCCTCAAGGTGTGCGGCGTGTTGCCGCCGGGCGCGTTGGGGGACGCGGACGGAGACTCCGCGGCGTGCCGGCTGAAGTACGCAGGGAAGGCGCGCTACGCTGCCGGGACAGAACTCGCTGCATACTGTCGTCAGGCCGGGCCCGGGGGCGACGGTCGCTGCGGCAGCAACTGCGAGGGCTACTGCAGCGTGATGATGGTCGCGTGCACTGAAGCTTCTTCGCCGCTCTATCACTACAAGGACATGACGGAGTGCCTGGATGTGTGCTCTGGCCTGCCGCCGTCAGACGTCTCTTACGACGTGCGCGACCCCTTGGTGTTCGACGGCAATCATGTGCAGTGTCGGCTGTTTCACGCGACCAGCGGGCTGATGGCTGACGCGGACGAACACTGCGAGCACGCGATGGGAGTCACGCTTTGCGAGGCTGACCAGTAAGCTGCGACATCTTGTCCGCTCGCCACCGCGGCGCCGCGCCTCCATGGCCTTTGGGAGGCGGCTCGAGCGTTAGGGAGCGGGATGAGTGAGTTGAAGTTCTTTCGTTGGGTGAGCTTGGTCGAAGGCTTGTCGTTCTTGATCCTGCTGGGGATCGCGATGCCCCTCAAGTACGTCTTCGGCCAGCCCCTCGCTGTGCGCATCGTCGGGATGGCGCATGGCGCGCTGTTCCTGGTGTTCGTGGTGGCTTTGATCCGTGCGGCATTGGAGCACGAGTGGCCCATCACGCGCTCGGCGAAGAACATGTTGCTCTCGGTTCTGCCGTTTGGGTTCATTGGAATCGAGCGCGGGCTGCGGGGAGACATGGCGAAGCTCGGGGGAGGCGACGAGCCGCGCGCATGAACTACATGGTCGAGAACCCGACGGAGAGCTCGCCACCCCAAACCACGTCACTCGCTATCCCGACCTCACCAGCGAGCTGAGCGAAGAACCAACGCCTGACTTGAAGCCGCACACCGCCGCGGACGGAGAAGCCGAAGCTGGTGGCGTCGAA
This sequence comes from Polyangiaceae bacterium, assembly GCA_020633205.1. Classification (NCBI taxonomy): domain Bacteria; kingdom Pseudomonadati; phylum Myxococcota; order Polyangiales; family Polyangiaceae; species Polyangiaceae bacterium. Next base: position 363,163 of record JACKEB010000013.1, read on the forward strand.
GTCGTAGCTCTCGTCGTCGACCACGAGCGTCGTATCAAGGAAGTTCACGGTGCCCATCACGTCAACGAAGGGCGTGATCGGGGAACCCGTCGGTAGCTCTCCTCCGATCCCGAAGCGCAGGCCCTTGATGTCGAGGCTGCGGCTCGTCACTTCTCGCTGTTGTCCAGCGATGTCGTAGGTCTGGGTCGAGTCCCCCGTCGAGTAGGTGGCGAAGGGCAGGTCGAAGCCGACGGTCATTCTGACGTAGCTGACGACCAGGCGCGCGTCGTAGCGCAGACCCAAGGCGGCGACTCGATCGTAGGGCGCGCCCGAGAGCGGCGCATCGAGGTTGAGGCGCTCACCGCTCCCGACCTGGCTGAAGTTGGTTTGCGTGTAGGACCGCTGTCCGCCGATGAAACCCATGGTGAACTCCCCGTGGTCCCAGGGACGGAAGTCTTCATCGTCCAGGGAGCCAGGTTTGGGCGAGCGGTCGTACCCGGGTGACTCGTAGCGTGAGTCATCCAGGTAGTCCTGTGCGTGGGCATCCGCCGCGTGGAATAGGACGCCGGTTGCGGAGAGTGCGGTTGTAAGACCAAGCCAGAGCGAATGAAGTTTCATATGGCTGGACGCTTGTGCAATGCCCAGGCCCAGCGCGTAAGTCGCGGAAACTACGCGCTTTGCCGCGACGCGCCAGGGTTACCGGGAGCGTGGGCGGAGGCGCCTGGCCTGACGCCCTGGTCAGATCTGTGCGTGGAATTCACGCTTCGTCAGGAACGCGTCTGGGGACCTTGGCTCAGCGCGTCGTAGGCGCCGAGGCGAGGCGCACGCAATTTTTCCCTGAGGATTTTGCTTCGAGCAGCGCTTGGTCGGCACGGTCGATCAGCGCCTCCGCGTTGTCTCCCGGGCTCTGCTCGGCGATCCCCACGGAGCAGGTAACCCGGAGGGTAGTCTTCTCGCTGACGCTGAATGGCCGCGCGCCGACGCTCTTGCGCAGGCGCTCTCCTACCTTCTGGAGGACATGCCGCTGCGCCCCCGGGAGCAACACTGCGAACTCCTCACCGCCATAGCGAAACGCCAGCTCGCGTCCGCGGGTGACGTCCCGCAGTCGCTCCGCCACCGCCATCAACAGCGCGTCTCCGGCGAGGTGCCCGTGGGTGTCGTTCACTCGCTTGAAATCGTCCAGATCAATCATCGCGAGGCTGAGCGGCTCAGAGCGCTCCTGGCTCTCCGCCATCGCCCGCTGCAGCGCCGCCATCATCGCGCCGTGGTGCCCCAGCCCTGTCAGCGCGTCAGTGCGCGCTTCCCGCGCGAGGCGCTCGAAGCGCCGGGCATTCTCCAGCGCGAGGCCGGCTTGATCCGCGAGCATGCCCAGGACTTCGATCGTGATCGCATCCGCGCGACGCCCGGTGAAGCGGTTGTCAGCGTAGAGCACTCCACACAAGCCGTGGCGATCGAAGAGCGGGACTGAGACTGCGGTCTCCAAATCCAACAGACCGTTCAGATCATCGTCGCCCTCCCCGCGCACCAATGCCTGTCTCCGTACGGCAAGGCCAATTGGATTGTTCGCATCGACCTGCACCTCGAGTTCCCGAACTCTGCGACCCAAGGAGCCCGGAGCCTTCGCTTGGTCCAGGCCTGCTTGGTAGAGCGCCCTGAGGTCTGGCGCCAGGGATTCGATCTCTCGCCAGACCAAGTCCGCCTCGCGTTCATCGGTTGGTCCCACGGCGGCGATGGCAGACAAGCAGGCGCGTCCTCGTTCGGACGCGTCCGGAGTGATGAAGAGCATCGCCCGGTTGAAACCGAGGCCAACTCCGGCGGTGACGCCAGTCAGCAGGGCGTAGCAGGTCGGCTCCAGTTCCAGCGCATCGCGCACCAAGCTCGACACCTGGTGAAGCAAACGGATCGCGCGGTAGAGCGCGAGGTTCTCCGTCTCCAGCGCCGCAACCCGGTGGCGCAGGACGTCCAGCTCTGGTGGCTCTCGCCCTTCGACCTCGCGCGTCACGCAAGCGATAGTAGCCGCATCGCGCGAGCGCGTGCCACGCAATCGCTTCGCGAGCGATACTCAACAGGCGACTAGCAGCCGAGGTGCGCGCACAGGGCCTGGACTTCTGGGTCCTTTGGAGAGAGGGCGCGAGCCGTGCGCGCTTCGAGCCGTGCGTCGGCGGTCTTGCCTTCCGCGTCCAGCATCCAGGCTAAAGCCAGGCAGAAATCTGCGGGCAGCGCGTCCCCATAGCTGCGCACCTGTTTGAACACTTGGATCCCGAAGCCTGTATCTCCGCGTGCGGCGGCGGCTTCCGCCAGTGCCGAAGCCACTTTTGGATCTGCAGGGGACAGGGCGTGGGCTGCTCGCCACGCGCCGAAGCGGTCTTCATGGCCGAGCTTCGTCACGGCGCTAGCGAATGCGTTGGCGGCCTCCGGCAGGGTTGGGTCCACCCGCAGCGCGGACAGAGCCAGCTCGAGCGCGTCGGGTACCGCGCCCACAGCCAGCATCAACTGGCTTAGCCGTGCGGAAGCGCGGGCGTCCCCGGGAGCACTGCGCTGAGCCGCGAGCAGCGCCTCGGCGGTACGGTCTCCACTGTGCTCTAGCCACCCGAGGCGTGCCTCCAGGAGTAGCATCTCCGCATGGTAGCGGGGGTGCCCAGTTGCCTTGGCGCCGAACTCGCCGTTCTTCTTCAGAGCGCGCGCCAGTAGCGTGCTGGACGGCTCTTGCTCCGCAGCGGCTACCGCGCGCTCCGCAGCCTCGAAATCTTGCCAAAGCCCGTCGTCCTGGGCGGTAACGCAGCACGCGAGGAAGCTAGAGTCTTCGGCTAACCACTCAGTGAAGCGGAAGCCGTTGCTCTCCAAGAGTCTTGCGAGTTCAAGTGAGGAGAACGCGCGCCGGGCTGGTGCTTCCAGACGCTGCGTCAGTTCGGCGCGCGCTTCGACGACCAGGACCGGTGCGCCCTCGCTCAAGCCACGGCGTAGACTCCGCAAAAATGTCGAGGGGGAGTCGGTGTGCCCGAGCACGTCCGCCACCACCGCAGCGGCGCATTGCTCTTGGCCAAGACCATCTTCGATGTTGGTCTGAAGTGTTTCCGTGCGGCGAGATAGCTCACGGCAGAAGGCGAGCGCTTTGGGATCGCGATCGACGGCTAGCACCTGACGGTAGTGGCGTCCGAGGATGCGCGTTCCGACGCCAGCGCCGCAGCCCGCGTCCAGGACGCGCCCGAGGTGCGGGAAGCGCTTTGCGAACGCTTCGTAGTAGGCGCGCATCGAGGGCGCGGCGCTCGGCAGTTCCGGGTAGTGGCAGCCTCTGCCGCGGGAGATGTGCACGCTCGCGCCGGAGCGGAAGTGAGCCCAGAAGTCGTCTGGAGCGGCTCCACGAACGTAGGTTACGGTGCTGTCTTTTACGCTTTGCGTGGGATTGGGAAAGCTGTGCATATCACCTCGGCAGCGTCTGCTCACGCGCTGCCTGAGGTACGGCCACTTCCCAAGCCTCCTTGATGGGGCTGAGCACCATAATCACTTCCGCCACCAAGAGCGGGTCGCTCTTCAGGTTCGCTTGCGTCAGGCGATCGAGACAGAAGTCGTAGACGCCGCTCAGGTGTTGGCAGAGGTCCGGGTTGTGCTTCGGATCGAGCGCGATCAAGAGTTCGCTGATGATCGCGTGGCTCTTGCTAATCAGCTCGCCGGCTCGTGCGCGTTGCTTCTGCTCGAGGCAGAGCTGCGCGCCTCGCAGGAAGCGGAACAACCCATCATAGAGTGCGAGCAGGATGTCTCCCGGGCTCGAGGTCTGGATCTGAACTTGTTTGTAGCGACTGGCGACGTCCAACATCGATCTTCCTCTGAAGTGCTCGGTTCGTGACTAGACAAACGGCCAGATCACGCGATCAAGTAGGCTAGTTGTGCGTTGTAGGAGGCGACGGTGGAGTCCATCGCTGTGAACTGCTTCCGCAGGGTTTCGGCGTAGCGATCGAGGCGCTCTTGCTCCTTATCCGCTTGCTCTTGAAGGCGCGTCTTCTCAGCTTCCAGCCCCTCTTTGCGAGCCGTCAGCGCGCCGCTCTCTGGCGCGACGAGGTCCTCCATCAAGGTACTCATCGCGTCCATGATGCCGTCGGTGGTGTCGTCTCCAGCGAGGATGCGCGCCACGGCGTCTGGATCCTCACCGAGCGCCTCGGTGAGCTTGGTGGTGTCGAGCTTCAGCATGCCGTTGTTCTCGAGCTGAATCCCGATGGAGTTGAGTGTTTGGTACTTGCCGGTGAGTGACGCGTTCGGGTTCAACAGCGTCGAGGTCATCTTGGAGTTGATGTTGCGAAGCGTGCTATCGCCCTTCAGCACGGCGCTGGTTGCCTTACGCTCGCCATAGCCCGCCGTGACCTGCACCTTGCTGATGACGGCGTTGTAGGCGTCGACCATCTTCTTGATCTTGCCTTGCAACGCGTCGGAGTCGGTTTCCACGGTCAACGTGGCTGGCTCGGTTGTCTTCTTGGTGAGCGCGAGGGTGACACCTTGTATCGCTCCTGCGATCTTGTTCGTGGAGCTCGTGACATTGAAGCCGTCGATGACTGCGATCGCATCTTGTGCAGCCTGAACCGTGTTCGCCGGGGTCGAGAGGCCGAGCGCGACGCCGTTGTTCTCGCCGAAGGTGATGGCGTTTGCCGCGCCGGAGTCCTTGCCGCGGACTTGCAGGCGATAGTCCGAACCATCGAAGAAGATCGACGCGTTCACCTTCGCGCCGCTCTCGTTGATCTTCGTCATGATGTCTTCGAGCGTGTCCGTGGCTTCGACCGTGACGTTGATGGCGGCCTCGCTCCCCACGGTAATGTCCAGGTCGCCGCTTTGACCGAGCGCGGCCAGCTTGTCGGTGAACGTGTTGCTATAGGTGCGTTGCTCTTGTGCGAGCTGGGTCACGCTGACCTGGTAGCTTGACGGAAGTGCCAAGCCGTTGGCGGTCGCGACAATCGCCTCGTTCGAGCTCTTCGCGGCGTAGCTTCCGACCTCTTCCAAGGTGTCGAGCCCTTGGGAGGCAGTCTTTAGGCCGCTCAATAGGCCGGAGAGATCGCTCAGCACCGTAACCGCTGAGTCGACGTTGTTCTTGCGCGTATTGATGATGTTGAGCGGACCTTTGCTGGCGCCGACTAGGCCCGAGATCAGGCCCTCGACGTCCATTCCGGAGCCGATTCCGCCGAAGGTGATGGTGCCTGCCATGATGATTCTCGCGGGTTTGGGGGAGAGGAGAGCTGGTTGCCGTCTGCACTCGTTGGGTGAGAAGCGGTCTCGAGGGAGCCCGGTGGTGGCTCCCTGCTCCGCCTAGAAGCAAATTGCCTGCCGCTTCTCTGAACGGACCGACAGCGAAACCTTGGAGCCCCTCCGGGGGACAAACGACGAAGCCCGCGCTGCTTCCGAGAGGAGACAGCACGGGCTCCGAAGTACGCCGATGTAGGACTAGCCGATGAGCCCGAACGCAAGCTGCGGCAGGGAGTTGGACTGAGCCAACACCGAGATACCCGCTTGAGTGAGCACCTGGTTGCGCGACATCTGGCTCGACTCTTCCGCCACGTCGACGTCACGGATACGCGAGTTCGCGGCGGAGAGGTTCAGGCGCGAGGTCTGGATTGAGCTAGTGGCCGTATCCAGGCGGTTCATTGCTGCACCGAAGTTCGCGCGAGACGTGGACACCTTCTGGATGGCCGAGTCGATACGCCCGATTGCGTTCAGCGAGTTGCCGGCGGTGGCGCCGCTGAGGGTCGTCGTGGCGGCCAGCATCTGAGTGAGTGCAATGCCGCCAAACGACACGGCGATCTTGTCGGAGGCGGTGTTGTTGATGCCCACCTGAAACGTCACGCTCGAGGTCGCCGCTCCCAACAGAGCGGTGCCGTTGAACTTCGTCGAGGACTGGATGCGCCCGAGCTCGCTCTGAAGCGCGCCAAACTCCGTGTTCAAGTAACCGCGGTCGGTGGATCCCAAGCTGCCGTTCGACGACTGGACCGCCAGCTCACGCATGCGTCCGAGCACGTTGTGCATCTCACCGAGCGCGCCTTCAGCGGTTTGCGCCATCGAGATGCCGTCTCCCGCGTTGCGCTCCGCAACGGAGTAGGAACGGACCTGCGACTTCAAGCTCTCGCTGATCGCGAGGCCGGCGGCGTCGTCCGAAGCCGAGTTGATGCGGTACCCGCTGGAGAGCTTGGCGAAGCTCTTCTGGAGCGCCTTTTGGTTCGCCCCCAGGTTCTTCTGAGCCTCGAGCGAGGATGTGTTGGTTCGAATGTTGATTGCCATTGGCTTGCCTCCTTCGTGGAGTTCTTTCCGTTCATGAGGGCATCAGTGCCCTGCGTAGCGAATGGACGGTGTTGGCACGCAAGCCTTGACTCGAAACTGACAAACCTTTGACGCTTCTTCCTCGCGGATAGCGTATGAGACTGTACGGCTAGGCGTGTCTTTGATTGAGAACGAATCTTCTCAATTCGAGAAACATCACAAAGCGCGAAGCGCCCGCTCCTTTCGGGAGCGGGCGCTTGATGCGGTTTGATTCGCGATCAGAGCAGGTTCATGGCCATCTGCGGCAGCTGGTTCGCCTGCGCCAAGACCGAGATGCCTGCTTGGCTGAGCACCTGGTTCTTGGTCATCTTGGAGGTCTCATCAGCCACGTCGACGTCGCGGATACGGCTGTTGGCGGCGTCGATGTTCAGGCGCATGGTGCCGATGTTCGAGCTCGCGACATCCAGGCGGTTCATCGCAGAACCGAAGTTCGAGCGAGCGGTGGAGACCTTCTGGATGGCCGTGTCGATGCGACCCAGGGCCGTGAGAGACGAACCCGCCGTGGCTCCTGCGACGCTGGTCGTAGCGGCGAGGATTTGTGTTAGCGCCACACCACCGAAGTTGATGCTGATTTGATCACTCGCGGTGTTGTCGAGGCCGACCTGGAACGTGATGCTGCTGGTCGCAGAGCCGACGAGCTGCTTGCCGTTGAACTTCGCGGACGACTGAATGCGGCCGATTTCCGACTTGAGCGCACCGAACTCCGTGTCGATGTAGCCACGGTCCTGAGAGCCGAGCGAGCCGTTGGATGACTGCATGGCCAGCTCGCGCATGCGGCCGAGCACGTTGTGGATTTCCCCGAGGGCGCCTTCAGCCGTCTGCGCCATCGAGATGCCGTCGGCGGCGTTGCGCTCCGCGACGGTGAATGAGCGAACCTGAGACTTCATGCTCTCGCTGATGGCGAGGCCCGCCGCGTCGTCCTTCGCGGTGTTGATGCGATAACCGCTCGACAGCTTGTTGAAGCTGTTTTGCAGGTTCATCTGGTTGCCCTTCAAGTTGCGCTGAGCCTGAAGAGACGGAACGTTGGTTTGTACTGCTAGGGGCATTGTCTTTCTCCTTCTTGGAGAGTTGGAGAGTGTCGTCCTTGACACTCCCCCCGGGCGTCTTGCCCGTCATTTTGGGGAACGGAGCCTCGGGGACTTGCTTGAGCAGTTTCGTGATTGACAGCGTCGCTTGGAGTTCAGCGCGTCAGCGCGCACAAAACGAAGCGAGCTGCTCGCGGCTAGGCCGCGAGCAGCTCTTCATCTCGTCTTCGTTGCTTTGGATATTAAGTCGTGCGGCGACTACTGCAGCAGGTTGAGGGCGCTCTGGGTGAGCTGGTTGGCTTGCGACAACACGGAGACGCCGGCCTGGCTGAGCACCTGGTTGCGCGCCATCGTGGAGGTTTCCATCGCGACGTCGACGTCGCGGATGCGCGAGTTTGCAGCTGACATGTTCAGACGCATGGTCTGGATGGCGCTCGTCGCGATATCGAGGCGGTTCATCGACGCGCCGTAGTCTGCGCGTGCGGTCGAGATTGCGGTCATCGTGGAGTCGATGCGCGCGAGCATGTTCTGGGAGGCGGTTGGCCCGGTGCCTGAAAGCGTGCTCGTGGCTGCCAACATGGCCGTGAGGTTCATGCCGCCGAAGGAGATCGCCATCTGATCGCTCGCGGTGTTGTCGAGGCCGATCTGGAAGGTGATCGTCGTCGCCGCGGTGCCGACGAGCTGCTTGCCGTTGAACTTCGCAGCCGCCTGGATCCGTGACAGCTCGGACTTGAGCGCTTGAAACTCGGTGTCCATGTACCCGCGGTCCTGCGCGGTGTAGTTGCCGTTCGCTCCTTGAACCGCCAGCTCGCGCATGCGCTGCATGATGCCGGTCATCTCTCCCAGGGACGCTTCCGCGGTTTGCACCATGCTGATCGCGTCGTTCGCGTTCCGCTCGGCAACGGTGTACGAACGTACCTGTCCTACGATATTTTCGCTGATCGAGAGACCGGCGGCGTCGTCCGCGGCTGAGTTCACCCGGTAGCCGCTGGAGAGCTTGTTGAAACTGGTGCTGAGCGCCGCTTGGTTCTTTCCAAGGTTCATTTGCGACTGCAATGAGGCGACGTTCGTTCTAACGACTAGAGACATGATCCACTCCTTACTTGACGAGATGTTTGTCGGTGTCCGTCAGAGACGGGTCACCAAACGCTTTAGGTCGGACTCGTAGTTGTCCATGGCGCGCTCGATGGCGTGCGTGATCTTGACTTCGCTTTCGATGGATACTTCCGCGCGGGAATGCTCACTGTGGTTTTCGCGTTGGCTCACCGCGGCGATGCAGTCCATTTCGCGCCTCGCGTAGGCGTCCAACAGGGACAGCGGGGCGAGGGCCTTGCGGTAGTCCTGTTCGGCGTGGGAGAGCTTGCGGAAGCTCTTCTTCACGAGGGCGGGCGATTCGCGACGCATCCCCGTCAGCGCTGCGTTTGCTCGCTCGCGCAACTCCTTGCCAGCCCGACGTACGCGGCTCAGGGCATCTCGCTGGCTGTCTGCCCAAGCCCGAATGCGTTCCGCCGACACGGGCGCGCGTTCTGCCTTTGCGCGTGCTGCGAGCTCAGCAGCCGTCAGCCCACGTTCCGGTAGCGTGGCGAGCAACTCGGCGAGGCGCATCTCCCGTACACCCTGGATGCGGGCTCCGCCCTCGGTCGCGTTGATGAACTCCAGCTCGGGGCGACTCCGAGGTAGCTCGCGGCCAACGCCTTCGAACCAGGCTCGGACCGCGCTCAGCATCACGCCGGTCAGGACGCTGCCCTCTCCCCCCCAAGCTTCCACCTCGAGCAGTTGCTCGTGGGCGTGCATGGAGCCCTGACCCTTGCCATGGGCGTCGATCACGGTCTGGCTCCATTGAAGCTCGAGAACTCCTTGTTCCGGCTTTGCTTCGACCCTGGAGCCTTCGTAGGCGGTACCCTTCGCGTAGGCCTCGCCGCCCGTGTACCCGAGGTCGTGACCGACCAGCACAATGGGGCTGCAGCCGAGTTGCTCGGCCAACGAGAAGGCTGCGGTGGATACGCTCCCCGAGACTTTGACTCCGGGGGTTCCCATGAGCTCGCGGAGCGGCGCCTCGAACTCGGGCAGCGCCTCGTAGACGGGGAGCAGCGGTCCGGCTCCCGTACGCAAGACTTCCGGGCTACCGGTCAGGCTGAACGCACGTACGACCTCGTCGATGAACGGTACCTTGCGCAGCAAGTCAGAGATATCGATGGACTCGATGCACATCAGCACTTGGGGTGTGACGCCGGCCTTCGCCAGCGCCAGGGCGCTGGAGTTCACCGCGATCACGATGCCCTTCTGCGCCGCCTCTCGAAGTTGTTCGACGTTCTTGGCGAGCGAAGGACCCGCTCCAACAATGAACGCGGGGACCCCTTCCAGCTTGCGCTCGAGCGCCAGAAAGGGACTCGAGTGAACCAGGCAGTCCACGTTGTCGACCACGTCTCGTGCCCACGTCTCCGCGCGGAGATGATACGTGTTGACGTTCGCGGTGGTGCGATTGACCAGCTGTTCCACGCTGGCTGCCAACTTCGCAAAGGCCTCGGCGTACGCCTCACGGTAGCCCGGGGCAGCGACCAAGGTCGCACCGGTGCGATCCTTGGACAGCTCCGTCCAGACCTGCATCAGGTCGTGCTCCGTCGCAACGATCGGCACATCGCCGAGGCACAATGGGCCTGCATTCAGGCGCCGCTTCAGCAGGCCGAGGTCCGGCTCGAAGATGACGAGGGCGTCGGTGCTAGCCTTCAGTTGCTGCGCGAGGCGCCCCACGCCGAGGCCAAACAGGATCACGGGCCCTTGGGTTTGCTCGGCGTCGCGGACCAGCGTCTGGAGCTCGCTGAAGCTCACCTCTGAGTCGAACTGAGCGTCGGCCGCGTGCAGTGTCAGATAACCCGCGCGGAAAGCAATCCCACCTCGCTCAGGCGTGTTGGCGAGCAACGCACGAGTCTCCGCCCCAACGTTCAGGCTCTCGAGGTTCTGCGCGAACAGCTGGTCCGAGAGGCTGGGAACGGTGGTGACGGGGGTCGCCGCTGGCGTGGCCGTCTGAGTTATGGCGAGTTGCATGGTCACTGCGCGTCTTCCTCGACAACCGACAATCCATGTTGTGTGCCAACTCGCCGAATCCGCGAAATCGGCCGAAATCCGGCGCGAAACCGCTGATCTCGCGACACGGCGCGGCCTCCGCGGCGCCAGGTGCTCGCGGGCATGCGTCGGGGCTTTGACACCGCGAGCGACAATTCAGCCCTCATCTCGAGCCTCCGGCCCTTTCGGAGCTCGCCGAATGACGGTGACCGGCAGGGCAGCGGGCTTGACCTTTCCGCCCACGCTCTCCGCCACCTCGAGGCTGCCATCGAGGGACGCTTGGTTCGCCTCCAGGATGCTGTCGTGGACTTCTCCGCGCAGCACCGCACGTCCGCGGGGGGCAACGACGCCGATCTTCACCACCTTGCGGCTCAGCGCGGTGACGTGGATCTCGATGTCGTCACCGAGAACGATGCGTTGGCCTACTCGTCTAGCAATGATCAGCATGCCTCACGCGATGCACGCTGAGTGCCAGATTCTCAGCTTGAGAAATCCGCGCCGTCAGGCCATCGCCTCCGCGTGCATGGAAGCCCAAAGCGGCCACCGTCCTTAGCAGGGTGTTGAAAAACACCCTGCCAAACAACAACAACCGTGCCCGCGCACAACTCGGCCAGATCACGCTCTCGCAAAACCCTCACTTCTATGGGGTTTTGCGAGAGCGTGGTTCAGAGATCCGCGCGGATAAGCGCGCAGGATGCTGAAAAACGGAGTTCTTCAGCATCCTGCTAGACGGGGCCGCTCAAATGTAGGGCCTTCCGTGTGGGAGCGTCAGAAGCGCGACACGGAAGAGAGGTTCAGTGTGTTCTTGGCCACCGCGATGGCTTGCTCGATAGAACTCGAGAGATTCATGAGCTGGGAGTAGGCTTCGAAAGCGTCCGCGTCCCCCACATGGCTGCGCTTTTCCGTGAGGCTAAGCTTGCCCGTGTCTACCGCCGCGTCCGCCGTGTCGAGTCGGTTCATCAAGAGGCCAGAGCTCGCACGCGCACTCGTGAGCTGCTGCTTGGACCGGTCCAGGGCGCCCAGGCTCGCTGCAGTGGCCGCTGGATCGTTGGCGACCAGGGCTGCTTCGAGGTTGCTCAGCGCCGTAAAGGTGTCCTCACCCCCGACCGCCGTGAATGCAGTCGCCCCATCGGCGTTGACCTGGAGGGTTACGCCTGGGCCAGCCTCGATGCGCTGAGCCGTCTGGTCGCCGCTGAAGATGCCCACGTTGTCGAACGGCGCGGTCTCGGTTTGGCTACCCGCGAACAAGTATCCGCGAGAGCCTTTGGTGTTTGCGAGGTCTGTCAGCTGCTCCCTCAGTTGTTTGACCTCGCTCGCCAGCATGCTGCGCTCGTTCGCGCTGAGGCTGCCGTTTGCCCCCTGCAGCGCCAGCTCACGAGCTCGATCGAAGAGCCCGCTTGCAGCGCCCAGCGTAGACTCCGCAAGAGACGCGTCGTCGCGAGCAGTGCCGATGGAACGCTTGTAGGAGTCCATGCGCTGCAACCCCGAGTCGATGCGAACCAGCTCGCTCGCGCCTGCGGCGTCGTCAGAGGGAGCGTTGATACGCATGCCAGTTGCCGCCTGTTGCGCCACCGTCGCTTGCCGTGAGGAAAGCGAGGAGAGGTTCTTTTGAACGTTGAAGAACCGTAGATTGTCAGTGACTCGCATCTCGAACTTCCTTCGTAGCTACCCTAGTGCCAAAGCAGCGCCCTAGCGACCGAGGCGCCCAATCAGCTCTTCCAACATCTGGTCGACCGTGGAGATCACCTTGGTCGCCGCCTCGTACGCTCGTTGGTAACGGGTCAGGTTGACCATCTCTTCGTCGAGGCTGACGCCGCTGGCCGATTCCTTCATTTGGTACACCTGGTCCTGCATGGCGGCCCGAATACCAACATCGCTCTTGGTGGCTGCACGCCTCGTGCCGACGTCGCCCACCAAGTCCGAGTACGCCTCCGCAGGACTGCGAGTGCCACCGCTAGCGATCGGGCTCGTCCCGAGAGCTTGAAGCAGCAGGCTGTTGCCGGAACCGCCAGGGAGCGTTGCCGCGCTCGAGGCTGCGGCGATGGCGTCGGGGTTGCCAGCGACGGATGGGTCGAGACTCAGTGAGCGGGCCGCGCCAGCGGCGGTCGCCGATACGCTGAACAGGTTGCGTCCGCTCACGCCGTCTTTGCCAAAGCCTGCGGCGTGCTGGGTGTTCACCGCGGTAGCGAAGTCGAACGCGAGCTGGTCCAGTTTCTCTTGCGCTGCCAGCAAGTCGACGTCCCGCGCGTCCCGGATCCCGGCGAGCTTTCCCGAGCTCAGGTGCTTGGTGATGTCGCTACCGGGGCCAGAACCACGTGCCGCCAGGAGTTGCATGTTTCCTGACGGATCCACGTCGATGCTCAGCTTCTGAACCTCAGCGCCCTCCACGAGGGTCGTGCCAGCAACCTGCACGACCAAGCCGCCCTTGGAATCAGGGAAGGTGTGCACGTCGATCAGCTCGGAGAGCTTGTTGAGGGCTTGGGCTTGTTCGTCTTCCAGGTCGGCGGCGTCGGAGCCGGCACCCTTTGCCACGCTGATCTTGCGGTTGAGCTCGGCTAGCTTGTCGGCGAGCTGGTTGATCTGAGCCGTGGTGTCCTTCGCGGACGTCAAGAGCTCGGTGCGTTGGGTCGCGATGGCGTCCCCGGTGCTGCGGAAGCGCCCTGCTAGCTCTTCGGCGCGGCTGAGCACTGCCATGCGGGAGGCTGGATCCGCTGGATTGCTCGTCAGATCCGAGAACGCGCCGAACAGTTGGTCAAACGCGCTCCCTAGCCCGGCACCCACGCCATCGTTGAACAGGCTTTCCAGTCGCGAGAGTTGGGTATCGTGTTCGCTGGCGGCCGACGACAGCCCCACCGCTTCGAGGTAGCGGCGCTCGGTAAACTGATCCGCCGCGCGTCGCAGCCCCTCGACCTGGACACCGCCGTAGTCCATCGTTCCGAGGGCTCGCGTGACGAGGATCGGATCCCTGCGGACATAACCTGCGGTGTTCGCGTTGGAGATATTTTGGCCAGTGACATTCAGGCCATACGACTGGGCGCTCATGGCGTCCCGCGCCGTGTACATCAGGGAGTTGAGGGACATTTCAGCTCCTGAAGCTCAGACGAACAGGACTTTGAGTGGTGGAACCAGAACGGTTCAAGCCTTGACCGTTCTTGCCGCTATATCCATCGAAGTGGTTGCCAGTCGCCAAATCCAACATCGACTTGACGCACGCGCGGGCGTGGATGAGCAGCAACTGGTTGGCGATGGCCTGGCGCTTGATACCCTCCAGCTGGTCACGCTGGGCGGCGACGAACTGCTCTTTGGGGAAATCGCGCAGGCGCTGATCGAGTTCAAGTTTTGCCTCGCGGCAACGATCCAGGGCGGCGTGATCCAACACGCGCAGCGCCTCGTGCTCGGCGAGCAGAAGCGCTTCTAGTTCGGATAGGGTGGAGTCGAGGGTAGGGGGATTGTGCGACATGGTCCATTGCCTCCAGTTTGCGGATGGACCAACCCCCTCGAGCTACGAGCGATGCCGCTCGTAGCTGTGCCTGGGCCAAGCCGAGCGGCCTGACGCGGACTCACACACGTTGCCGTGCGTGCTTCGGGGGTCAGCCCACCTCGTCGACGAGGCGCGTGGCGATGGCGCTGGAGTCCACCTTGAAGGAACCGTCGGCGATCGACGCCTTGAGCGCGGCGATCTTTTCCGTGCGGACTCCTCCGGTGGATCCTGCCAACTCGCGAGCCTCGCTCGAGATGCTGACCTTCGCCGCGTCTTGAGGGCGCGGCGTGGAACTCTGGGTAACCTGCTCCGTCTTTCCGGCTGCCTGGGTTGCGCTGACCGGCTTCACGGCCATGCGCTGGTAGGCGGAGAGGGCGGGGTTGTTGCTGATTCCCTTCATTGGGTCCTCCGATTGACACGAGCGACGAAGGTTGGTGTCGCTCCGGCGGGGTGAACGGATCCCGCGGGCAAGCCTTGAACGAAAAACGCACGTGGCGCGTCGGTTTGTGTGTAAACGAGCGAATTCACGTGTGTTTCTCCGCTTGCATCATGGCTTGGGCGACGAGCTCGCCGAGCCCAAGTCCACCGGCGGCACTGATCGAGTCTGCCATGCTGGACACGACCATCGAACCGTAGACGTTGCCCTGGGTGCCTTTCTCCCCGCCCATCTGGGTGGTCTTTTCCAGGGACGACAAGAGCTGCCGGACGAAGATCGCTTCGAACTTCCGAGCTGCGTCGAGGATCTCCGGTGATGCCTTGGCGGGCGCCTTGCCCGACGCTTTGGCTACGTCGGCCGCTGGGCTTTGAGCAAGGACCGGTGCAGTTGCCGCGATACTCATTGTACGATCACCTCGGCGCGGAGGGCGCCTGCTGAACGTAGAGCTTGCAGGATGCTTGCCAGTTCCCGTGGGGAGACGCCAAAGACTGAGAGCGCCTGTGCGACGTCCGCCAGGGAGGCCGCACCTTCGAGGTACGTCAGCGCCGGAGGCGTCTGCTCGGTCGTCTCGATGTCGCTCTCGGTGACGACCTTCGTCTTGCCGTCTGCCAGAGGTTCTGGCTGAGAAACCCGGGGCTTCTCCTTGATGTTGATGGTGATGCCGCCCTGGCTGATGGCGACTGGGCTGAGGCGGACGTCGCCGCCCGCGACGATGGTCCCGGTTCGCTCGTTGATCACCACGCGCGCAACGCTCGCAGGGTTCACCTCGATGTCGCCGATTTGCGCCAACAGCTTGACGGGCTTGCCGCGTAGCTTCTTTGGCGGTTTGACGCTGACGGCACCGCCGTCCAAAGGCTCCGCCGTGCCTTTGCCGAGCGCCTTGTTGACCGCGTCGGCGATGCGTTGCGCGGTTTGGAAGTCTGGGCTGCGGAGGGAGAGCGTGAGGACACCCTTCTTTGCGTAGTCAGACTTGATCTCGCGTTCGACCAGCGCCCCTCCAGGGATGCGCCCCGTGGTCGTGATGCCGGTCTTGCTCGATGAGCCCGAGGAGCCCGACGCGGAGAAGCCGCCGATCAAGAGCGGACCTTGAGCAACCGCGTAGACTCGTCGGTCGGCGCCGCGCATCGGCGCCTGCAGGAGCACGCCGCCGCGCAACGAACTCGAGTTGCCGATCGACGAGACCACGATGTCGAGCTTCTGACCGGGACGAGAAAACGCCGGAATGTTGGCTGTGATGACCACCGCCGCGACGTTCTTCAGCCTGAGCTGCTTCGCGCTCACCTGTACCCCGAGGCGCGTGAGTAGCGCCTTCAGCGATTGCATCGCGAACGGCGCAGAAACGTCGTCACCGGTCCCGTTGAGGCCCACGACGACACCGTATCCAATCAACTGGTTGTCGCGGGCGCCCACTACATCGACCAAGTCGCGCAGACGATCCGCCTTTGCGGTGTGTGGAACGGATAGTCCCAGGAGGACGACGAGCAGGGATAACCAGCGTTTCGGCATCGGACCGGCCTTTCAGAACGGGTTGATTGAGTCGAGCAGGGCGGTGAGCCAGCCCCGTTCCGTCTGATCGTCGATATCGCCGCGACCGGTGAACTCCACCTGGGCATCGGCGATCCGCCCTGAAGGAATCGAGTTGTCTCCCTCAATGTCCGAGGGGCGGATCAAACCGGAGACGTAGAGGTGGTACTCCTCGTGGTTGATCATCACGACCTTGGTGCCTTCGATGAACAGGTCACCGTTGGGCATCTCACGTCGGACCTTGACGGCGATCGTGCCGGAAAGCTGACCCGAGCGAGTCGTGTCGCCCTTTCCGGTGAAGTCACTGGAAGCTGCCATCGCCATCAGCTTCGTGGGATCGATGTTGGGGTAGGCCTTCTTGATCGCCGGAACCAGACCCAGGAGCGACTGCATCTCCGCGCTGCGAGAGCTGTCCTTGCTCAGCTTGGTGGATGCGTTGCCCGACGCGTCGGCGTACTCGTCGATCTTTACCAGTACGACATCGCCGATGCGCACCGCGCGTGTATCCTCGAGGTAACCAGCGACGGCTTCGCTGTACAGAGAACCAGAGCTGGGTGCCGATTCGCCGCGGGCGGCTGCATACTCTCCCTCGTGGTAGTTGCGCTCCCGCTGCTTGAAGGCACGAATGTGTTGTGGCCCACAGGCCACGGAGCTCAGACAGGCGCTCATCAGTAGCGCTCGCAGGAGATACTGCTTCATGATTCCTCCACCGTGGCTACGTGCTCCGAATCGATGCGGGCGCGCAGCACCTTGTTGGTCTTCAAAACGCGGACCTGAATGATCTCGCCCTCGTCTCCGGAGGTGAGCGCTTGGCCGCGCGCGGTCAGGCGAGCGCCTTTGCGCTCGACGACCAGGGTGATGTTCGCGCCCTTCTCAACGTCTGCGCTGGCGCCGCGCTCGGTGATGTAGAGGGTGACGCTCACCGGGATGCGCGCGACCGTTTCCGAGTCGCTGATCCACTTGACGATCGCGCTCGTGCGGTAGGCGCCGCGACGCTTCGGGGGCTTCGGCATGTCGACGCCCTCGAGCACTGCGTCGGGGGGGAGAGTTGCACCGCGGGTGGCGCTGACCTTCTTCAACTCCACGCCCCGCTTGAGGGAGCGAGCGATCGCCGGGCTAGCGAGCGTTTCGAGTTCTTCTTTGCTGATCTGCTTGGCGGCGGAGCGAACCCGCACGCTAGGTGGAAACTTCACCTTGGCGGGGTCGAAGCCCGCTGCCTTTACCTGACGCAACACCGCAGCGCGGCTCAACAAGCGACTGGCCCCAGGCGGTGGCGCGCGGCCGAGGTCAATCTCGCGGTAGTCCTCGGGCGCGTCCTTCCAGACCTCTCCGAGCTCGATGTGTGCGCCTTGCACCTCGACCTCACCTGGCGCTGCGCCAGCTCCCGGCGCCGTGCACAGCAAGGCGCAGAGTAGGGGTAAAGCGAATGGGCGGAAGGCGCCGGAGCTACGTCGACTCATCCCGCTCACCTCATCTGCGTGGCGGTGCGAAGCATCTCGTCGGCGGCGCTGACCACCTTGGAGTTCACTTCGTAGTTTCGTTGAGCGCTGATGAGCCCAATCATCTCCTCGACCACGTCGACGTTGGATGACTCGAGGGCGCCACCCATCAGCGTTCCGCGGCCATCGCTGCCAGGGTTACCCACTTGGGCTTCGCCGCTGGCGGTCGTGGCCTGCATCAGGTTGTGACCGACCGAAGAGAGTCCGGCGGGGTTCACGAACGACGCGATTTGGATCTGTCCAACCGTGGTCGGCGCTGCCTCGCCTGGGAGGCTCACGCTCACCGTGCCATCTGCACCGACGCTCACGCCGACAGCTTCCGCGGGGATCGTGATCGGCGGGTCGAGCGGGAGCCCTTCCGGGGTAACCAAACGCCCCGTTCCGTCGGTCTTCAGGTTGCCGGCTCGCGTATACGCCGGGGTGCCGTCGGGCTGCTGAACCACGAAGAAGCCGTTTCCCTCGATCGCGACGTCGAGGGGGTTCTGGGTGATCTGTACCGCGCCCTGCTTGAAGATGTGGGCGGTCCCGACGACGCGAACGCCACTGCCAAGTTGTAGTGCCTCGGGCGCCACCGTATTGGCGCCTGTCGGGGCGCCTGCGGCGCGCACCGTGCGGTAGAGCAGATCTTGAAAGTCAGCCCGCTGCTTCTTGAAGCCAGCCGTATTGGCGTTGGAAATGTTGTTCGCCACCCCTTCTAGGTGGGTTTCCTGGGCGCTCATGCCCGTGGCGGCGATACTGAGAGAGCGAAACATGCGGCCTCCTTAGTCGGCTTTCTGCAGAGTTGCTTGCAACCGAGGTGCCAGGTGCTCGGCATTGGCTGAACGATTTCCGTACGGACTCAGTCGACGGTCGCGTCCGCGGCGGCGTCCTCGCTAGCGTCTGCGGCGGCCTCGCCGCTGGCGTCGTTCGGCTGGGCGTCGACGCTTCCGTCAGCGCTGGCGTCGATCTCGCAGCTGGCGTCTGCGCCGGCTTCCGCGTCGGGATCGCAGGTCTTGCCGGCGTCGGCGTCTAGACTCGCGTCCTCCACATCGGAGCCCGCGTCTGTGCTCGCATCAGCGTCAGCGTCAGCGTCAGCGTCAGTGTCGTTGGCGTCGCTGGCGTCTCCGCCGTCAGTCCCCGAGTCGCTGGCAGGGGGGATACGACAGCCGCCTTGAAAACACTCGTAGCCCGGAGGGCAGTCCGTGTTGCGAAGGCAATGTTTACTGGCGCAGCCCACAGGCGTGCTTGCAACCCAAAGCCAAACAGCGGCGCATCCAAGCAGCCAAGCCAGGTGGTGCTTCGCTGCGTGTGTCATAGGTCGAGGCTCACTCCAATGGAGACCAGCGCCCACATCAAGACACTGCCCGATGGCAGGTCGGTACCTAGCGGCAACGCCGTGAAGGATGGTTCGATGTACAGCCGAGTCTTCTCCGCGAGGGGGATGTTGAACTCCAGACCGATACCGCCGCCAAACAGGGTCTCCGGCGCGAAGGCGGCGGTCACTCCGGCGTACGCCCCAAAGCTGTCCGAAAGCCAGCGCAGGTAGCGACCTTCCGCACCGACGCCCACCCGCGGCTCGAACTCAACGAACGCGCGCGCACCCCAGGCCTCCTCCGGGAACTCATCCACATGGAAGGTGCTGCCTGCCGTGAGGCGCGTGCGAGCGCGCTGCCACTCGGTTTGTCCGTCGACGCTGCCCCCCTCGAGTCCGCTTCCCAGCCCGAGTTCACCGGTGATGACCAGTTCCTGGGCGTGGGCTGCCGGTGCCAGTGCGCTGACGATTGCCAGTGTTAACAGGCTGGCGTGATAGCGACTTCGCGTTCCAAAACTCTTCATTCTTGCTCACTCACGGCTAGTGCTCGTTCGGCGTCGCCTCTTTTGGAGCAACCGGCGTGCCAGCGGCATGTACTGCCTTGGGGAAACACCGAGCCACAAAAAGCCATTGGCCGTCTCGAGCTTCGAGACGGCCAATTCGACACGGCTTTTTTTGGGATCAGGCGGCGTGGGGGCGCGCCATGCGCTTGCGCTTGAGCATCTCTACCAAGGTGGTGCGGTTCAGGCCCAGCAGGTTGGCGGCGCGGTTCTTGTTCCAGCCGGTGCGGTCCAGCGCTTGGCGGAGCAGGTCGTTCTCGAAGGACTCGACCGCGCGGCGCAGGTCGAGGCCGGAGTCAGGAAGCTTCGGGGAGACGCGGCGCTCGCCGCCCAGGCCGCGGATCTTCGCGGGCAGGTCCGTGGGCTCGATCTTGTCGTCGGCGCAGAGCAGCACAGCGCGCTCGATGGTGTTCTCCAGCTCGCGGACGTTGCCGGGCCACGTCCAGGCCATCAGGATTTGCGCCGCGGCGCGGGACACTTCATTCACCGCGCGACCGGTGCGCTTGTTGACCTTGTGCAGGAAGTACTGCACGAGCTGCGGGATGTCCTCGGCGCGCTCACGCAGCGGGGGGGTGGTCACGTGGATCACGTTCAGGCGGTAGTAGAGATCTTCACGGAAACGACCCTCGGCGACGGCTTGCTCGAGGTCGATGTTCGTTGCCGCGACGATGCGCACGTTGGCCTTGACGACGCGGGTCTCGCCCACCGGGCTGTACTCACCGGACTGCAGCACGCGGAGCAGCTTGACCTGCAGCGCGAGGGGCAGCTCGCCAAGCTCGTCGAGGAACAGGGTGCCACCCTCGGCCTGGGCGATGCGGCCGCTCTTGTTGGCGTGAGCGCCGGTGAAGGCTCCCTTGGCGTGGCCGAAGAGTTCGCTCTCGAGCAGGTTCTCCGGGATGGCGCCACAGTTGACTGCGACGAAGTTTTCGCTGGCGCGGTCGGAGGCGGTGTGGACGGCGCGGGCGACCAGCTCCTTGCCGGTGCCGCTCTCGCCGGTGATCAGGACGGTGCAGTTGGTGTCCGCGATGCGGTCGATGACGCGGTAGATGTCCACCAGCGCGTCGGAGGTGCCGACGACACCCTGCATGCTGCGCGGGCGGCTCTCACGGATGGCTTGCACGTTGAAAACGCCAGAGGTGCGCTCCTCGTCGGAGTCATCGAAGCAGCTGAGGTCGAGGGGGGCGGTGTTGGTCATTGGCGTTTCTCCGGGGCAAGTGCGCTGAAGGACAGCGCGGCGGGTGTTTTGGCGGCGTTTTCAAGGCCACCAGCGTGTCGTGCTAAGCCCTAGAGCAAGGCGCGGGCCAACTGTCGGGTTGCTGGCTATTCAGCGTTAAACCGTTGGCGTTGACCAATTCGGCCAGGGAGTTCGCGCCTTCGGAGTGGGTCACTGGCGACCCGGACAAGTGCCTCGAAAAAATGCGCTTTTCGCTGATAATCTAGCGAAACCAGGGTTTCTCTGCGGCCATCGCGCGACGTCCAGAGGGACGGCGAATCTGGGTCACCAATCACCCGGGGGTGAGTCGTGACCCAGGAGCCAACATTGCCCTAACGTACTCACTGCACGGGAACGGAGGGAGCGGCCAAGTCTTGAGCGCCTTTTCTCTCAACCCCATTCAATGCGCAGCTCCCACCTGAGTGCCCATTCGCTCCGGGAACGGCTCATCGCCTTTGCGGCACGCGGAGTGCAAGTGACTGGGGGACTGGAGCATCACGTTACTGTGCGGAAACGAACTACATCGAAGGAGAGCGCGAGTGTCTGACTTCTTCGCGCACGTCGCGCCACTGCACGGGGCACTCGACTACCACCTCGAGCGCCACAACGTGTTGGCCACCAACCTGGCCCACGTGGACACCCCCGGCTTCATCCCTCATGACCTGCGGCGCGTGGACCCAACGAGCAAATTCGCCGGGGTGCTTCGCGTCCAGTTGAAGGCGACCAAGTCGGCGCACTTCGGGTCTGCTGGGGCGGGGGCGGTCACTGGAAGGGTCTTCGAAGACGCGAGCGCGGGGCCAGGCCCTGACGGCAACTACGTGTCGATGGATCGTGAAGCCGCCAAGGTCGCCGCCAACCAGCTGCGCTACGACACCGTGAGCGCGATCGTGTCTGCCGAACTACGCCAGCTGGCCTTTGCTGCAGGAGATGGGCACTGATGTTGCTTTGGAAGAAGTTTGAAGGAGTAGACCGATGCTAGGTGTGTTCAGTGCCATGGAAGTTGCCGCGTCGGGCCTCAGTGCCCAGCGCATTCGCATGAACACCATCGCGTCCAACCTCGCCAACGCGCGCACCACGCGCACCGCTGAGGGCGGCCCCTACAAGCGCATCGATCCGATGTTCGAGGCGCGCAAGGTCGCTGAGAGCGGGTTCGGTGGTCAGTTCGCGGATGCGGTGTCGACGGTGAACGTGCGGGAGATCGTCGCGGATCCACGGCAAGGTCAGCTGGTGCTAGAGCCCGGCCATCCCGACGCGGACGCCGCCGGCTACGTCGAGTACCCGAACGTCAACGTGGTGGAGGAGATGGTCAACATGATCACCGCGTCCCGTGCCTACGAAGCGGGCGTTACATCCATCGAGAGCGTCAAGGGTATGGCGCGAAGCGCGATCGACCTAGGAAAGTAGTGATTCGTGGCCATCGGACCGATCGTTGACGGAGCGATGATCCCACTGCAACCCTCACGGGGACCAGTGGAGTTCCGCGCGGGTACGGAGCCCGAGTTTGGTGGAGCGATGCGCGCCGCGCCCAATGGCCCACCCAGTCTAGAGGGGCTCGAAGCGCTGCGCGGCGTTGAGGGGGTCGACTCGCCCCAGGCGCCCGAGCTCGGCTTCGCCCATGTGCTCGAGTCGGTGATCGCCCCCGCTAACGAAAAAGCCCTCTCCGCCGCGAACGCCGCTGAGGAGTTCGCCGCTGGGAGGCGCGACGACATTCATGGAACGATGCTCGCGCTCAGCGAAGCGGATATCGAGCTGAAGTTCGCCAGCAACGTGCGGAACAAGGTCGTCGACGCGTTCTACGAAATCTGGCGCATGAACATCTGACGACGGCGCGCGATGCCCGTGGCTCCAAGAGCGCGGTGGGTGTCAGCGCATGACTTGGTAGAGGCGCCTCACCCCCTGATCGATCGGGGGGAGAGGTGGAATGTTCGGCCCCTGCGAGGTCGTGTCGACGCACGCCCTGCTATCGCGCCTCACCTGAGTGCGTGGCTTGGGACTTGCACTTGGAGATCAGCGAGCCCTTCGGCTCCCCGAGATAACCCCTGATGGACAAGCTTCGAGCCTTTGGATCTCAGCTGAGCGCGTTCTGGCAAAACCTGAGCGGCGCCAAGCGATTTGCGCTGATCGCCGCTGTGGTGACGGTGCTCGCTGGTGTGCTCTTGGTGGCCGGCGTCGGGTCGAAGATCAACTACGGGTACCTCTACACGGACCTCAATCCCGATGACGCAGGGTCCATCGTCGAGAAGCTGAAAGAGCGGAAAATCCCCTATGAAGTGAGCGGGGGAGGGACGACGATCCTGGTGCCGCAAGAGCAGGTGCACGAGTTGCGCTTGAGCCTTGCGTCGGAAGGGTTACCGCGCGGAGGTGGCGTCGGCTTCGAGGTGTTCGACAAGACCGACCTCGGAGCGACGGAGTTCGAGCAGCAAGTGAAGCTGCGCCGCGCGCTGGAAGGCGAGCTTGCCCGCTCCATCTCCACCCTGGAAGGTGTCAAAGGAGCGCGGGTTCATCTGGTGCTACCCGAGCGGAAGCTATTCGCCCGCAAGAGCGAGGCCGCGTCGGCCTCCGTGGTGGTGCGGCTCGCTAACGGTGCGAGCTTCGGCAAGCGAGAAGTCGCTGGAATCGTGCACTTGGTGAGCGCGGCGGTGCCAGGACTCACCCACGATCGCATCAGCGTCGTGAGTACCGACGGGGTGACGCTGCACCGTCCGAATTCTGACGGCAGCGGTGCGGGGGCGATGGCCGAGTCTCAGGCAGATCGCGCGCGCGAGCTGGCGCGCACCTTGGAGTCGGAGGTGCGCACGCTGCTCGAGCGCGTCGTCGGGCTGGGGAACGCCGACGTGATGATCTCCGTTGAGCTCGACACCTCGACCAGTGAGCACACCGAAGAGCACTACGAGCCCACGCGCACCGCGTTGCGGAGCGAACAAGAGAGCATCGAGAAGACCGCGACGGGTGAAGCCGGCGTGGCTGGCGTTCCGGGAGCGCGTACGGCGCTACCCGATGGAGCACCCGTCGAGGAGGATCCCGAAAACACCCCGGGCCTCGTGCGCCGCAGCCACACCAAGAACTGGGAAGTCGATCGCGTCACCAAGAAGACGTTGCGTCCCGCTGGGGAAATCAAGCGGCTGAGCATCGGCGTGCTGGTCAACGGAAAGTGGGAAGAGAAGGACGGCAACGCCGCGTATAGCGCGCGCTCAAAGGAAGAGCTGGCGGCGCTCGGGGCCGTGGTGAAGCAAGCGATCGGCTTCAGCGAAGAGCGCGGTGACGGCTTTCACATCGAGAGCGCTGCGTTCGCGCGCCCCGACGCCGAGCCACCGGTCGTGCCCGTCCCGCCATACATGAAGTACAAGCTGCCCATCGCGGCGGGCGCTGGTGGACTCGCGCTCCTGACGACGCTGATCGTCGTCTGGAGGGTCCGCAAAGCGCGCAAGCTCGCCAAGGCCAAGGCCGAGGCGGAAGCAAAGGCCAAGGCTGAGGCGGAAGCCAAGGCGAAAGAGGAAGAAGAGCGCCGTGAGGCAGAGGCACTGCTGGCGGCGGAGGAACTCAAGCAGCTCACTGAGGGCAACAGCAGCGAATACGGTGAGGTCGCTCGAGCCGAGGCGCTCTCGATTGCCGCTCAAGATCCGGCGACGGCGGCCGTTGTCTTACGGCGCTGGCTCGCGTCGCAGGAGTCCCCTGATGCGGCCCAGCAGCCGTGAGCGCTCGTAGGAGGTGACGATGGCCGAGCAAATCGACCTGACCGGAGCCGAGAAGGCAGTGCTGATGTTGCTCTCCCTCGAGGAGGGCGTGGCAACGCCAATCATGGCGGAGCTCTCCGCGGACGAGGTGAAGCGCCTGCGTGAGGCCGCCAGCAAGATGCGCGCGGTGCCTTCCAGCGCCCTCGATCAAGTCTACAGCGAGTTCATCACGCGGACCCGCGAGGAGGTTGCGGTTCCGCGAGGAGGTATGCGCTACCTTCGGAGGATCGCGACCCGCGCCCTCGGTGAAGCGCAAACTGACGCGATTTTCAGCGGCTCTCCGGCCTCCGCGATGGAGCGCATTGCCCACACAGACTCCAACGCTTTGGGAGCGCTGCTCGAGCATGAACACCCTCAGCTCGTCGCGGCCATCTTGAGTCAGCTAGACGTGCAAAAAGCAGCAGAAGTGGTCGAGGCGCTGCCCGAGGAAGCGCGCGCTCCCGTGTTGCTCCGCTTGGGCAGCATGACGGAGGTGCCCGAGACCTTGCTCGAGGACATCGCCGAAGCGATCACGAGTGAGCTGCCCGCAGGTGAAGCTGAGGTCGCTCTCACCGTCGATGGCATCGGGCGCTCTGCGCAGCTAGTTCGCAACCTGTCGAAAGAGACTTCCGAGGCGCTGCTCGGCGACATCGAGACCGAGAACGAAGTCTTGGCGGGCGAGATCCGTCGCGCCATGTACTCGTTCGAGGATCTCAAGGCGGTCGATCAACGCGCTCTCAGAGACTTGCTCAAGGCAGTTCCGGGTGACCGTTTGACCCTCGCGCTCAAGACCGCCAGCGAGGAGCTGAAGAACCACCTGTTCACCAGCATGTCCAAGCGCGCCGCCGACCTAATCCGCGAGGATCTAGATATGCTCGGTGGTGTTCGTCTCAGCGAAGTCGAGGCCGCACAGCGGGAGATCGTCGACGTCGCGCTGCGCCTCGAGGCGGAGGGCACCATCTCCCTTGGAGGCGGTGACGATGCTATCGTCTAGAGCGCCCGGCAAGGTCGAGTTCATCGAAGTTCGCAAACCTCGCAAGAAGCCTCCCACATGGGTGGGCGCCAGTCAGCGCGCTCGCTCGGGGCTGGCGACGCTGCGACCGCCGAAGTTGCCCTCCAACGTGGTGGGTGACGGGTTCGTGAGCGACGACTGTGAAGTCGAGGAGTTCTCCGGGGCACCTCAGCCGCGCTCTCCCCAACAGGGATATCCGCGTGGATTCAACCCCGAGTTCGAAGCGCGCGCTCAGAGCGAGTTCTTCGAGCAAGAGGGCGACTATCACGATCCAGGCGAGTATCGCCGGGAAATCACCCCGCCGCCGCCACGACCAGCCGTTGCTGGAGGAACGAGCGAGGGTCTAGAGATGCGTGCGGCCATGGACGCCGTCATGGCGTCGGTACCCCCGCCGGTGCGTCCGCCCCAGGTCGCTGAGCTCGACGCCCTGGCGTTGCAGGATGCCGCGCTCAGCGAGCTGCGTGCCGCCCTGGAAGCGAGCCTAGGCCTCCGCGACGACTGGTTGAGAGAATCCGAAGAGCAGCTGGTGGAGCTGGTGAGCGTGATCGCGCGCCGAGTCATCGCGCGCGAAGTGCGGAGTGATCCCGGGCTGGTGCGCTCGCTCGTGCGTGAAGGTATCGACGCCTTGGGTGGTGCTGACCGCGTCGTGGTCCGATTGGGAGAGGCCTTTGCGGGCGCCGCTGAGCAACTCAGCGATGACCTCGAGAGCAGCGGTCGCAGCTGTCAGGTGGTGGTCGACCCGGAGCTGTCGCACCACGGGTGCGTGATCGAGACGGCTTATGGTCGTGTTGACGAGTCGCTCGAGGGTCGTCTGGATCAAGTGCTTGGCGCACTCACTCCCGATGAGGAAGGCTAGTGGCAAAACTAGAGCAGCTGCTGCAACGCGTCGAGCGTGTGCCGGTTCACAAGCCGCGCGGCGAGGTGACCGACGTCGTGGGTTTGGTGATCGAGGTCGGTGGCTTGCGCGCCGCCGTCGGTGACACCCTCGAGGTGGTGGGGTACCGAGGGCCGGTGGCGATTGAAGTGGTTGGTTTCCGCAAGGGAAGGCTGCTCGCGACACCGCTCGGCAACTTGGCAGGTATTCACCCCGGTGCGGAGGTTCGTGCCTCCGAGCGTGGCGGCGCCGTAGCGGTGAGCGACGCGCTCCTCGGGCGTGTCGTGGACGCCTTTGGGGTCCCGATGGACGGACCGGTGTTGACGAAGGAGACAGACTACCGGGAGGCGCACTCGCCGCCGCCGTCACCTTTCGATCGTCAACCCATCGACGCGCCCTTCGCCACCGGAGTGCGGGTGATCGACAGCATGCTCACCCTGGGAGTCGGACAGCGCGTGGGCATCTTCGCGGGCTCTGGCGTGGGTAAGAGCACGCTGCTCGGCATGATCTGTCGGGAGTCTCAGGCTGATGTGAACGTCGTGGCGCTGGTGGGCGAACGCGGTCGCGAGGTGAACGACTTCGTGCGAGTCGCACTTGGACCCGAGGGGCTTGCCAGGTCCATCGTCGTTGCGGCGACGAGTGATCAGCCACCGGTCGTGCGTGCGCGCGGGGCTGAGGCCGCGACTGCGATCGCCGAGTACTTCAGGGATCAGGGTAAGAGCGTGCTGCTCGTCATGGATTCAGTGACCCGCTACGCGATGGCGCTGCGCGAGACCGCGTTGGCTGCGGGCGAGCCGCCGGCGACGAAAGGCTATCCGCCGAGCGTATTCGCCGCGCTGCCGAAGCTGCTCGAGCGGACGGGCACGGGCGCCGGCAAGGGGGTCATCACCGCGTTGTACACCGTGCTGGTCGAGGGTGACGACCTCTCGGATCCTATCGCGGACACCGTTCGCGGTATTCTGGATGGTCACGTCGTCCTCAGTCGTAGCCTCGCGGAAAGAGGTCACTTCCCGGCGATCGATGTGTTGAAGAGCGTGTCGCGCTTGGCCCACGAAGTGGCGCCGGAGGAGCTGATCAAAGCCGCACATCGCGTCCGGGGTTTGCTTGGCGCCTATCGTGACGCCGCTGATCTGATCCAGGTAGGCGCGTATGTCAGGGGAAGCGACTCGCGCGTCGATCGGGCCATCAAGATGATGCCTGCGATCGACAATTTTCTGAAGCAAGCCGTCAACGAACATGCGCCAGCCGAAGAGAGCCACCGGCGCCTGGAGGGGCTGGCCAAGGCCGGGGGCGCTGAGTGAGCGCACGCAGCAAGCGCTTCCAGCGCCTTGCCGAGCTGAGGAAGCGCGAACTTGACGAAGCCGCAGGGAAACTCCAGCGGGCCGCTGAGGAGCTGCGCATGCTCACGAAAGAAGTCGAGACCTTGGAGACGCGCTTGGCCCAGGCCGTGCAGCAGCGCGCAGAGCTGGTGTCCTCGGGGGCGGAAGCCCAAGACTTCGTGTTCGCCGACAACTGGCAACGCAGCCAGCAACAAAAGCTCGCGCTGGCGAAGCGTGAGCACCAACAGGCGGAGCAGATCTACCTGCGAGCGCAGGCGCTCGTGATCCAGGCACGCGCCAAGGTGAAGGCGATGGAAACTCTGAAGGAACGAGCCGATCAGGAGCACGCGCGGATGCTCGAGGTCGCTGAGCGCAAGCTAGAGGACGACTTCGCGGCTCGCGTCGCGCGCAAGGAAAGCGCGTGAGCGGCCTCGGTACCAAGCCGAGTGCCTTGGAGGCTGGCCACCGCGAGCTCGCCGGCGACGGCAACAAGGCGGCTCAAGACGATACCCGCGTCGCCTGGATCCAGGCACTCACCGCCCAACTCCGGGGGGCGTTTTACCAGCTCCCGGAAGCTGAGAGTCAGATCGCTGAAGCGTCGCGCGGTTGGCGCTCCCCCGTCGGGCAGTTGTCGCCGAGCGAAGCGCTGTTTGGTGACGGCTCCGAGGAGACGCGGGCTCTGAGTAGCCTGCGCCTCGACCTGGCTGGCGGTGAACACGGCGACCTGAGCGTACTAATTCAGCGAGGAAACGCCGGGATGCGCGTGGTGTTCGAGGTGCAAAGTCAGACTGCGCTCGAGTGGCTCGACGCCGAACGCCAGCTATTGCTGGAGACGCTGCGCGCCCAGGGCCTTCGGGTCGCGGGTGTCGAGGTGTGCTTCGGTTCTGGCACTGCTCTTGCTCCTGCTGAACCTCGTGGTTCATCTCTCACAGCCCGTATTGCCGAAGCCAGCCGCCGTTTCGTGGCGGATGAGCCGGAAAAGCGCAAAAGCGATCGACGAGTCAACGTCGTGGGCTGATAGCGGCGCCAATCTGCTGGCGCTCCCGGAGGCGCGATGATTGACGCAACGAGCTCTATCTCTAGCGGGCTGTTGACCCAGCAAACCAAGGGCGGACAAGCCATGGGGAAGGAAGCCTTCCTCAAGCTCCTCGTCGCTCAGCTGCAGCATCAGGATCCCCTCGAGCCCCAGGACAACTCCGAGTTCGTGGCCCAGCTGGCGCAGTTCAGCTCCCTCGAACAGTCGATGGGCATCAACGATCGCCTGGATCTGCTAGCGACCCAGACTCGCGGTCTCGCGAACACCGAGGCCATCGGGCTGGTGGGCAAGCAAGTCACCGTGCGCGGGTCCACGATGCCGTACAACGGCAGCGGGAGTACCAACGTCGGATTCGACTTGGCGGGGAACTCCGCGGAAACGCACGTCACGATCCGCGACGCTTCGGGCAATGTCGTGCGCACGCTAGACGTTGGCGCTCGCAACGCTGGCAAGCAGTCGGTTGCGTGGGACGGCCTGGACGACGCTGGAAACCGCGTGCCCCAGGGTGTCTACACCATCAGCGTCGACGCTCAGACTGAAGCGGGGGACGCAGTGGGCGTGACTCAAGAGACAACGGGCACCGTCGAGGCGGTGTCCTTCGAACAAGGTTACCCGGTGCTGCAGCTCGACACAGGGGTCGAGGTGCCTGCATCGGATCTGATCAAAGTGAACGAGGATCCCGGCGGCTCCTCGGGCGCAGCCAAGTAGGAGAACAACGATGGTACTGAGAGCAATGTACGCGGGTGTGTCCGGTATGCGCGCCGAAGGCGAAGCGCTGGGCGTGGTGGGCGACAACATCGCCAACGTCAACACGGTTGGATTCAAGAGCCAGCGCGCGGTCTTTCAAGACGTGCTGGGGCACTCGATCCTCGCCGGTTCGTCAACGGCGCTGCCAGGTTCTGGCGTGAAGATCGGTGACGTCCAACAGATGTTCACCCAAGGCACGCTTGCGAGCACTGGGGTCTCTACGGACCTCGCGCTGAACGGTGACGGCTTCTTCGTGGTGAAGGGCACCGTCGAAGGGGTGAGCGGCAACTTCTACACCCGCGCGGGCCAGTTCAACATCGATCGCGACGGTATGCTGGTCAATCCTCAAGGTCTCCAGCTCCAGGGCTATGCGGCAAACCCTGATGGTTCCTTCAAGGCCAACGTGAGCGCGCTGCAAGTGCCCACCTCTGCTCTCGCCCCCAAGGCTAGCAGCATGATTGACATGACGGTGCAGCTCGACTCCGACGAGACCGTGCTCACCACGGCTTGGGATCCTCAAGATCCGGCAAATACCTCGAACTTCTCCACGTCGATCACGGTCTACGATTCCCTGGGGAACGGACACGCGATGGACGTGTACTTCCGCAAGACGGCGGCCGGCGCCTGGGACTATCACGTGATCGCGTCGGGTGACGAGGTGACGGCCGGTACTCCAGGTACGAACTTCGAGGTGGGCAGCGGCTCCCTGCAGTTCAACACCGCGGGCGAGCTGGTGGACGACACGGATCCCGGCTTGACCGTAGACTTCGTCGGCGCGACGCCTGGCCAGGCCTTGGCCTTCAACTACGGCGAGTCCTTGAACGAGGGTGGCACCGGCCTCGGTGGAACCACGCAGTTTTCCGCGCCTTCCAACGTCTCCGCTCAGAGCCAAGACGGCTACTCCACTGGCGACTTCGCCGGTGTGGCCGTGGATGGTCAAGGCGTGGTGATGGGGCTCTACACCAATGGACAGAAGCTCCCGCTAGGGCAGCTCGCGGTGGCCAAGTTCCGCTCGAACGATGGCCTCGGCCGCGCCGGGCAGTCGCTGTGGATCGAGACTCGGGACTCGGGTGTGGCGGCGATGGGCACCGCAGGTTCTGGTGGCCGTGGAGCGATCTCGGCCGGCGCCTTGGAGGGCTCGAACGTCGACCTCGCAGAGGAGTTCGTTGGGCTGATCCAGCATCAGCGCTCGTTCTCGGCGAACTCCAAGACCATCACGACTGCGGACGACATGCTGCAGGAGCTGATCAACATCAAGCGCTAGCAGGTGAGGCGGTGACTCAGGTTTTGTCGCCGCCTGCCGTTTCCTCTCTCAGAGGTATGTGACGTGGCTGACGAAAAGGCGGAAGCGAAGGCTCAGGACGGCGAAGCTCTTGAGCCGAAGAAGGGCGGCAAAGGCAAGATCATCCTCGGGATATTGGGGGTGCTCTTGGTGACCGCTGGCGGTGCGGGTGGCGCGATCGCTGGCACCCGACTCATGGGGCCTCCGCCCGCTGCGGCTCCTCCCCCCGCTCCTCCCAAGGAGGAGGAGGAGGACGACAGTAACCCGTACTCGGGCAAAGTCGCCGTCATCTCCAACTTCAACCCGATCGTGATCGATTTTCACGATCCCTCCGGCGACGTCCACCATTTGAAGCTCGCCGTGACCGCAGAACTCCCTGCGGAAATGCAGGAGAAGGAGTTCGAACTCTACTCTCCTCGGGGTCGCGAGGCGGCGATCGTCTACCTCCGCCAGCTGAAATGGGAAGACGCGATCAACCCCAAGAAGTTCGAAGAAATTCGCAAAGGGCTGAGTGAGGTCATGATCAAGGCCCTAGGCAAGAAGCGCGTCGAGAAGATCGTCATCACCGACTACGTGGCTCAATGACCGACGCTGTTTCGAAGCTCGCCTCCCCGTCGGCTGACGCAGAGGCCCGCCCCTCACTGGGGCTCGAAGATCTTGGAGCGTCCCTGCGACGCGGCGCGCCCAAGATCAAACCGCTGGATCTAACAGGGCGCGAACGACACCTGCGCTCGGCGATGTTCGCGATGACGAAGATCGCGGGTGGCTTCTGCGTAGGCGCGCGGCGCACGCTGCCGTTCTTGGTGCGCCAGCGCGCGCGCATGGTGACGGGGGCAGTGAGCATCTTCGAAGGCGGCAAGGAGCTCAACCTGAGCGATCGTGGGCCGGTCTTCATGGTGGTGCTCGACGGCGACGACACGCCGGCGTGGGGCCGGCTCTTCTTGGAGACCGACGCCGTCGGAATGGTGCTGGATGGCAGTCTGGGAGGGAACGCGGCGGTCGACGAGGAGCAGCCGGCGGAGCCGCTCCAGCTCCCCACGGAGCTGACCCTGGCGCAGCGCGCCTTGGTAGGACGGATTGCCCGGAACTTGGCTGACGATTTCGCGCGCGCCGTCTCACAGATCGTGGGCATCGAGCTGCACACGGTGTCCTTTCACGCAATTCCGCACGGAGAACCCATCCCGGGACCATCGTCCGACGGCCTTCAGGTCGAGGTTGAGTTTCAGGGTGTCATCGGCCATCCAAAGGCGATCCTCGCGCTCAGCGCGGAGTCTCTGGAAGCCGCCGCCCGCGAGCACACGGGGGAGCCTCAGGCCCCAGGGGATCCGCGAATGGCCGAGGCGCTGATCGATGTCTCGCTGAACGTGGTCGCCGAGCTCGGTCGGACCACGCTGGGCCTGCGTCGCATCCTGCGCCTCCAACCGGGCGAGATCTTGCGGCTGCCTACCGCGACGGATGATCCCGTGCCGATCCGTGTCGGCGGCCTGTTGAAGCTCGAGGGCTCACCCGTCATCAGTCGTGGTCAGCTGTCGGTAGAAGTGCGCGGACGCGCGCCGCGCAGCGCGAAGTGAGAGCAGCGTTGGCCCGTTGACGCTCTCGTCAGCCGGGCGTCGGGAGACAACGTGCCTCACCCCCAAAAGCCCGTGAAAATGCGTATTGGGGGACTGATCAAGTGGCACGTAGGTTGAATAGGAGAGGGTATGAGCGACCCCCTCGATTCAATCCCCCCCGCTCCGGGCCTCGACCCGCGCCTCGGTATCGGCGCCTCGGTGAGCCCGAGCTCTCCCGCTGGCGCGAGCATCCAACCCATCACCGGGCTCGACTCGCTGGGCTTCGTGATGGACGTCCCGGTGCAGGTCACCGTGGAGATCGGACGCAAGTCGATGAAGATCGGCGAGATCCTGCGCCTCGGGCCAGGCTCCGTCTTGGAGCTCGAGAAGGCGAACGGCGAGCCGCTCGATATCTACGTCAACGATCGCCTAATCGCCCGGGGGGAAGCGGTGGTGGTCGGGGAGCGCTACGGAGTGCGTTTGACCGAGGTGCTAGTGGGTGACGAGGTCGTCACCGGGGGCCTCTGATGAAGCGCATTCGCGGTTCCCTGGGGATTAGGGGGTTAGGCGCGCTGAGCGTGCTCTTGGTCTCGCCCTACGTCGCCGCACAGAGTGACGAGGCGCCCGTGGAGGCTGCGCAGATGGGGCCGCCGTCTGCTCCCGCAGAGCCCCCCGCTGCCCCGGCTGAGCCAGCTCCGGATACCGCCAGCGCAAGCGGGGAAAAGCAACCGACTCCCGACTGGATCGTTCGCAAAGCCAAGCCCGAGAGCCCAGCGGAGTACACGAAGCCCCAAACCAGCAGCTGGCGAGGAGTCTTTGCGTTGGTCTTCGTCATGGTGCTTGGCGGCGCTGCCATCTACGTGAAGCGCCGTCGCCGCCCAGCCTTGACCAAGCAGAGCGAGCTCGAGGTGCTTCATACGGCCAAGGTAGGACCGAAAGCCCAAGTCGTGGTGGCGCGCGTCGCCGGCCGCCGTCTGCTGCTCGGCGTGACCGAGAGCAACGTCAAGCGTCTCGCCTGGCTGGACGATGAGTCGCTGTACGCCACCGAGGAGGCTCCCGAAGCGGCGCCGGAGGCTCGAGACGAGTTGGCCCCGGTTGAGATCCCCGGGGAGACGAATTTCCGTGGGGTGCTCAAGTCTTTCCTGAGTGGGCGCACCCCAAGCGACATGCGTGAAGGGGACGCCGCCGCCGCGATCATCGCTCGCGAGACCCAAGACGTGGTCTACTCGAAGGTAGCCACCACGCTGCCAGCTCCACGTGAAGATCGAGACAATGAGGCGCGCTCCAAGGCCGCGCGTCGGGAGATGCTGCGTCAGCTCCTCGAAGAGGAAGAAGACGAAGTCGAAGGCCAGGTGGCGGGGCTCTTGAAGCGTCGGAGGTCGGCGTGAGCCCGCTCAGCCCACTCTTCGAGGGGACGCAGTCCCTCGCGCCTTCACTCAAGATCCTCCTGATCTTGACCCTGCTGGCGTTGCTGCCCGCGGCCATCCTCACGATGACGAGCTTCGTCCGCACCGTGGTGGTGCTGGGCTTCGTCCGTCAAGGCATCGGCGCGCAGCAGACACCGCCGAGCCAGGTGATCATCGGACTCTCGCTGTTCCTGACGTTCTTCACCATGGCGCCCACCTTCAGTGAAATGAAGACGGTGGGCCTCGACCCGTACCAGCGTGGAGACATCACGGAGGTTCAGGCTCTCGACGCGGCGAGCGTTCCGCTCAAGCGCTTCATGCTGCGCCAGACGCGCGAAGAAGATCTGCGCCTGTTCTATGACGCCGCGGCTGAGCCGCTACCCGCCACGCCGGACGATGTCCCGTTGAAGCTGGCGGTTCCCGCGTTCGTCATCAGTGAGCTCACCACGGCCTTTCAGATGGGCGTGATGGTGCTCCTGCCCTTCCTGGTGGTTGATATCGCGGTCGCGTCGCTCCTGATGAGCATGGGCATGATGATGGTTCCGCCGACCACCTTGAGCTTGCCCATGAAGCTGCTCCTGTTCGTGCTGGTTGATGGTTGGAATCTGGTTGCGGGATCGCTGCTGCGTAGCTTCGCTTGAAGCCTCGCGGAAATGGGAAAACGGATATGACGACTGACAGCGCAATTGAACTGATCCAGAACGCGATGTTGATGACCGCCAAGGCGGCAGGACCACTGCTGCTCGTCGCGTTGGTCGTTGGTCTGATCGTCGGCGTGCTACAAGCGGCGACTCAGGTCAACGAGGCGAGCATCAGCTTCGTGAGCAAGCTGGTTGCCGTGGGCGTGATGCTAATCGTTCTTGGGTCGTGGACGATGCGCTCGCTAGTCGACTACACCCAGCGCAGCATCAGCTCGATTTCCAACGTCGTGCGCTGAGGCAGCATGGACTTCGACGCCTGGCTTCGCAACGAGACCGCGACGTACTGTCTCGAGATAGCCAGGGTCACCGGGCTGATCATGATCGCGCCCATCCCGTGGGTGAACGCACCCAAGCGGGTCAAGGCCGGGCTGGCGATGCTCCTCGCGTTCGTCGCCCACGGCTACGCAGGCGTGCCTGACGCAATAAACACGCCGGTCGGCATGGCACTCGGGATTGGAAGTGAGCTCTTGATCGGGGGAGCCATGGGACTGGTGGTGCTGTTCACGATTGCGACCGTAGAGGTGCTGGGCGACATCGTGAGCCCATCGATGGGCTTCGGCATGGCGCAGGTGCTCGACCCCACGAGCCACACCCAGGTGAGCGTGGTCACCACCATGTTTCGCTACTTCGCGCTGCTCATTGCCCTGATGGTCGGCGCGCATCGCGTGATGATCGCGGCGCTCCTCGCAAGCTTTCAAGCGATCCCTGCGGGAACGCTGGTCGACCCCGGGGCGCTGTTTCCGCGATTTCTAGAGCTATCCAACTTGGTGTTGGTCACCGGCGTGCGCTTCGCTTTGCCGGTCTTGGCGGTGCTGTTCATGGTCCAGCTGGCACTCGGATTCGTCTCCCGAGCCGCGCCAGCCATGCAGATCTTCAGCGTCGGCTTCGCCGTGACGCTCGCGGTGGGGGCCCTCGTGCTGCTCACTGCGCTCCCTGACTTGGGGGTGTTGATCGTGAATGAGACCGGTCGTGTCGGCTCTCGGATCGAGAGCTTGCTCGTT
The DNA here is from genome assembly GCA_020633205.1 of Polyangiaceae bacterium. Lineage (NCBI taxonomy): Bacteria > Pseudomonadati > Myxococcota > Polyangiales > Polyangiaceae > Polyangiaceae bacterium. The sequence continues at coordinate 398,169 of JACKEB010000013.1, forward strand.
GAGCTGAGCCCTTAGCAGGGTGTTCGCACACCCTGCCAATCAACAGCTTGGCGGCCACGATTCTGCGCTCGGGAGCTGATCCATGTCGGACAGCGACGACAGCGAGAAAACAGAAGAACCGACACCAGAGAAACGTCGCAAGGCGCGGGAAGACGGACAGTTCCCACGCGCAAAAGACTCTGGGCCAACCGTCGCGACCTTCGCCGCGCTCGGAACCATCTCCTTCACCGGCACGCTGATGGGCGAACGCCTGGTAACCTTCGCCCAGCGCTCCTTCTCCGAGCCCTTCGAGCTAGTGCACGGAGACGTGGCCGTGGTCGGGCAACGCCTGATGATGACCATCGCCGCGATCGTCATGCCCGTGCTACTCGCGGCGATGATCGGAGGCACAGCGATGGGCTTCGCCGAAGCAGGCTTGAACCCACGCTTCGAGCTCTTGGAGCCGAAGTGGGAGCGCCTCGATCCCATCAGCAAGATCACGCAGATGCTCTCGCCCAAGGCGGCGCTAGTCAACATCGTGCTCCAGCTCGGGCGCGTCGGTGCGTTGGCCGTCGTCGTCTACACCACCGTCGTCGACGCTTTGCCGCTCCTGATCCGCACCAGTCGAGCGGCCCTCGAAGGCGCCGTCCTACAGGTCGGTGACTCCGTGATGACCCTCGCGGTCAGAGGCAGCATGGCGCTCGCGATCCTCGCCGCCCTCGACTACGGACAGAACTGGTTCAAGCACGAAAACCAGCTAAAAATGAGCCGGCAGGAGCTAAAAGAAGAGCACCACCAGCAGGAAGGCGACCCCAAAGTGCGCGCACGGCAGAGGCAGCGCGCACGGGAGATGGCCAAACACGGCATGGTCCAGGCAGTAAAAGAAGCCGACGTGATCCTTGCCAACCCGACTCACGTCTCCGTCGCCATCCGCTACCGCGCGGATGAAGGAGCGCCCATCGTCGCCGCCAAAGGCTACGACGACATCGCGCTCTACATCCGCGAGCTAGCCAAAGAGCACCAAGTACCCATCATCACCAACGTGCCCCTCGCGCGAGGTCTTGCGTCAAAAGTCAAAGTCGGGAGGCACATCCCGCCGGAGATGTACGCGGCCGTCGCGGAAGTGTTGGCGTTGGTCTACCGCATGAAGGCGCAGGCGGGGCGGCGGGTTCGGGGGTAGGGGCGGGTTTTTCGGGGACTTCGGTTTTCGGTTTCGGTTTCGGTTTCGGTTTCGGCTCTGGCTCTGGCTCTGGCTCTGGCTCTTCGGGATCAGGATCGGGGATCGGGATCGGATCCGGGGATCGGGATCGGGATCGGGATCGGGATCGGGATCGGGATCGGGATCGGGATCGGGATCGGGATCGGGATCGGGATCGGGATCGGGATCGGATTGTTTTGTTTCCGTGGGGTAGTGGTGGGCAGGCGCGTGCCAGCGGGGGCTGGCACTGGCGCCTGCGGGATGGGGTTGGGGCTTTTCGGGTTTTGGTTTGTCGGCTTCGCGGGTTTTTGCTCGGCCTCTCGGCGGGGGCTCGGGGTGAGCCCCGCCTCGGGGGCCTACGAAAGGCCTCTCGGCTCGGGGTGAGCCCCGCCTCGGGGCCATTGCTCGGCCTCTCGGCGGGGGCTCGGGGTGAGCCCCGCCTCGGGGCCTCCTGAAAGGAGCCAAACCAATGAGTCTTCAAGTTCTTGACCTTGCCCTCGATGGGATCTCTCAGCTGCGGCCCGTTGTTGCGCGCATCAAGCGGCACGACCGCCCGCTCGCGAAGCAGATCACGGACGCTGCAAACAGCGTCGTGCTCAACATTGGCGAAGGGGCATACAACGACCCCGGTACCAGCAAGGCACGCTATTTCACTGCCATGGGCAGCGCCAACGAGGTGCGCGTTGGCGTGCGTGCGGCGCTGTGTTGGGGCCACTTGAGCGAGGGGCAGGCGTCGGTCGTCGTCGAGCGCTACGACCGAGTCGTGCGGGTGTTGTATCGCCTCGTGCACCGCTAGCCCTAGAGACCACAAGGGCGCGTCCGCAGGCGCGCCCTCGTGATAGCCTCACTCTGTGGAATTGCCGTCGGGATCTCGACTGGTGTTGCTCATACTGCTCGGTGGTTGCTCGCCCGTGCCGGAAGCTCAAGCGCCGCCTTCGGAGCCGCCGGTTGTGCCGGTTGCTCACCTGCCCGAGCCCGACCCGCCAAAGCCCGATGCGCCCGAACTGTCAGCAGAGCCGGTAGAGGAGCCAGTAGAGGAGCCAGCCAAACCGCCAATGCTCAGGGCCTCCAGCCGGAGGACTGGCTCGTCGCCCATGAAGTGCCTGCCCCGACCGCTGCTGCATTCGTTAGGAACCTTATCCGCGTGGAACCAGCAGAGGATTACACGTGTGAGGGCGTCGTGGTGGGCACGCAGGAGCTGCTCGATTGTCGCGTCTTGCGCTTGGTCGACCAGAAGGACATGACCCGCGTAACCTATCAGCGCGTGCTTGTCTCCGTTGCGAAGGCGAAGCCGACCGTCGCACTCAAGCTCACCACCACTATCCAGTCGATGGATGTAGAGGAGCCGCTCCAGCCACCTCTGCTGGAGCTCGCGCTCACCTACGCTGAGGGCTCCAGCCTGATCGTGGATGACCGCGATGGGTACAACGGCTGCGACCCCGCGATCGCGAGCGCCCGCGAGGTCGAACGCAGCGCAAGCAAAGCCTGGGGCAGCTTCGATTTGAAACTGATACGCGCCGCCTGTGCGGCGCGCGGCGTGTATCGCTTTCAAGCTGGGCGCTTCGTGCGCCGCGTGGGGCCGAAGCGTGGGGCGCCGGGCACCAGCGGGCCGTAGCGCGGGGATGCGTATCGGCTAGACTCGTGCGCACCATGGGCTTGGACGCTTCCGTGCGCTGTCGCTGTTTCGAGGAGGGAAGGTACTCCAAGCCGCCGTTCCCGATTTGCATCGATGAGGAGTCAGGGTTTCCAGCGCTTCAGGGGCAACGAACGCCGGAGGAAGAGTCGGAGTTCGAGCGTTGGCTGCCGAAGGCCTGTGAGCATGGCGAAATGATGCTCGCCTTCGAGTGGATCTCGAACTGGAGCTGGGTCAACGCTTTTCATCGGCTCCTGCATGCTATGCCAGAGCGCACCCCTCGATTGTTGTCGGTCCTGCCGACCGAGAATTCTGGTCTGGTAGCCGTCGGTGACGCTGAGTATTGCCTTGCGGAACTAGATTCTTTCGAGCGAACCTTTCACGGCGAGCTGGTGGAAGTGCTCGACCAGGAAGACCACTTCCGAGTGGTTGCGTTCCTCGTTGCAAACGGCGACGGACATGGCAGCTGGGAGAACGGCAGGTGGGAGGTCGGCACGGATGTGGAGGGCGTCTATTTCCGGCAACGCTCGGGGGCGCGCCAAGTGTTGCGGCCGGGTGCCGAGCGTGTCGGCGAAGACGAACGCTACGTGGTCGTGATCCGTCGTGCGGCTGAGTTTACTCACCTGCTGGAGCCGCTGCGTATCGTCCTCCAAGCGTCGGTCGACAGCGGAAACCCTGTGCGCTGGAGCTAGAGTGCAGCGGGTCCGTTGTGTGTTAGTCTCTTGAAGATCAAGAGGCGTTCGTGCTCTCGCGGGCGCTCCTTATTCAGAACAAGCGAGCCGCAGGACGTGAGCAGGACCTGGTGGACGTTCACTGGCTTGAAAAGCACTCGCGAACCGAGCCGTGAGCTGACCTAGATCGCGCCGCAGTTGCCGCTGCACAGGTAGCGCAGGTCGGCTTCGCGGATGGCTCCGCAGTTGCCGCTGCAGGCGTAGCGGGCGTCGTCGTTGCGGATGGCTCCGCAGTTGCCACTGCAGGCGTAGCGGGCGTCGTCGTTGCGGATGGCGCCGCAGTTGCCGCCACACAGGTAGCGCACGTCGTCGTTGCGAATGGCTCCGCAGTTCTTGCTGCAGAAATAGCGGGCGTCGGCGTTACGGATGGCGCCGCAGTTGTTGCTGCACAGGTAGCGTAGATCATCCCCGCGGATCCCGAGCAGGAAGGCTGCAGCGGCTTTCGCGCTGGCCTTCGGCTTCTCGTCGTCGCCCGCCGCAGCCGACGACGTCTGCGCGACGACGAATCCAATCAGCGCGCATGCCGCAAGCGAGCTTCGCAACCAACGCATGTCGGGCACTCTAGCCCCTGCTGCTGCTCATGCAAAATCAGGCGGCGCGCTTGACGCAGCGCCCCGTGATTCCGGAGGATGTGCCATGTTTTCCAAGCCGTATTTGCTCTGCGTCGTGCCGGTCCTGCTGCTGAGCGCCTGTGACGAGCAGGAAGCGCCAAGCGCGGCGAGCTCGGCGACTAGCTCCGCAGCACCACTGGACTCCGCAGCCGTCATGGAGAAAACGCTTGCGGGCGCTGAAGCGAAGGCCCACTTGATCGGCATCACTCGTGGCGTGATGGCGGCCGCGTTGAAGGAACCTGCGGCGAGCGACACGCTCCCGACGGATGATGACCAAGGCAGCAGCAAGAAGCTGCCCGACAACGCGAAGCCGGTTCCCGCCAACGCGGACGACGTGAAGGGCAAGGCGTACACGAGCACGCCCGCGGACTGGGAGGCGTGGGCACCCATCGGCTTCCGCCTGAGCTCCCCGCAGAAGTGCCAGTATGAGTGGACGCGGGAGGAGGACACCCGGGGCTACGCGAGCGCCAAGTGCGACTTCGACGGCGACGGCAAGCTAGACCTGCACGCCAAGCAGCGCGTCATCATCCTCGACGGCGTGCCCAAGGTGGGCGTGCTCGAAGAGGTGGTTCCCCTGCAGAAGTGAAGGCGGCTCAGCGCCTGGCTTTGGGCGCGCCGTTTCGCCGCCGTGCGCGCTTGCGCATTGGCTTGCCGTCCAGTACCGCGCGGATCAAGTGCACGGCTTCGGTGTGCAGCTGGCACACGCGGCTCTCGGTCACGCCCAGCACTTCGCCGATCTCGCGGAAGCTGCAGTCCTCTTGGTAGTAGAGCGCGAGCACCATCTGCAAGCGCTCCGGTAGCTCGTCGATGGCGTTTGCGACGGCGCCAATGATTTCTTGTTTGGCGGCTTGCGTCTCAGGAGACGCTTCATGGGTGTCGGGCTCCGCGATGTCCGTGAGCTCGAGCCGTGCGAAGCCTGCTTCGCCGATTTGACCCAGCAGGTCTTGGTACTCTTCGAGGGGAAGCCCGAGCTCCGCAGCCACTTCGTCTTCCGCTGGCGCGCGACCCAGGCGCGCGGTCAGCTCCGACACGGCCTGGGTGATCTTCCGCGACGCGCCGCGCATCTTGCGGCTCATCGGGTCGAGCATGCGCAGGTAGTCGAGGATGGCGCCGCGCACTCGATACGACGCATAGGCCTCGAAGTGGTCGTCAGTCATGTCCTCGGTGCGGCGCCCAAGAGCCTCCACCATGCCCATCCAACCAGCGCTGATCACGTCGTCGATGGTGATGGAGGAGGGCAGCGTGCGCACGGTGCGCATCGCGATGCGGCGCACTACCGGGAGGTAACGGTCGTAGACTTCGCGTTGTGCGCGGACTGATGTAGCTAGGGCGCTCGGGCTCTCTGACCCGGTGCCGAGTTGGGGCTCGTTGTTCATGATGCCTCCGGAAGGATCGCCTCCAAGAGGGAGTCGAGCTCGGGGTTGTGGATGTCCTCGGGGACCCGCGGTCCGTCGCAGACGAAGGCGATGGGCAGGCCACTGGGCATGGCGGCGTGGAGCACACCACCCAGCTGCTCGCACTCGTCCACCTTCGAGATCACCAGGGCGCTGACGCCCGGGTCCTCGTACTGGCGCTTGATGCGTTCGACGTCGCGGGCGCGCATCCAGCCTGGCAGCACCAGCAGCGTCTCCTGGGTGATTGAGCAGCTCTGCAGGCAGCGGGAGAGGAGCGCCGTGGGACCGTAGTCATTCGGGGTGCGCCCGGGGGTGTCGACGAGGATTACTTCCGCGCGGGTACGAGCGATGGCTTCCGCGAAGTCGTCGTGTCGCTTGATCACCTCGAGCTCGATCCCCAGGAGTTGTGCGTAGCGGCGCCATTGCTCCACGGCGCCGACGCGGAAAGTATCTAGCGTCAGCACCGCGACCGAGCGCCCGAGGTCAAGCTTCGCCTGAGCTGCCAGCTTCGCCAGGGTGGTCGTCTTGCCTACTCCCGTCGGACCCACCACCGTGAGCACCTGACGCCCCGGGCGGTTTAGCAGGTTCGGCAGCAGCAGCAGGCGCTCGCCGATGCGTTTCCTCAGCCAGCGCTTGAGCGCCGCTTCGTCCTTGGCGACGCGGCCGGCGCCGCGAGCGAGCTCCTGGCTGAGCTTGCCCTCGATGCCGATGCTGTGGAGCAGCTGCTGCACCCGCTCCTTTGGCGGACGCGACGCGTTGATCTCTTCGAGCATTGCGCGCAGCTCCAGCAGCTCTCGTTCGATCTCCGCGGGAGCCATGTTGCGCAACGCAGAGGGCGCCTCGCGCTCGCTCCCGCGACGGGGAGTCTTCGGCATGTTCCAGCGCCGAACGCTGCGCTTTGGCGCTGACTGTTCTTGTAGCTCAGGGGTGAAGGGCTTGGCGCGGGAGTTCTGGCCAGGGCCTGCGGTCACTTCGACATAGCCACCGCGACCACCGCTTGACACTTGCCGCGTGGATTCGATGACGGCGTCAGCTCCCAGTGCGGCGCGCACGTGGGCGAGGGCTTCGCGAACATCGTTTCCTCGAAAGACTTGCTGGGTCATGGCGGAGTTCCTGGGTCAGAGGGGGCGAGCTCAAGCGCTCGCGCGGGGGGCCGCGTTGAAGGACACGGTTTCGATGGGACGGATGGCGGCGCCTGGCTCGAGCTCGCGGAAGGAGAGCACTCCGAGTTGAGGGCAGCGCCGCTCGGCGAAGGCGCGCACGTAGCGCCTCAGGTCAGGGCTGGTGATGACGCACGGCCTGCGGCCGGTGTTTTCCATGCGTTGCACCGCGGAGGCGAGCTGGTCGCCGAGGCGGCGAGCCATCTCCGGGTCGAGGGCGCCACCGGTGCCCGCGGCTATTTCCTGGAGGGAACGGCGGAACATCTCCTCCACCTGGGCGTCGAGCACCAGGGTCGCGAGGTGTCCTTCGTTGTCGGTATGAGCGGCGGTGATTTGACGCGACAGGCGTTGACGCACCATCTCCGTCAGCTGCTCGGTGTCTCGGGTGCTTGGCGCTATCTCGATCAGCGCCTCGAGGATGGTCCTGAGGTCGCGAATCGAGACTTGTTCCTTGACGAGATTGCGCATCACCTTGAGCACCTCACCGAACGTCAGCAAGTTCGGTACCAAGTCGTCGACCAGCTTCGGGTTGCCCTTGGAGAACACGTCGAACAGGTGTTGGAGCTCTGCGCGACCGAGGATTTGGTGAGCCGAGCTACGCGCGACTTCCGCCAAGTGAGTGGCGATCACCGTCGTGTGGTCGACGACGGCGTAGCCCAGTGCCTCCGCCAGCTCCCGCTCGCGCGAAGGGATCCAGCGCGCTGGAGTGCCGAACGCGGGATCGCGCGTTGCTTCGCCGTCGATGGGTGGGGCGGTACCGCTCGGATCCAGAGCGAGCAGCCGGCCTGCGCGCAGGTTGCCCTTTGCCAGCTCGGTTCCCAGGAGCATCATGCGGTACGTGCTCGGCTCGAGCTGCAGATTGTCTCGAATGTGGACCGGCGGAATCACCACGCCCAGATCCAGGGCGAGCTGCTTGCGCAGCCCGGAGATGCGGTCCACCAGGTTGCCGCCAGACTTGGGATCTACCGCGTGGATCAGCTCGTAGCCGACCTCGAGCGCCATCACGTCGAGGGGCAACGCCTCCTCGAGCTCTTCAGTTGGGCTCTTGGGCTTCTCCACGACTTCAGGTGGAGGGGCGAGTTCGAGCGCTTCTTCCTTCTTTCCGCGTTGGTACGCGGTCCAGCCAAGCGCCGCGGCGATCGCCAGGAACGGCACGGCGGGCATTCCGGGCACCAAGGCCATCACCGCCATCATCCCGCCGGTCGCGGCGACGGCCTTGCGGCTCCCGAGGAGCTGGCCACTCAACGCCCGGCCGAGCTGTTCGCCGGTTGCGGAGCGCGTGACGACGACGCCGCTCGCGGTGCTCATCAACAACGCCGGCATCTGAGAGACCAGCGCGTCACCGACCGAGAGAATGGAGAAGGTCCTTGCGGCGTCGCCGATGTTCATCCCCGCGGCAACACCCAGCGCGAGCCCCGCCACCAGGTTGATCGCCGTGATCAAGAGCCCAGCGATCGCATCGCCTTTGACGAACTTGCTCGCACCGTCCATGGCGCCGAAGAAGTCCGCTTCGCGCTCGAGTTCTCCTCGCCGCGTCCGCGCTTGCTCAGGTGAAATTTGGCCGGCGTTGAGATCGGCGTCGATCGCCATCTGCTTACCGGGCATGCCGTCGAGGGCGAAGCGCGCAGCCACTTCAGCGACGCGTCCTGAACCTTTGGTGACCACGACGAAGTTGATCACCACCAGGATCAAGAACACGACGAGGCCGACGACGACGTTGCCGCCGACCACGAAGTTGCCGAAGGTCATGATGACCTGTCCGGCGGCGTCCTGACCTTCAGCGCCGTGGAGCAAGATCAAACGCGTCGTCGCGATGTTGACTGACAGCCGGAGCAGCGTCGCGACCAAGACGACCGCAGGAAAGGCGCTGAACTCCAGCGGCTTCTCCATGAACAGGCCGATCAGAAACACGCCGATGGCCAGCGCCATGCTGACGGCGAGCAGCACATCCACCAGAAACGGCGGCATGGGCAGCACCATCATCATGATGATCCCCACCACGCCGATCGGAACCGTCAGATCGTTGGGCGATCCCTTCTTGCTATCGGCGACGGCGGAACTCACGCGGCCAGGTTTGCGAGACCCGTGCCACGGCTCGCCCCGTCAGCCCGACCAGTCATCCGCGAAAGGCGCGGGCTTTTTTGGGGGTGAGGCGCGGTGGTCGGTCGCTGAGGGCGTCATCCCGTTGGCGCTCAGCTCCTCCTTTGAGTGTCGACGTTTTGTCACCGTCTAGGCTTGCCCCGGTGCGTCCGCTGCGGTTCGCTCCCCATCACAGGGGGTCAAACGCCCCAAGGCTCGTTTGTTTTTGCTGTGGGGCGTAGGGAGCCTTTGAGTGCCTGCGTCACACCCTACGAGTCTCGAGAGCGGTGTTGAGTCGGCCCTACGGCAGCCTCACCCACCCCAAAAAAACCATTAACACCCTCTCGAGACTCGGCATTCACCACGGGCTCTGCGCCCGCGATTCGGCAATCGAACAGCGACCCCGCTCTTTGCGGGCGCCAAGGAGAAATCTCACATGCGTCGTATCCAGAACAGCTCGCTCCTCGTGGCATTGGCCCTGGCCCTTGTCCCCGTTGCTTGCTCTCAAGAGGAGCAGGCCCCCGAATCGACGGAGCAGAAGCAAGAGGTCACCCAGCCCACCGAGGCACCGAAGACGGTCGACAAGGACAAGCTCAAGAAGGGCTTCGGGAAGTTCGGCAAGGGCCGTCACGGCAAGTTCGGTCGCGGAAACAAGGGTCCAGCGCAGCTGCTGGTGAAGACCGCGCTGAAGGATCTGGAACTCACTGAGGAACAGAAGACGAAGATCGCCGCGCTGAAAGAAGAGAAGAAGGAAGCCAAGGGCGACATGAAGGCCGATCGCGGGGCGATGAAGACCGCGATGATCGAAGCCGCCAAGGCCGGGAAGATCGACGAGAAGGCGTTCGAAGCCCAGACCGCCAAGATGAAGGAGAAGCAGGAGGCGCGCACCGCGGCTCAGGTGAAGCTCCTGAACGGCCTATACGGCGTGCTGACTCCTGAGCAACGCACGACCTTGGTGACCAAGGTCAAGGCGGAGATGGAGACTCGCCAGAAGAAGATGGAAGAGATGCAGGCCAAGTGGGCCGAGCGCGCGAAGGACGGCGACCAAGCCGCAGCGCCTGGAGACATGAAGGGCCCGCATCGTGGAATGAAGGGCATGAAAGGCATGCACGGCATGAAGGGCATGCACGGCATGAAGGGCGGCTTCGGCATGCTGGCGCGCGGCCTCGAGCTGACCGAGGACCAACAGACGAAGCTCGACGCGATTGCTGAGAAGGGCAAAGCCGACATGCCCAGCGCCGACGACATGAAGGCGCAGCGCGAGGCCATGCACAAGAACGTGATCGCCGTGCTCGACGCATTCGCCAAGGACGGCTTCGACGCCAGCAAGTTCGACCTGTCCCCGAAGCACAAGGACGCCGGCGAGATGATGAAGAAGCACGTCGCGCAGATGAACGAGTTCCTCGCCGTCCTCACCCCTGAGCAGCGCACCAAGCTCGCGGAAAACCTGGAGAAGGGACCCGCGATGATGGGCAAGGGCCACGGCATGAAGCGTGGCGATCGCGCAGCACCGGATATGGATGACCAAGGCGCAGATGACGACGACCTGCTCGGCGGGGACCTGGACCAGGGCCTCGACGAGATCGAGGACGACGTCATGGGTGACGACCAAGCCGCTGAGTGAGCTGGTTCCACAAGGCAACAACTGGAGGCCCGCACGTCTACTGACGCGCGGGCCTCTTGCGTTCTTGTGCGGGTCCTAGCGCCTCATTCCTCGCCAGGCGCTGCCTCGATCACCGGGAAGGGATACACTCGCCACTGAGCGCGATCCTCATCGTAGTAGGCCTCGAAGCCGCGGTAGAGGAAGTTCGAGCCTTCGCACAGCAAGAGGCCGTTGACTGAAGTCGAACTTTCGCTTGGCGCAGGTCCCAGCGGCTCGAAGTAGGCGCCACGGTTGTAGTCTGCGAGATCGCCAGGCACGTCCCAGACGATGCGCACCCGCTGCGGCGGACACGGTGTCTCGCTGTCGTCGGTGTACACCCAGCCGTACTTCTGTGCTTCCTGCATCACCTGCAGGTCGAGCTGCGCCGTGCGTGGCGCCACCTTGGGCGTGGTGACCAGGGGTACCTGCGCTGCCACTGCCGCGGGTCGCGTCGCGGCGCCGCCCGTCTCTGGCTCCGACTGACGAACGCTTCGAGCCGGCGCCTTGCGAATTGCCGGTTCCGCGCGGCGTGCGACTGGTGCTTGAGTCGGCTGCGCAGTCGCGCGGGCTTTGCTCTGGGGCTCCGGTGCAGCTTCAGGGCTCCGCAGTAGCCAGTAGCCCCCCGCGACCAAGCACACCGGCACCAACCAGAGCCAGCGCTTGCGGCGGCCGTCCTCGGAGGGTACCGCCGCAGTTCGCTTGCGCACCACCTTCTTGCCGCTCATCGTGTCCTCCGTCGGCGGGTCAGCGCGACGCTCACTCCAGCGAGCGCGAACCAGAGCAAGCCTGACGGCGCTTGAGACTGTTTCCCTGCGGTAGAGCAGGAACATCCAGAGTCGTCGCTCAGCACCCTGGTACCGGGGCCAACGCCCGAGCCGCCCTCCGCTGAGTTAGAGCCCGCCACGCCGCCCGTCTCGTCAGCGCCTCCGGCGCCGCCACTAGCCCAGCTGCCGCCCCCTCCGCCGCCGCCCCCGGTGCCGCCGCCTGTGCCCGGAGGCGCGCCCCAGTCGTCATCCAGCAAGTAAACCCCAGGGCCGCTGGCCTGGATCAGCACTGGGCGAGCGCGCACGTCGGGTCCTTGCTCTAGGGCTGCGAGGTCGGCTGCTTGCCACACCTCGATGCTGTTCCAGTCGAAGCCCCAGGCATCCATGACCGCTGGGCTTGGGATATGCCGCTTCACATCGCCATCGATCAGGTAGACGGCGGGGCTCCCGTCGTCTGACTTGGCGAGCACTGGTGCGGGCACGACGTCGTCGCCGGGGTCGTGGTTCTGAAGCTCCGCGTCGGAGACCGGCATTACGTCCCAGAAGTAGGAGAAGCCCCAGGTTGCGAAGACGTCTTGGCTCGTCACGTGACGCAGCACGCCTGAGGGGACATTGGGCTCGCAGCGGAAGCTCTTCGGGCTGTTCGTGAGCTGCGAGTTCGCACCGCCTGAAGTGTCGATGCCGTAAGCGTAGACGCTGTGCTCTTGGCCGTCATGTAGGCTGAGGGGTGAGGCGACTTCGTAGGCGTGCTCGCAGGAGCCAAGCGCGCCGCATAGATCCTCGCGGTACTGGTCTGCGGTGAGGGCCACCGACGTCGCGGCTGCATCTCCCGCCGGCCCGTCGAAGTACAGATGCACGTCGTTGGGGCTGCCGGCGGTGTCGACGTCTTGGCTCCAGCCTCCGACGGACTCGCAGTCCGCGGTGTCGAGATAGCCCTTCGGCGGTTGGTTCGAAGGCAGGGGCGACGTCCACCAGGTGGTTTCTTGACGAGCGCCTGGCCACGCCCAGCTCAGGTGGATGTGGTCGGTGTGGGGGTTGGACCCGGTGTAGGCCTTCCAGCCAGCGGTCGCGCAGCTGCCGTTTGGCGAGCGGTAACTGCCCCAGATCTGCTTGTTCCAGATGAAGTACATCAGGCCGAAGCGCCGCGCCAAAGCGCACGCGTTGCCGTGCTCATCAGTCTTCAATAGCCAGTTGATGGCCGTGCTCGCGATGTCCCGCTGATTTGCGTCGTTGTAGTTGAGGCCCCAGTCGAAGGCGCGCCCTTCCTTGTGCTCGCTGGTGCCTCCTACGTTGCACGCACGAATGATCCCGAGGTTGCTGCTCACCGGATACGTCGCCAGCATCAGGCTGCGGAAGTCCTTCGCCCCGGGCTTCTCGCTGGGGTCGCAGGTGGACTGCGAGTTGTAGTCAGCGAACCCGTCAATCGCCGCGCCGAAGGACGGCGTTGGGGGCTCTGGCGCGGCGGCTGCGGGGGTGGTCAAGCTGCTGACCCCGCCGAAGCAAAGGCTGGCAGCGGTGACGCTGAGGAGCTGGTGCCAACCGGAGCGGCGCGACAGGGAAGCAGGACGCATGTAGGGGCTTTTGCAGCCGATGTGCCAGAGCTAAAGCCTAGTGATTCTCATAGGTTGGATGGCGTGGCCAGGCGCCTTTTCACAGTTCGTGCAAGTGCAATACACAAGCGCCTGTGCGCTGGGCCTGGGGCTCGGGGAGACGGAACCGTGCCTCGCGGCTGCTCCGGTTGTTTGCGCGAGGAAACACTGCGCGCCCGTTGCAGCCGGGGCCAAGCGCCGTGGTTTTGACGTTCGAGGGTCGGTACAGTGTCAGGCGGTCGGCGCTCGGAGCCCAGCGTCAAGCCGTTGACATCCGTGGGGCAAGGGCGCCGGGGCGTCGCGTCGGTCTTGCCCCAGGGGGCCAATTGCCTTGTTTTTGGCTGTATTGCCCGCTTGCGGACCTCACCCCCAAACCCGTCGCAGGACCAAACTGAGACTGGCACACCGGCTGCAAACGTTCGCTTCATCCACGGCGGGTCACCCGCCTTTCGAAGGAGTCGCGTTCATGATTATCGAGAGCCAGCGCTTCGGCACCATCGAGTGCTCCGAAGAAGATGTGATCAATTTTCCCGCCGGAATCATCGGCTTCCCCGATGACACCCAGTACATCCTGCTTCAGCACAAGACCTCCAGCGCGATTGGCTGGCTGCAGTCGACCACCTCGGCGCACGTGTCGCTGCCCGTGGTGAGCGCCCACGGCTTGGCGCCGGAGTATCCCGATGTGCCCGTTGGCAACGCGGCTCGGGGGATTGGGCTCGAGGGTGAAGAAGGCGACTTCGCGGTGCTCGCGGTGTTGTGTGCCCGCTCGGGTCTACCCGCCACCGTCAACCTGCTCGCGCCGATCGTGATCAACGCGGCGACCCGCACTGGAGGCCAGGTGTTCCTCGACGGCTCGCGCTTCACTACCCGTGAGCTCTTCGTGATGCCCGCAGCGGAGGTCGAGTCGGCTTCCGACGACACCCAAGACGCTGCTCCGGAGCTGGCCGAGGCCGCTACTCCCTGAGTTTCGTCACTCCGCCGTGGAGCCTGTCGCCACGGTGATTCTGCCTGAGCGACGATGCGCCCTCTCCCCTGCGCGGTGAGAGGGCGCTGGCACTTTTGTGTGCTGGACTTCCGCTGGGGATTGCACCACGAGGAGGCGGTGCCCACGTACTACCTGACGCCCGCCGGCGCGAAGAAGATCGCCGATGAGCTGAACCGCTTGATGCACGTCGATCGACCCAAGATCGTTCAAGAGGTGAGCGACGCCGCGGCTCAAGGGGATCGCTCCGAAAACGCGGAGTACATCTACGGCAAGAAGAAGCTCCGTGAGATCGATCGCCGGGTGCGTTTCTTGCGGAAACGCTTGGACAACTGCGAGGTCGTCGAGACCTCCGGCGCGCTGCTCGACACTGTGCGCTTTGGAGCCAGCGTCAAGGTCGAGGACGAAGAAGGGGAGGAGCGCGTGTACACCTTGGTTGGCCCAGACGAGTCGGAGCCGAGCCTCGGCTACATCAGCTTTCAGTCCCCCATCGGCCGTGCCCTGTTGAAGAAGAAGGTCGGCGACACCGTCGTGGTGCAGCGCCCAGCGGGTGAGCTCGAGCTGACGATCTTGGATATCCGCTACGAGTGAGCCGCTACGCGGAACTCGATCTCCGCGGGAGCCACCTCGACATCGTCCAGCGCGCGCCAGCTGTGCTCAGCGTTGCGCATCAAGAGGGCGTGATCGAGCTGGATACTTCCCGGAGGAAACAGCTTGGGGTCGTCGTAGAGAGTCGATGCCGCCTGCGTGACACTGAGCGCTTCAGTGCGCCAATCGTGAATGTCCAGGCAGAGCCCGTCGAGCCTGCCTGAGTCTTGCGTCACGGAGTACCCGTTGCACCCCGCACGGAAGAACTCTGAAGCGACTGACAGAGAGGGGAACACGGACTCCGCCGGCCACTCGCTGCTCGCGACGCCGTCGACTTTGATGCGGACGCCGTCTGCTGCTGTCATTTCCAAGCTGACTCGGTCCGCAGCATCACTCACGTCGAACTGTCCGAGGTGGTGCTCGCCGGGGAACAAGCGCCCGCCCAGTGGTTCATGCGGGAGCTCGTGTCACGCCGAAAGACGTACACCGCTGGCTTACCGTGCAGCCTGACCGCAACACGATGCGCCGCGTTCTCGCTTGATAGCGTCAGGCCTTTGGGGAGCACCGAGCCCACGAAGGAGGGCCGGAGCTGCTCCAGACGAATCAGGCATATGCCCGCCACGCCTTGTCCGCCCACCAACTGCGGCTCCATCGGTGAGGGGAGCAATCGCGCGAGTACCGCTGGATCGACGCGGTAGTTCAGCAAGATCCGACGTGCGATCAGCCCTTCGAGTTCAGGTACTCGCATGATCCGAAGTACGCCTCAGGCAGATGGGGCGTTCCAAAGCTTTTTGACGCAGTCTCGAATCACACTCCAGTTGAGCCGGGGGCTGTCTGCAATTACCGTCCGGCCGTCCAGATTTTGCGCGGCGGAGACCCGCTCGCGCCCAGGGTTAAAAACCGAGGAGAAGACATGGCTGACATTCGTTTCGACAACCGCGTGGCAATCGTTACTGGCGCTGGAGGCGGCCTGGGCCGCAGTCACGCGATGCTCCTCGCGAGCCGCGGTGCGAAGGTCGTGGTCAACGACCTCGGCGGCTCCTTCGACGGCACCGGGTCTGGTCACAACATGGCGGACAAGGTGGTCGAGGAGATCAAAGCGGCGGGCGGTGAAGCGGTCGCCAGCTACGACGGCGTTGATACCTTCGAAGGCGCCGAGAAGATCGTTGCGACCGCGAAGGACGCCTTCGGCAAGGTCGACATCGTCATCAACAACGCCGGCATCCTGCGCGACGTGTCGTTCGTGAAGATGACCCTGGAGGACTGGGACAAGGTGCTCAAGGTGCACCTCACCGGCACCATGAACGTGACGAAGGCCGCTTGGGGTCTCCTGCGCGACAACAAGTATGGTCGCGTGATCAACACCACCAGCGCTGCGGGGCTCTATGGCAACTTCGGTCAGGCAAACTACAGCGCGGCCAAGCTTGGCATCGTCGGCCTGGGCAAGACGCTGGCGCTCGAAGGCGCGAAGTACGACATCAAGGTCAACACCATCGCGCCGATCGCGAAGAGCCGCATGACCGAGACCGTCATGCCGCCGAACGTGCTCGAGAAGTTGCTGCCAGAGTACGTGTCGCCCCTCGTCGCCTACTTGGCTTCGGAAGGCTGCTCCAGCACCGGGGAGACCTACGCCGTCGGCGGCGGCTACATCAGCCGCGTGGCAGTCGTCGAAGCGGGTGGCGTCAGCCTCAAGCAGCACGCGCCGGAAGACGTCGCTAGCGCCTGGGAAAAGATCAACGACCTGTCCGAGGCGCAGCCCTTTGAGAACGCGATGCTCGCCGCCGGTCAGGCGATGAAGCACGTGATGGGCTGAGCAAGGCGCCGGCAAACTCACGGCCCTCCGCTCCGGGGGGCCGTTTTTTTGTGCCGGGAGGCTGGCCGGGCCTGATGCGGCAAAGCGGCGTTTGCGCGACCTGCAGCACCGCTCTACAAGCCACCCGATGAGTAACCCCGAGCCAGAGGCTTCTCCCGTGGCCGCTCCGCCGCCTCCTCAAAAGGACGCTCGCCGCAAGGGACGTCGGGTGCTGTGGCTCGCCATCTTGCTTGTGGGAGTGCCGGGCGTCGCGATCGTCGTGCTCACGTTGACCAGTCTGCGCGCGACGAATTTGCAAGCGCTGGAGGGCCGCTATCCGGCGTTTGACGCGAGCACGGGGCGCAAGCCGCTACCCGCAGGCGCCTGCGGACTGAACCAGCGCAGCGTTGGGCAGAAGTGCGAGCTGATCGCGGTCTCGGAGCTGAAGACGGAAGAGATCAAGTATCCCTCGTCAATTCCCGAGAAGGGCGTGCCGGAGCTCGCGGGCACGCTCACGTTGCCCCAGGGAATTGGAGGAGGGCGCCCCGCCGTGCTGCTCGTGCACGGTAGTGGTCCAGCCGACCGTCATCTCACGGTGCCCGGTGACTTGGTGAGGAAGCTGCCGGACAACTTCGCGGTGTTCGACGCGCTGGCAGACTGGTTCGCTCGCCAAGGCTTCGTCGTGTTGGCCTACGATAAGCGCAGCTGCGGGCGTTGCTACGGGGCGAGCAGCTTTGACCCTCAGCGCTTCAGCTTTCAAGACTTCGAGACCGACGCGATCGATGGCCTGAAGTACTTGAAGACGCGACCTGAAGTCGACCCGAGCGCGCTGGTGGTCCTCGGTGCGAGCCAGGGTGGCGGCCTAGCGCCGTTCATCGCCAACCAAGCGCCAGGTGTGGCCGCGGTGATCAGCCTCTCGGGTCTATTCGAGAGCTTCTCCCAGGCGCTGATCGATCAGCTTCAGCGCATCTCGGACATCCGCAAGCAGCAGTGGGACTACTTCGGTCCCTTGAATGTCTTCTTTCAGAGGTCGAAGCTGCAGGACTGCTTCGACAATCTGAATGGCCCTCAATACGTGCCCGAGCAGGTTTGCATTGGGGGAGGGGTGACCCAGAAGGCGCTCAAGGAGTACAGCGAGCGTAGCGCGACCGGCGTGCAGGAACTCAAGCGGCTGAAGGTCCCGCTGTTCCTCTCCCAAGGCACCTTGGACCGCAACGTGAGTCCTCAATTGTTCCAGCAGCTCAAGGCTGACCTGAGCACTCAAGACGCAGAGCTCCACTTCATCGCTGGCATGGACCACAGCCAGACTCAGGCGCTGCCTCCAGCAGGCAAGCTCGAGCTGGACTCGAAGTTGCTCGAGTACCTGCAGCATTTTCTGAGTACCGTGCCGTTGCCGGGCGGAAATGCCCCGAGCGCAGCAGACTGACTACTCTCGGCGCGCTTGAGCCTTGGGCAGCTGCGCCAACACGGCGCCTGGCTTCAGCCATTCCACGAGGGTGAGCAATTGGTCCCGCGCCATCGCGGTACAGCCCACCGTGGGGCGCGGCACGCTTGGCTTATCCTCGAGGAAGCGCCAGGTGTGGAGGAAGATGCAGCTGCCGCCGCCGCGCTGGTGCGCCCCGTTGTGCTCCACGAGCACGATGATTTCGTACAGCGGATCGCTGCGCTGGAGCTTCTCGGCGCTGTTCCAGTCCTGTTTGATCAGCGCGCCGTCCAGGAGCTCTCCGTAGTGAGCGGACTTGACGTCGTCCACGCAGCGCCAGCTCGGCGTGACGCCGGTGTGCTGGAGTCCGGTGTGCAGCGCTGCGCCTGGCCCGTGGCCGTAGCTCCTGTTGAGCAGAAAGAGACCAGCTGGCGCCTTGCCGTCGCCTTCACGCTTTTGCGCGCCTTCGGGTTCCGGTTGATTCAATCCGCGGCCCCAGGCGAGGCCCGATCTTCCGAGAACCACCGGGACCTCGGAGCCGACAAATTGCCACGCGGAATCGGCCATGGCGTAGCGCCGTAGCGTGCCGCCCGTCGCTTCCCAGCTATCGCTCAGAACCAGCACGAGCTGCTGGGTGCCAGACGGAAGCTGACTCCGCCAGTGTTCTCCGAGGGGCGCCGGCGCAGCTGCAACGCGCGGCTCCTCAGCGGTATTCGGGGGTGAGGCGCTGTGGGCGTGGTCCGCAACTCGCGGAGCTGCCGGTTGGCTCTTCGCGCTTTGCGGAGGCTCCGTGGCGCCGTTCGGGTTACGCGGCCCGTCGCAGGCCCCGCCAGCCCAGGCAGCTGCGGCGCAGCTCACCCCCAAGAAAAGCGAACGAAGTGGCTTGGGCAACATCACAGCTTCTTCGACCAGTGTTGTGCGAAGCGATCCAGGTCGACCAGCAGTACGCCAAGGCGCTGTCCTTCAGCGGTGAGTGCGTATCCCTCATCTGTGGAAGTGAGTAACGCGAGCTCACGCAGCTCCGTGAGACGTTGATTCAGCACGCTGGGTGATGCGTCGTCGCACGCGCTACGCAGCGCTCGAAAGCTCAGCGGCGCGCCACGGAGCTCCCACAAGATGCGCAGCGCCCAGCGCCGGCCAAGGGCGTCGAGCAGCACCATCACCGGGCGGCCGCTGCTCGAGCCGCGCGCTTGCTGACCTGGCTTGGGGGTCGCCATCAGCGGATGCTGCTCCGGTAGAGCGAGCGCCCGCAAGCCCCTTCTCCCCGTGGTCGAAAGGTTGGCGACTTGCGCTACGGATAGTGTAGCGCTATCTGGGGATCGCTACTGAAAAAGTAGCGGAAGGAGCACCATGCAACCGCGAATAGAACCCCTCACCGAACCGTTCTCGGACTCTGTCGCTGAAGATCTGCGGCGACTGATGCCACCCGGCATCCCCCCGTTGAAGCTATTTCGGGTGCTCGCCCACAATCCTCGGGTGCTCGGACGCGTGCGTCGCGGAGGCCTGCTGGACCCGGGCAGTATTTCCCTGCGACAGCGGGAGATCGTGATCCTGCGGGCGACGGCGCGCGCCGGTGCGGAGTACGAGTGGGGCGTGCACGCGATGTTCTTCGGCGCCGCCGCCAACCTCGGCTCCGATCAGCTGGCGCAGCTCACCTGCGTGCCCATCCCTGCAGAGGCTTTCTCCGAGGCGGAGCGAGCTTTGGTCGCCCTGGTCGACGAGCTCCACGAGACGAGCGATGTCTCCGAGGACGTGTGGCTGGAAGCGTCGCGGCACTTCGACGCTGAACAGCTCGTGGAGTGCGTCGTGCTGGCCGGGCTCTACCGCATGGTGAGCTACGTGGTCAACGCGCTGAAGGTTCCCCTGGAAGAGGCCGCGATGCGGTTCCCTGCGGATACTGGGCTAGTCGCGAAAGTCGCAGCTGTGGAACAACGCGGCTAGTTCACCCTTCGCCTGGATGAATTCCTTGAACTGGCCGCGGACGCGCACGAAGGTGTTCAGCGGCGTCTGTGCTACGGGGTCGAGATCTCCCTCGTCGAAGTAGCAGAGCACGAGCCCCGCGCGTGGCTCGGTCGAGTCGCGCAGCACCAGGAGGGGAACGCGCCGTCCACCGCTCTTTTCCCAGCTGCGATCGACCACCACACCGTCGAGTTGCAGCACCCGCTCCCGATAGCGGCTGAAGGTTGCGAGGCGGTCTGCGCGGGCCGCCTCGAGCAGCGAGCGGGGCGTCAGCTGCTCCGTGCGATGACAACTCACGACGCAGACCAACGCGAACAGCCCAACCAGCCAGCGCCGCAGCATGTTCTGTGGGTAGCCGAAGCGAGCTGCATGCACAAGTGGGGTGCGCCGCGGCCGTCCTCCGGGTAGGAGAAGCCCGTGGACCTCGGGAGCTGGAGCACGTGGCAGCGCTGGCGCTATGCGCTGAAGCCTGGCAGCTGGCCGAAGCTGCTAGTCCCCTGCGTGCTCGGCCAAGGGCTGGGAGTCGTGGTAGCGCCTCGGGTGTCCTGGGTGGCTTTGGCCTTGGGCGTGCTGTTCACGCTCTGCGACCTGGCGTTCATCGTCTTCCTGAATGACTGGGGCGATCAAGGCGTCGATCGCATCAAGCGCGAGATGTTTCCCCACGGTTGTAGTCCAAAGACCATCCCGGATGGGATCTTGAGTTCGCGGGCGCTGCTCTGGGCGGGGCTCGGTTGTGGCGCCCTCGGCTTGCTCTCTGCCATCGCAGGGGAGTGGTGGCTTGCGCGTCTCGGCGCGCCGCGCCCGGGACTCAGCTGGACGGCGCTCGGCTGCTTGCTGGTGTTCGTCGCCTACAGCCTTCCCCCTTTGCGGCTTAACTACCGGGGCGGAGGTGAAGCGCTGGAGATGCTCGGCGTCGGGGTCGCGCTGCCGTACTTCAACTTCTATCTACAAGCTGGGCGCTGGTGGTCCCCGTGGGTCTGGCCGCTCTTGGGTTTTGCTCTGTTGAGCCTTGGCAGCGCCCTCGCCAGCGGCCTGTCTGACGAAGAGAGCGACCGCGCCGGGGGCAAGCGCACCCTAGCGAGCGTGGCGGGCAACGAGGTGACGCGGCAGGCGACGGAGCTGCTGGTCCTGTTGGGCGCCGTCGCTTGGGTCTGTGCCGATGGGGCGCTCGTGGGGCTCTGGTTCGTCGGCGGGCTGGGAGCGCTCATTGCCGTGGGGTATTGGCTGTTGCTTCGACGCGGCAGTGCGAGCGCGGTGACGAACGCCTTCACGGAGCAGGGCCTGTACAAGCAACACCTTCACCACGCGATCTGGCGTGGCGCCTTGGGGCTGACCCTTGCGGCGCTGCTCTGGAGGTTCCTTGGGGATCACTAAGCGGGCGCTCGATGAGCTTCGTGCGGGGGATCCGCAGCTGGACTTGATGCTCGACGCCATCGCGGCGGGCCTCATAACCTTCCAGCGCGCGAACCGCGACGCTCTCGATTTGGTCGAGCGCTACTTCCGCCAGTGGGAGTCAGATGATCTGGGCCTCGTGTTCCAGGAGGATCCTTGGAGCTGGGCCGGTAAGCTGCACTTCTGGGACCTGAGCGACGCGGTTGGCTATGCCGTGTGGCAAGGGAGCGAGCTCTCGTCACCGCCGCCGGAGCTCGAGGTGTTGCGGCTACGCATCCGCTACTTCCAGCGTAGGCGCTCGAAGCCTGGGACGTCCTGAGCCATCGCGTCGAGGATGCGCCGCGGGCTCAGACTGGGTAGCTGAGCGCTGAGCCACGCCACGCCCGAGCTCGGATCGCGAAATACCTTCTCGGGAAAGACTGGCTTGACGAACCAGTTGATCGCGGTGAGCACGCCCTGGGCCACCGTGGAGTTCGAAACCAGCGCGTGCCCGACCACATGGCTCTTGTCAGGGATCGCCTCGACGGCGTCTGCGATCAGCTTGCGATGCATCGGCTTCGGCAGCGGGATGTCGTAGCACACGTCGAGCACTACGATGTCTTGGGAGCGGGTGAGCGCGCCCAGGCGACGAATGCCCTCAGCAAACTGCCCCGCCTCGTCATCAGAGAACGCGCCCATCACGCACGTCCAGAAGCACGCGCCCACTTGCCCCGAATACACTGCCACGCCGACCCTCACCCCAAACCTACTACAGCCATGTTTCCGTCGCCTATGGGGTTTGTGTCTGGGAAGCGACGCAGCTCTGGCGAGCTAGTCGGGTTGACGATCCAGGTCGATGCGCTTGATCGCGTCGAGCTGCTTGCTGAGACCTTCGATGCGCTCTTCTTGCGCTTTGACCTTCAGCTTGAGGCCTTCGATTTCCTTCACGAGGGCGGTGCGTTCACTGCTCGCCTCACTGTTCGCTTCCCGGTAGGCAGCCAGTCGCTCCCGGGTGCGGGTGAGCTGGCGCTTGTACGCTCCGAGCACCAGCTGTAGGCGCGCGATGCGTACCTCGTCGCTCGCTCGTGTGGCCTCACTCTGGCGAGCGCGCTTCAGGCGCGTCAGCGCGATGCGTGCACTCTGGGCATTCGCTGAGTCTGGAAAGGCCGCGATCAGCTGGCGAAAGACGTACTCCGCGCGGGCGTCCGCCTCGGCCGTCGCCAGGGTCAGATAGGACAAGCCGAGGCGCAGCAGCGCGCCGCTGCGATCCTCCCGCTCGATAGGCTCTGACAGCTGCACTTGGTACGCCACGACCGCCGAGGCGTAGTCCCCGCGCTGGTAGTAGTTGTCGCCCGCCCAGGCGGATTTCTGGCTGGCGGCGCAAGCGCTGAGTAAGGCGAACGCGAGCACGCTGACGAACCCGGGCCGAAGCGTGGACTGAAGCTTCATGCTGCGTTTCCTGACGGTAATGTGGCGCGGGTGAGCAGGGGTTTGGGAGAGGAGCGCTCGGGCTGCTGCGCGAGGCAAGGCAGCAACACGAACAGCTCGGCACCGGGTTCGGCGTTGCGGGCCCAGATGGCGCCCTGGTGAGCGGCGACGATTTCCCGGCAAATCGCCAGTCCGAGGCCGACGCCCCTCCTTGGGGTGACCTCGCTTCGCGCCTGACCCTGAAAGAAATCGTCGAAGATCTGTTCGAGCTCCGCCTTCGGGATCCCCGGGCCGGAATCTCGCACGCTGACCAAGGCGTAGCGGGGCGCACGGTCCTTCTCCAGCCAGCTCTGGGGGGCCTCCGGGACATCGTGTTCATTCGCCAGACGCAGCGTGAGCTGTACCCGGCCCGCCTGAGGTGTGAACTTGAGCGCGTTGTCGAGCAGGTTACTCACCAGCTGAAGCAAGCGTTGACCGTCACACTGCAGGAGCAAGGCGCCTGGGCTCTGGAGGGTCAGCGTGACCTTGCGCTCCTTGGCGCGCGCCTCGAATTCTCCCAGGGCACGCCGCAGCAACGCGTCGAGGTCGTCGGTGTTCAGTTGATAGCGCACGCCAGCCTCGAGTCGGGCGAGGTCCAGCAGGTCCGTGAGTAGTCCGGAAAGACGGTCCGCTGCCTGGGCGTTCAAGTTGAGCAAACGCTCCTGCTCGGGGGTGAGCTCTCCGGGGATTCGGTCGAGCAAGAGGCCGTTGGTCTCCTGGATCGAAACCAACGGTGTCTTCAGGTCGTGAGAGACTTGAGCCAGGAGCTTCCCCCGCTTTCGAGTTAGCTCCCACAGATCCGAAACCATGCGGTTGAAAGCGTGCGAGAGTTCGACGAGTTCGTCGCTTCCTCCGGGATCTACTTTTCTATCGAAGCGTCCCAGGCTCACTTCTCGTGTCGCGGAACTCAGTCGCTTGATCGGCTTCTGAATACCTCTGAGCGTCACCCAGAATCCGATTGCCGTCAGGGAGAGTGCCAGCGCCGTCACGCCCCAAGCCAGGCGCGTGGTGCTCCTCGACGTCGCCAGCGCGCGCTCCGCTCGCGCGCTCACTCCAGACTGGGTGGCGTCCAGGATCGCGTGCCCCGCGACCTTCAGATCCGAGACGTCCGCAGCGAAGCGGGCTTGGCGTTCCGGGCTCGTTTCCGTCGGCGGGGCCTTGGGCAGGCGTTTCCAACGCTGCTCGAAGCGCACAAGCGCTGCGCTTTCCCCGTCGCCCAGTGCCAGCCCATGCAGGGCTTGGACGTCCAGGGCGATCGCCTCGTGGGTGCGTGAGTAACGCTGCGCGTAGCGTTCATCCTGGGTCACCGCGTGCTTTTGTGCGTACTCCTCCAGGGGGTCGAGCCGCTGAATCAGCGTGAGCGCACGGGCCGCGATCTGAAAACTGCCGCTTGTTTCGCGACTCTCCTCAGCCAGGTGCTGAACGCGGCCGAGTAGGTAGGTCAAGAGCGCGATCAACGGGAGCAGGGCCAAGATCGAGCCCACAGACATGCGTGTTGCGACTCTCATGGCGCCCCTCTACGCGATCGGATCCGGAGGCTCGAAGGTCTTGAGCTTGTTGCGGATGGTCTTGACGTCGACGCCGAGGCGCCGCGCGGCTTCCGCTTTGTTGTTTCCGGTTTGCTTCAACGTCTCCAAGATGAGGATCCGCTCGGCTTCGGCGCTCGTGACTCGGCCAGGTAACACAATGCCGCGAGGAAGCGACTGCTGGGTGCGACTCAAGGGACCTAGCGCGGGAAGATCTAGCAACCCGTTCCGGGTCAACAACACCCCGCGTTCGATCAGGTTCTTCAGTTCACGGACATTGCCGGGGAAGTCGTACTCCACCAGCGCGAGCAGAGCCCGCTCGCTAATGCCAGTGACCTGGGCTGCATGGCGCCGATTGCACTCCCGAATGAAGTGCTGGACTAGGAGTGGGATATCACTCTGGCGCTCTCGGAGTGGCGGCACGTCCAAGCGCACGACGTTCAGGCGATAGTACAGATCCGCGCGGAGCAGGCCCGCGTCCACCGCCGACTGAGGGTCGCGATTCGTGGCAGCGACGATGCGCACGTCGCAGTCAATTTCATGGCGCCCGCCCAGCCGGCGTACACTGCCGTGCTCAATCACCCGCAGCAGCTTCGCCTGGAGCGCAACTGGCATCTCCGTGATCTCGTCCAAGAACAGCGATCCCTTGTGCGCTTGCTCGAACAGACCGGGCCGATCCTCCGAGGCGCCGGTGAACGCACCCTTGGCGTGACCCATGAGCTCCCCCTCGGTGAGTCCGGAAGGGATGGCCGCGGCATTCACCGCGACGAACTCACCGTTGCGGCCGCTCTCTTCGTGCAGCGCGCGGGCCACCAGTTCCTTGCCCGTCCCGCTCTCCCCCACGATCAGCACGGTGGCGTTGGTCGCGGCAACACTCTGCATCATCCCGAGCAGCGCCGTCTGCGCGGTCGAGCTGCCCACCAAGCGCGTGAAGGGACTCGGTACGGCTTCTCCCGGTGGGGTGAGGCGCTGCCCCAACTGGCTCTGTCGAGCCTCTTCAAGGCGGCTCTTGAGAGCCACGTAGTCCAGAGGCTTCGTCAAGAAATCGATTGCGCCGTTCTTCATCGCGTCCACCGCACGGTCGATGGTTCCGTACGCTGTGATGATCAGCGCCTGGCGCTGGCTGTGAGTGGGACACAGCTCTGGAAGCAACTCGATGCCAGTGGTGTCAGGCAGCACCAGATCGGAGATCACGACGTGGGGGTCGAAACCCGTCACCAACGCCAGAGCTTCTGCTCCGCTTGCGGCCACTTCTACGGAGTGACCCCAAGCGCCGATGCGCGCGGAGAGCACCTCGCGCATCGCGGGTTCGTCGTCGACTACCAAGACTCGCAGCCGGGCTTCGCTCATTTTGATTCCTTGCGGATAACGGTGAGGCGCTTTGGAGGGCCGCGCCCGCCGCTTGAGGGGCCCCTAAGCTAGCACTCCGCTGTGCTCTTGAGCGCCCGACCCGCCGAGGAAAATTTCCCCGCTCGCGTCTTGGGCTTTTTTGCCGACGGGGAATTCTTGCCGGAAACGGCCCGGAACCCGGACCCTCGATGGCGCGTTTCTATCGAGAAATCCTCAGGTGTTTCCGTGGCACGTTGCTTGCGAAGTCGCGACGCCATGACGTCCCCCTCGACTCACACCCCTCGCATCGTTTCGACTCCCGACAGGGCTCCCGAGCCCGCAGCCAAGAACTCAGACCAGGCGCTCGGTTGGTTCGTAGGCACCTTGGTGCTCGCCCTAGCCGCTTCTGTTGCCTGGCGCCCGACCTGGGGCGCGCCCGGGTGGCATGTCGCGGCGTCACAGGTCGCCGCCGCGCTGGCCTTCGCCCTGCTCGTCTGGCGCTTCCGTCTTGCGCTTCGCTACCGCGCGACACCATCGACCGATGACGCGAGCCTGCCGTTCATCACCGTCGTCGTACCCGCGTACAACGAAGGCGCCCAGGTGGCGCGCACACTGGACTCGGTCCTCGCCTCTTCCTACCCGCTACACAAGCTGCGCGTGATCGCCGTGAACGACGGCAGCGCCGACGATACGTGGCTGCATATCCGCGCGGCGATGGACCGTCATCCGGGACGCATCGAGGGGATCAACTGCGCGAGGAACCGAGGCAAGCGGCACGCGTTGTACGAGGGCATCGTGCGCGCGCGTGGGCAGGTCCTGGTGACCATCGACAGCGACTCCGAGATCGAAGTCGACACGTTGAGGAACCTGGTCACTCCGTTCGTCGAGGACGCGCGCGTCGGCGCCGTTGCGGGCAACGTGAGGGTGCTCTCGCGCCAGACGGGTGCCCTCCCGCGTATGCTGGACGTCTCGTTCACGTACGGTTTCGACTTTCTGCGGGCGAGTCAGAGTGAGGTGGGGTGCGTGCTGTGCACGCCGGGAGCCCTGAGCGCTTACCGCATGGATCTACTCGAACGCGCGGTGCCCGAGTGGATGGACCAGCGCTTCCTCGGTCGGCGCGCCAACATTGGTGAAGACCGCGCGATGACGAATCTGATTCTCCGCGACGGTTGGCGCGTGGTGTTTCAGCGCAACGCTCGTGTCCACACCGAGGTGCCGAGCAGCTTCGTTTCATTGTGCAAGATGCTGCTGCGTTGGGCGCGGAGCAACGTTCGCGAGACGCTGCTGATGACTCGTTTCGTCGCGCGCCGCGGGATCCGCCGGGGGCCCGATGGTCTCACCCTCAACTACCTGCAACAGCTCAGCCGGCTGGTGCTCACGTTGGTGTTCAGCGGCCCCGCGCTGTGGCTCCTCGCCACCGCGCCCCAGTTGATGCTGCCCCTTGGGGTGCTGGGGGCCCTGCTCTCGGCCGTGCTCCCGGCGCTGGTCTACGCCTGGATGCGACGCGATATCCGCGGGGCGTTGTGGGCTTTTGGGTACGCCGTCTATTCCCTCCTCGGACTAGGTTGGATTTCGCTGTACGCGCTCGCGACGCCCCACCACTCGGCCTGGCTCACTCGGGCTCTTCCTGAACGCGGCGCTGGGCTGTCTGGCGCGGCGGTCGGGCGCTGACTAGTCGCTCGAGTCGTCGCCTCGCCGCTGGCTAGTCGCCTTGCCAGGGCTCTGGTGTATGCTCGATCTCTAGCTGGGTGTTGAAAACATCCTGCCAGGGAGATTCGAGCATGAGCAAGGTCAGCGTGTGTTTCGTGTGCCTCGGCAACATCTGCCGATCGCCCACGGCGGAGGGCGTGTTCCGCCACCTGGTTGCCGAGGCAGGCCTGAACGACGAAATCCACATCGACAGCGCAGGTACCGCGGCGTACCACGCGGGAGAGTCCCCCGATCAGCGCTCCGCTGCGCATGCGTCCCGCCGCGGCATCGTGCTCAGCGGGCGCGCGCGTCAGTTCGTTCCGAAGGACTTCGAACGCTTCGATTACGTGCTGGCGATGGACGCAGCCAACTATCGCGAACTAGAGCGTCAAGCGAAGGGTGATACCGCGCGGCAACGGTTGCACTATTGCAGAGACTTCGACCCCGCGTCTCCCAAGGCCTCCAGTGTACCGGATCCGTACTACGGCGGAGACGCCGGGTTCGAAGAGGTACTCGATCTGTGCGATGCTGCGTGCCGGGGACTCCTCGCGCATTTGCGCCAGGAGCGCCTGCGTTGAGCTTCGGCGGCGGTGAGCTGTCCGCGGCGCTCGGGCAGGCAATTGCAGAAGCGCTGGGGGCACGCGTGACCCAGTCCGGCTACTTGAGCGGCGGTGACATCAACATCGCGCTGCGCTGCACGCTGGACGATGGCCGCCTGGTCTTCCTCAAGACCAACAACAGCGCACCCAAGGGCATGTTTCACGCAGAGGCGCTCGGGCTGGAGTGGCTGCGTGAAGCGCAAACCCTGCAGATCCCTGAAGTTCTCGCGGTGTCCACTCCGAGCGACCCCGAGCAGTTCTTGGTGCTCGAGCTCTTGGAGTCGGGGCGGCGCCGCGCGGACTTCGACGAAGTCCTGGGTCGCGGTCTCGCTGCGCTGCACCGCTCGCTACCTGCGGAAGTCCGCTTCGGTCTCGACCACGACAACTACATCGGGCGGTTGCCACAGGGAAATAATCCGGGCGAGGCGGCCGCTACGGACTGGGCCACTTTCTACGTCGAGCAACGCCTGGAACCGCAGCTCAAGTTGGCCCAGAACAGCGGCCTCGCTTCTTCCAAGCTGCGGCATGGCTTCTCCAAGCTGCTGCCGAAGGTCGCCGACCTGGTGGGCGACGCCGAGCCAGCGTCGCGGCTGCATGGCGACCTCTGGGGCGGAAACCTCCACACCTCTCCAAGCGGCGAGCCCGTGCTCATCGACCCAGCTGCCTACGCTGGGCATCGAGAGATGGATCTGGCGATGATGCGCCTGTTCGGCGGCTTTGGGGAAGGCGTGTTTGCCGCCTACGAGGAAGCACATCCACTGAGCGCTGGCAGCCGGGAGCGCTTGCCGCTC
This sequence comes from Polyangiaceae bacterium, assembly GCA_020633205.1. Lineage (NCBI taxonomy): Bacteria > Pseudomonadati > Myxococcota > Polyangiales > Polyangiaceae > Polyangiaceae bacterium. The sequence continues at coordinate 426,465 of JACKEB010000013.1, forward strand.
TATCAACTCTACCCGCTGATGGTTCACGTGAACCTCTTCGGCGGGAGCTACGTGAGCAGCGTCGAGCAACAGCTCAAGCGGCTGCTGTGACCTCCGCGCGATTGCTTGCCTCGAGGAAGCGAGCGAAGCGCCCCATCACCCAGCTGTGGATGGGCGCTTGAGTGAGGCGATAGACGTACCAAGGGAGCGCCGGCACGAACTCGTGAATCGCGGCCAGGGTGAAGCGCCGGTCTTGCACCTGGCGAAACTCCAGCCACCCGGTGTCATTGGTGTGTGACAAGAGGCCGCCAACGATGTGCAGCTTGTCTCGGCTCTCCGCATCTGGGCCCGCTTGGCGCTGCAACACCAGGAGCGGCCAGGGGACCCAACCGAAGCGAAACTCGAGGCGCTCCCTGGCCTCGTCGTGATCCACCCGGAGCCCGGCGCGCAGCGCGCCCGGCAGCCAGCGCGCGTACTGTTCGGTGATCCAGCGTGCGTCATGCCCGCTCACCACCGGGAGACGCTGAATGGAGCGTACGCTGTGCGACTCCTTGAGCCGGCGCTTGGGGCGCGACGCGACCGGACGCGGCGAGCGCTCGAGGCTCTCGCGCGCCATCTCGGCGTAGCTGGCGTACTGGATCGAGCGCACGATCAATGGATCGGGTGTGGGGGAGGGAAGGTCGCAGCGCAGGCTGTCGATCAGCGGCGACACCAACTCATACGCCGAGTTGCTGAACAAGCTCACCCACAGCTTGCTGAACCCAGTGGAGTCGATCGGTACCTTCAGCATGCGTCGCCGCACGGAAAGGACTTCAGCCGTCTGGCGCAGGAGCGCCTCGTAGGTTAGATGCTCACCGTTCACCAGGTCCAGGGTGCGGTCGCGAAACTCCGGTTCCCGCAGGGCGCGGGCCAGCACCTCGACCACGTCGTCGATGAACACCGCTTGAGTGGTGCTCTGAGTCCACGCGGGCAGCACCATCAAGGGGAGCCGTAGCACCAGCGAGTGCAGGATCTCGAACGAGGAGCCACCCGGCCCAACGATCATCCCGGCTCGCAGCACCGTCAGCGGGATCCCCGTCGCGTTGAAGACGTCCTCGACCTCGCGCCGGCTCGAGAGGTGACTGCTGAGCGCTCCCTCGGGCACCAAGCCGCCGAGATAAATCAGGTGGCGCACGCCGTTCTTCACGGCGGCCTTGGCGAAGTTGTCCGCGAGCAAGAGGTCGGTGTCTCGGAACGAACCCTGAAACAGCCTCGATGAGGGCATCATCGAGTGCACGAGATAGATCGCGACGTCGCAGCCCTGGAGAGCTTGAAGCGTGCTCGTGGCGGAGAACAAGTCCGCCTCCCGCCACTCCACGTCGTCTTCGGCTCGAGCGCCTCGAGAGAGAGCGATGACGTGCTCATCGCGCTTCAAGCGGTCGATCAAGTGTCGCCCGACGAAGCCGCTCGCTCCCGCGATAGCCACCCGCAAACGGCCCCTACTGTCCCCGGTCATGCAGCGTTCAATGAGTAGCCGCGTCGCGAACGTCAATACGCTGCTGCGGCGCTTGGTCGCAGCGAAGCCGCAGCTCTAGGCACTGAGCAGAGCCCCGCGTGGCGTTTCGGAGGCCCAGCTTGACTCCCGCGTCACGCTGCCCCAAACCTCGCGCGACCCGCGGGTTTCCTGCGGTCACTCCGCATCATGTCCAGCACGCCCCGGCTGCTCACCCTCAAACCTGGTTCCGACGTCGCGAAGGCGTTGGCGGACGGCGCTCGCGGGGGCTTCGTCCAGGCGAGCGGAGAGGTCGCCGGCGCAGAAGTCCGAGTCGTGGGTGACGGTGCTCCGGTCCGCAGCATCGCGGGGCGCGCGACTCTGGTCTCCCTGTCGGGCCCCGCCGAGGGACCGCTCACCGTTTGCTTGGTGCGGGCCAAGGAGACATCGAGCGAGCTGGTCGCCGGCATCTTGCTGCGAGCAAAAGCTCAAGAGGTGTACGCCCTGGTCTACGACTTGGGGCAGGCGGACGCGGAGCTTGCGAGCGAGGCGAAGGCGAGTGCTGCGGTGGCTTCAGACGCGGGTTGGGCCGCGCAAGCTCAGGCAGCAATCGCAGAGGCAGAAGACGACGAGGAAGACGTCGGCTTTCCGGAGCCCGGAGATCGCGTCCAGCATTTCGCTTTCGGCCTGTGTGATGTCCTTGGCGTCGACGGCGAGCGTTTGAAGATCCGCGACGTGAAGGGCGGCGGCCGAGTGCGCGAAATCTCTACTGCGATGTTGACCATCGAGGCGCCCAAGCTGCGCGACGGGCACAAAGTCTTTCGCCTCAGTCGTGGGAGCTGAGTTGGCAGACTTCCAAAGCATCCTGCGCTCCGCCGATGAGCAGTTGTCGGCGATGGGAGTGGCGCGCCGCTCGCTGTGTCCGAAACGGGACCTCGCTACTTCGCTCCTGGATTTGGGGGTGAGGTTGCAGCTAGAGGTTCCGCGCGGATGTGAAATGGCGTTCGCTCGAGGCTTGGCGAGCATCGCCGACGCCGAGGTCAGGAACTTTCCAGAGAATATCTTTTGGGACTTCGACTACACCGCCGCGAGCCTGCTGCGGGAGGCAACGGCGAGTAGCGAGCCGGCTCGCCACCTGAGCGAAGTGTGTGGGCTGATCGTCGCGCTCCAGGACCTGTTCGGCAGCGCTACGGAGATCTGCTTCCGCTACGGCCACGACTTCATCTATGGCTTCGACTGGGCCAAGTGGGTGCGCAAGCAGCCCGACCAGCGTGCGAGCGTCGGGCCATTCGACTTGGAGTTTCTGACCTTCCTGCATCAGCGCGGCCATGAGCTGCTCGAGCTGATTGCCGAGGACGACGCGAAGTACCCGACATTGCGCACCTCGGAACCGCGCAATCCCTTCGAGTTTTCCCGGGATCCGGAGGCCGAGGCCGCGCTGCACGAGAGCCTCGCGCGGGACGGCCTCTTGCCCGTGGAGAGTTGGCGGGTCGACGCGACGCCAGTTTGGGACAAGCCTTTTCAGCGCTTGCGGCGTGAGCGAGCGATGAGGCTCGGTTTCTAGCGAATCGGGGAATCCTTCACGAGTCGGATCCGTTGGAGTAGATTGGTCTGGATGGAGCTTTCCGAAAGCACGGCAAGAGAGTTCTCGGTGGTTGTGGTGGGGAACATGAACCCTGCCATCCATCATCCGATGTGGTACATCGGCGAGGTTCCGGAGTTCGCGGCTGAAGCCGAGGCGTCGCTAAGCGGAAACTCCATTCTCACTGCTCCAAATTTCGCAAAGTTTGCCACGCAGAATATCACCGTCGAGTGCCAGATGAATCGCTGGCTCATCGCGGCCAGCTCTTCTGAGAAGTTTGAACTCGCGTTGCACGTGGCGCAGGAGACGTTTCGGCGACTCTACGAGACTCCCGTGACCGCCTTTGGCTTCAACTTCGACTTTCGCGGACCCGTTGGAAAGGCTTCAAGCGCCCTACGGGAGCTTTCGTCTACTCTGGCATTCGCTGAAGGGTTCCAAGTCGACACCCTATCATTCAGATCGCCAGCCCGGGCCTTCGAGGAACCTGACGGGACGAGCCTGATGCGGGCTGTTACCGCGAGGTTGGCCGACGCGGATCGTGACGAGGCCGTAGTGCGAGTGAATGTTCACTATACTGTTGCCGCAGGGTCAGGCAAGTTCGACCTCTCCGCTCTCATGGGACGAGCCAGCGCCGACGCGAGCGAAGCCGAGTTTCATGTCCCCAAGTTTTTGGAGTAGCCCATGTTGACCACCAGCAGCCCGCTGACTTTCGATCAAGCGCGTGGAGACGGCCGTCCAATGACGGCCAGCGAAGCCGCTGCGGCCTGGGACCTACCCGCTGACCAGTCAGCGGTTGGCGAGGATATGGGCTCGCTTGGGATCGCCCGCCTCGATGTTCCGGTCGACAACCAACGACTTAGGACGGTGTTCCACGGTCAGATGGTGCGCCAGCTGTTCCGTCGTGCGTTTTCCACACGACGCTCAGCGACATCGTTCACGAGGTTCGAGGATGTGAAAGTCTCCCCCTACGAACTCATCTCGAGCGCCTGGCACGAGTTCGTGATCAACGGAAACGAAGATCGGATGCGCTTCATGCTCTCACTGCTCATGAAGTACCGGAGCCCGATTTTTCCGGACCTCCAGCGCGCGATTCAGCGGTTCCCCGGGGTATTGATCTACGTCATTGGCCTCGCGGCGGACGATTCGATCCTGAACGACACGGAGAGCGAGGCGCTAGTGAAGCTGGCGCTCCAGAGTCAGGACGAGGACGTGCACGAGCAACTCGCGGGTATTGCTGACTACCTGCCTGAGCGCGCGGCCGACGCGGTTCGGGCACACATGCGCGCATAGCAGAGGCTACGAATGGGAAGCTGGCTCGTCCGGAAAATAGAATGCTTCCAAAACTGGGTGAAGCTTGACCTCACGCCGACCGAGCTGGCGAAGAAGAGCTTTACGGGAGCGCTGCAGCAACCCGAGCCGGTTTCGGTATACGAAGTTTGCTCCGACATCTCGGAGGCTTTTGTCGCGAGCGCGCTGCTTCTGAACAGGGAGACCTCGATTAGTAGTCCTGTCTTTCTCCTGAGAATCCCCGCGGCAATGCCAGTTCGCTTCAATATTAGCGTCAGTAGCACCAAGGGAGAGACCGACGTAGAGGCTGTCAACACGTTGCACCGTGATTTGATCGCGGACCCTAGCGACTACGTGAAGGTCTGCGAGCAACTCTATGAAGCCGTCCTTGCCGGGGGAATGGTGGTCCGTCGTGTTGAAGGGAAAGCGCTGACACAACGCTTCTCGGATTACCTGAACGCGCAGGGTGTTACCAAATCCGGGCTCGCTAGAGCGAGTCGGTATGCCCAGAGGACGTAGTCACCCTCCGAGCCACAGTAGCAAGGCCCAGCCGCCGAACAGCAGGCTGATGGCGCCGCCGTTGAGCAGCACGAACAGGCGGCACGCTGGGCGGTTGCTTGCTTCCGCGAGGTCCAGGTTCCGCAGGTTGGCGAGGAGCAGAGCGAAGACCAGCGCGATCAACGCCGCCGAGCGAGTGTAGCCGGCATCAGGGACAATGATCGGCGTGCCGAGGGCGGCGCAGCCGATCAGGATCAGGCTATTGCGCCGCGCTACTCGCGGCGACGCGCGCACGGCGTAGGTGAATTTCCCTGTGGCAGCATCCGCGGGGTGATCCGGGAGCGCCGTCGTGATGTTCCCGGCGTAGCCGATCAGGAACGCTGGCATGAGGCTCGTCCAGCTCAGGTCGTGTAGACCGCCGGTTTGGGCGCTGAAGCCGATCAGAGGCAGTACCACGCCTAGCCCCAGCGCCTGAAGCAGCTCTCCTCCCCCCCGAAAAGACAAGCGGATGGGCGGGAAGCTGTAGGCCCAAAGCAAGAACAAGGCTGCGAGCGTCAAGGGAAACCACACGGAAACATCGGCCAAGAGGCCCACGGCGCTGGCGTAGATCAGCAGCAGCGCTGCCATCAGGAGCGCCGCCCGGCCCAGGCTCTGCCTAGACAATTTGCCCTGGGGAATGACCCGAGAGCCGCCGGAGAACAAGTTGTACGTCGTGTTCACCTGATCCGCTTCGGCGTCCGCGTAGTCGTTGGCGAAGACGATGAACAACTGATCGAGCAAGCCGAACCCCAAGGCGAGGCCCAACGCGCCAGCGCTGAAGCGGCGCTGATCGCCGTAAGCGAGGGCGCTACCAAACAGAATTGGCAAGGCGATGTTGGCCGCGGCCAAGGGTCGCGCCGCCTGGAGCCAGGCGAAAATGCTAGGAGTTCGGGGCTCTCCGAAGTCGACGGACATCTGGAAATCTCAGCGCTAAGACCCTCAGTGCATTTGGCGTGCGTCACCGGCACTCTGCCACAGCTCGCCAAAGGAGCTGGACAAACAGCGTTCCCAGCGTCTGCTTTGGGTCTCCCCGCAAGCTACTTGGCGGCGGCCGGCCTTCGCGTTACCCCATGCCGTCGTGATCACGCCGCTCTCACCCGCTCGGGATCCTTTTGCTCACCGGCTTCAGCTGTTCACCGGCAAGGGAGGGGTGGGAAAGTCGACGTTGGTCGCCTCCCTCGCTCTCGAGGCGGCCCGGCGAGGCATGCGTCCCTTGGTGGTGGAGCTTGGCCACCGCGCGAGCATGGAGGCGGTGTTTGGCCAAGGTCCCATTGGCTACGAGCCCCATGACGTGGGTCGCGGAGTCAGCGCGATGAACCTCGGCGTGGAAGGCGCCCTCGCTGACTACGTGTCCGACAACTTGCGCCTCGGTGGCTTCGCGAAGCTCGTTCTCGACAACAAGGCGCTCGGGCGCTTCCTCTATGCGGCGCCGGGCGTCGCCGAGGTGGTGACCTTGAGCAAGCTCAAAAGCCTTGTGGAAATGCGCAAGGCCGATGGTCAGCCGTACTGGCACCCAATCTACGTCGACCTGGACGCCACGGGGCACGCGCTCATGTTGCTCGAGCTTCCGCGGGTGCTCGACGGTTTGGTCGGCGCCGGTCCGCTCCGGCGACTGCTCTCGAGCGTGAGTGACCTCTTGGCGGACAGCAACAAGGTCATCCTGAACCTGGTGACGCTGCCTACGGAGCTCCCCGTTCAAGAGACCCTCGAACTCTATGAGAACCTGGATCGCGACCACCGCATTCAGCTCGGCCGTCTGTACGTCAATCAAGTGCCCGCCGAGCCGCTCAGCTATCAGGCGCTGAGCGTGGTGGATGATCTCGCCGAAGCGGGCATGCGTGCCGGAGATCGCGAACTGTCCGATGACATCGCCCTCGGCCGCGCGGCCTTGCGGCGATTTGGTCGTGTGCGCGATCAACTGAAACGACTCTCGGCTCGCGTGCGTATCCCCCTCGTGGAACTGCCCCGACTCACGACCGGCGAGGTCAGCCTGCAGGAGCTGCAGCGCCTGGGCCGCCTCGCGGTGGGGGACGAAGCGTGATGACCGTCCAAGGGGCAGGGTCGATTGAAGGCGCAGGGCCGGTTCAAGCTGCAGCGCCGTCTCGAGCTGCAGCGCCGTCTCAAGCTGCAGCGCCGTCTCAAGCTGCAGCGCCGTCTCAAGCTGCAGCGCCCGTGAGTTCCCAGCCCAGCAGTCGCCGCGCAAACTCCGAGCAGGACCATCAGCGCGCCGAGACGTTCCTCGCGGATCACAAGCTGATTGTGTGTGTGGGGCCTGGGGGCGTCGGCAAGACCAGCGTCGCTGCGACGCTGGCGCTCGAGGCGGCGAGGCGCGGGCGGCGCGCGCTCGTGCTCACCATTGATCCAGCGCGGCGTCTGGCGACCGCGCTTGGGCTCGATGGGTTGGACGATGGTGTGCGCGCCGTGCCGACGGAGGAGCTCTTGCGCTACGGCGCCCGCGTGGAGGGACGGCTGGATGCCGCGATGTTGGAGACGCGCGCATCTTATGACTCGCTCATCGAGCGGCTGAACGGCGCCGGTGAGTCCACCCGCAAGATCCTCGAGAACCGCGTGTATCAGGCGTTCTCTCGCACCTTGGCCCGCAGCCACGCGTACGTCGCCATGGAGCGTCTGTACGACGTCGTGGAGAGTGGGGACTACGACTTGGTGGTGCTCGACACGCCGCCGACTCGCTCGGCCCTGGATATCCTCGACGCCCCGGGGCGACTCGCACGCTTCCTTGACGATGAGGCCGTGCGCTGGTTCCTGAAGCCGCGCTTTGGCGGCGGGGCGTTGTCGCGCTTGATTCCGAGCGGAGGCGCTGCGGCGACGCGCATCTTGGGTATGCTCGCGAGCCGGCAGCTGGTGGAGGAACTGGTGGGCTTCTTCTCGGTGCTCTGGCACCTGAAGGAGGGCTTTCAAGCGCGCGCCGAGGCGGTGCAGAGGATTCTCCGCGCGGATTCGACAGCGTTCTGCCTGGTGTGCTCGCCGTCGCGAACTAGCCTGTGGGACGCAGCATACTTGCGCGACGGCTTGCTGGAGCGTGGTGTGCCGCTCGGCGCGGTGATCTTCAATCGCGCCTACGTCGCGCGAGCCAGCGACCCTGCAGAAAAGGTAGGTTGGGCGCCTCCTCAGGATCCAGCGCAGCGCCTGGGGTCGATTGGCCTTGAGGGGCGGAGAGTCAGCGAGGCGATGTTGGTGTTACTTCATGAGCTAGCCAAGCTGCGCCAAGACACTGCCGCATGGAATCATGTCGCGCAGGCCGCGACGGACCGCTTCACCGAGCGTCTACCGAAGGATTGCCTCAGCGTGCGGTTGCCCGAGCTCAGTGAGGACCCTCGGGATTTGATCGACTTGCTCCAGCTCTCCCGTGCGCTGTTCGATTGGGAGAGTCGTACTTGAAGCGAGCTGGGCTCTGCTCAGCGCTGCTGCTGTGCTTCGCCTCGACGACGTCGGCGGCGCAGGCTGCGACGCCTGAACGTCAGGGCACACCCGCGCGTCCACAGACGGCCCAGCGGTCGCCGGCCCAGCCTGCGTCGCAGGAGAGCAACGACGAGGAACTCGAAGCCGATCCGTTGGCGACGGGGCTCGCGATCTTCCCCGGTGCGATCGTCCACGGCACGGGGCACTTCGTCGCCGGGCGAAGCGAAACCGGGCGCCGCTTGCTGCTCACGGAGGGGATTGGGCTGGGGCTCGTGCTCCTCGGTGGTGGCACCCTGGCGCTGACGGGAGCGGCGCGCGACTGGGTAGGGCCAGCGGCCGCGGTGACGATCGGCGGCGCCGGCTTGGTCGGCCTGTCTTTCCTCGCGGATGTATGGGGCGTGGCGATGCCGGACTCTTGGCGCAGCAATGGCGGCGGCAAGGCCTACTCCACGAGTCGCATTGGTGTGAGCCACGTCTCGGACCCACAGTTCGCGTACGAGCGGTTCCTGACCGCCGGCTTCGAACAATGGCTCGGGCCGGTGCGCATCGCGCCGAGCGGCTACTTCGGGCTCGACTCGCAGAATGAGCGGCTTCGCCTCGCGCTTGCCCCGCGCGTGCTCGGGGCGACGCCCGGTCGTCCCGCGAGGGACGGGAGCTTCGTCGACGTCGAGGTCGCGCTCACTCGCCACGACTTCCCATCCGAAGGCTTCTTGAACACGACCTTCGAGACTTCGGTGCTTGGGAGAATGGACTTGCAACACTTTGCGCCCGACCTGCGAGGCAGCTTCGCTGAGATGGGTGTTGGCTGGGGCATCACGCGTACCGCCTATGACATCCGCGGACTGAACGGCGCGACGATCGAGCCCGACTACACGGAGCTCTTGCTCTTCCAGCTGGGCTTCGGCGCCTATTTTCGTGGCGATCGTGGCGAGTGGCGCGCCTACTACGACCACCGTCACGACGACTACGCCGCGGGGCTCCTGCTCCACGGCCTCGGCAGTGGCGTGGCGGGTCACTTCGGGCTCGACGTCGACTACTACTTCAAGAGCCGCCTGCTCGAGGACCGCCTCGGCGTCGGCTTCAACGCCGAGGTCGGCTCGGCCTACATCCTTGGGCTGTCACTGCTTTACCGGGAGGAAATGTGATGGGCTGGCAACGTACGGCTTTGGCTCTGGGGCTTCTCGGCCTGGCGGCGCAAGCGGCGTGTAGCACGCGCCCCGCGGAGGAACGCGCGGAGCGCGATCAAGAAGTGGGTCACGCCGAAGCTCGTGGCCTGCGGGTCGATGTGGATGACGGGCTAGCGGTGATTCTAGGCATTGGCGAAGAGGCGGGCGAAGGCACGCTCAGCCTGTGGAACAGTGCGCCGGTCCAGCGCTTCACGCTCAACCGCAGTGAGAGCGCGCCGACCAGCTGGCGCGTGACGTTTTCCAACGTGATGCGCGAGTCGCAGCTGAAGGTGGTGGAAGGCGAGGCGACGCTGACGCAGCTTCCAGGCACGCATGCCACGCAGCAGGTCTACCAGCTGACCCTGACGACTCCCGAGGTGCGGTTCGAGCTGATGGCTCCAGAGGCTCGCCAGCGCGGCCCATTCAGCTTTGCACTACTCAGCGACGTTCAAGAGGCGATCGACCGAGTGCAAGACATCTTCGGGCGCATCAACCAAGAGCCCGTCTCCTTCATGCTCGGTGCCGGTGACCTAACCAACCAGGGCAGCGACGAGCAGCTGAGCCGCTACAAGCGAGAGCTGCAGAAGCTCGAGGTGCCTTACTACACGACGCTCGGTAATCACGAGCTCGGGCAGTCTCCTACGCTCTGGCACGACTACTTTGGCCGTGCGAGCTTCCATTTCGATTTCCGCGGGGCAGCGTTCAGTCTGATCGATAGCGGTAGCGCCACGGTGGACCCACTGGTGTATGACCAACTTGGCGGTTGGCTTTCGGAGCATACTTCGGACGTCCACATCGTCGCGATGCACATCCCACCGCTCGATCCGACCGGGGTGCGCAATGGCGCCTTCAGTAGCCGCAACGAGGCAGCGAAGCTCCTAGGACGACTCGCACGCGGTCACGTAGACCTGACGCTCTACGGGCACATTCACTCCTACTACGACTTCGAGAACGGCGGGATCCCGGCGTACATTTCAGGTGGGGGTGGTGCGATCCCCGAGCGCTTCGATCAAATCGGCCGTCACTTTCTGGTGATCGACGTCGACCCCGACTCGGGGATCCGCAAGGTGCGAACCGTGCGCGTCGACTAGCTAAGCCGCCTGCGGCGTCTCAAGCCCGCGCCGAGGAGTAACCCAAGTCCGAGCAGGAGCCCACCGCGGCTCCCATTACCTCCCGGAACCGAGCAGCCGCAACCCGAGTCGTCGCTCGAACCGCCACCCGCGTTGCTCGTTGCTCCGGATCCTCCGCTGCTCGCAGCGCCACTTCCGCCGTTGGTGGCCCCGGCGCTACTGCCGCCGGTGCCGGTGCCCCCGGTGTTGCTGCTGCCACCATTCCCGCTGCCCCCGTTCCCGCCGCTTGCGGCGCCCGCGCTTCCGCCGCTCCCGCCAGTTCCGCCGCCGGTCGAGCCCCCTTGCTTGAAGCCGTCGCCAACGGTCCAGCCGGGGTTGCCGCTCGCGTCGTAGACGTAGGCGCCAACATCGACGGACGACGCCGAGCGCGCCGTCCCGTTGAAGTCGTCGGGCAGGGTGTGAGCGGAGTCGCCGGAGCCGACGAGCTTCGAGCCGCTGGCGGGGAAGACGTCGTTGTTCGCGAAGTCAGCGAAGTCCGTTGCGCGCGCGCCGCTGCCGTCGAAGCCCGAGCTGCCCGCGAAGGTGCCGGTGCCGACGTTGCCGCTGACCGTCGCTTGTCCGGTGTCTCCGCCCAAGCGGATGGCGTTGCCGCCGCTCGAGTACAGCGCATTGTTGGCGATCAGCACCGGCGCGGCGATGTCGTTCGTTCGGATGGCATCGTTGTCCACGAGGATCGTGTTGTGGAGAATGGTTAGGTTCCCCGGGGTAGCGCCCTGGTGGACCTGATTGTGGATGCCGTTCGCGGCTGCTCCTAGAATCAGATTGTTGATGATGACCGCGTCGGCCGCCGCTTGGATCCCGTGATCTCCACAGTTCCACATCGCGTTGCCCTCGATGGTGTTCACCGCGTTGCCTTGGGTGCCATAGACGATGATGCAGGGGTAGCCGGTGTCGCGGATCACGTTGTCTTTGATCAGGTTGCCATAGCTCCCTTGCTTGACCTCGATGCCGTCACCCTGGGAGACGCCGTCCTTGGTGTCGTGGATGTAGTTGCCTTCGATCACGCTGTTGAACATCACGCAGCCGGCGTCGTTGCAGCCAAGGTAGAAGCCCTCTCCAGTGCCTCCGGTGTCGTGAATGTGGTTGTGAATGAAGCGCAGACCTTCGTAGGTCGAGCCTGGGAGGTTCGCGCTGATGGCGACATCCCCCGTGTCATGTACGTGGCAATCCTCGATGGTGATGAAATCTGAGTCGTCGATGCGGATGCCATGACTACCACCGCTGATCTCCAAGCCCTGGAGCGTCACGTAGCTGGAGTTCTCGATGTTGACTACGTTCTGCGCCGCATCACGCGTGATGATCGGCGTCTCCCCGTCTTTGGCGCGAATCACGATGGGCATCGCCGCAGTGCCGTTCAGGGTAATTCCCAGGCGGAAATTGAGGGTGTAGGTGCCACCTTGAAGCACGAGCTCATCGCCGGGTGCGAGCGCCTTGATGGCGGCGTCCAGGTCATCGCTCGGACCGATTTCAGTCGTGGCTGCGGAAGCGACTCCAGGCGCCAAGCTGAGCGCGAGCCCGGCAGCGCCCAGGGCTAGCGCGAGGCGCGAGGTCAGAGGACGAACGGAAGCGGTGCGCCGACCTGGGGCGCTCGAGCTGGTTTCCCACATGGGGATGACTATAGCGAGACACGGAGAGCTGCGGGTGGCGTGGTTTGCAGCCACCCGTTACTTGCTCTCCACATATTCCCTGACTTGGTGGTATAGCTTTTGGATCGTGGACCTGGACCGCTACCTAGAAGCGCTGCCGTATGGGATCGACTCCTTCGAGGGCGCCCAGGTGAAGGCGTCCATGTTGCGTACGGCCCTCGCCGTTCACACTCCAGATACGGCGTCACTGCCACCGCGTCTGGCTGCGCTGGTTCGCGAGCCGCCGCCCCCAAACACGTGGGTGACCGAGGTCGAGTATCAGTGCGTGCTCTTGGCAACCGGTGACGAACTCGGCTTCTCGGACAGCGCCTATGCGGACCACACCTACCGCGTGGCGAAGACGCTCTACGCCTCGCCCATGTACGCTAGCCTGATGCGCGTCGCGGGCCCCGCACTGATCCTCAAGGGGGCGTCGCTTCGCTGGAGCAATTTCCGCAGGGGAACCAAGCTGGATGCGCGCACCATCAAGGCCACCTCGAGCGTGCGCATGACGTTTCCGCACGGGCTATTTCTGACGCGCAACCTGATTGGCTTCACGGGCGTCTTCCGCGCTACCATCGAGGCCGCCGGTGTGCACGGTGACGTCGAGCTCGTGCGCGAAGAGCCTGGCGTCGCCATCTACGACGCCCACTGGTAGTCAGCCCTGCTTGCGCTCGAGGGGCGGTGGATGCTGGCTCAAGTGCGCCTCCACAGCGCCCCGACACAAGTCGCCGCGCCAGCCGTCGAGCTCCGCGAGCGCTGCGTCGACCCCTCCTTCGAGCAACGCATGGCGTAGGCGACGCAACACCCGTGTTGGCAGCGCGAGCTCGGGGGCAGCCGCGAGCTTCGCGCACACCTCTGCGCGCAACGTCGCGAAGTAGGCATCGAGTCGGATCTCTTCAAAGGTGGCGTAGGGCGGAGGATCGATCGGAATGAAGTCACCATCCCGAGCGCTGTTCACTGCCTTCACCACGAGCGCGGCCACCTGATCTCCGTAGCGGCGACCCCAGCCTTGAGGGACGCCTTTGATGCGTACGACGTCTTGCCCTTCCTCGGGGAGACGACTTGCGATCGCAAGCAAGGTCTTGGGAGCAGGCGCTTGAGCGCGCTTGTGAGAAGGCAGGCCGTTGTACCAATCCATCAGCGCGCGAAGCGCAGCCTGGTTGGGCGGTTCCAGTTGCCAGGCGTTGCGGAACGAGTCCAAGTTGAGCTCCGGCGGCGGATCCTCGCTCGGTACCAGCGCGTCTCTGCTCGCGTCGAGCACGCACTGCTCGCGACCCTTGGAGCGCAGGCGCGCACCAAGTTCATCCCGCAGTTCCGGTAGGTGTTCAATGTCGCCGGCTGCGTAGGCGAGCTGACTTTGCGGCAGCGGACGGCGTTTCCAGTCGTCCGCCTGATGGGCTTTGCCAGCGCGAAGTCCCAGCACCTTGAACTGCAGGTAGGCGAGGGACACCGACGGCTCGGGGCCGAGCAGCCCCCAGGCGATCTGCGTGTCAAAGATCGGAGGCGGTTGCTTCAGCTTCAGGCGCTCGATGAGCAGAAGCACGTCCTGCTGTCCGGCGTGGAGAACCCACTCCGTGTCTTCAGCTTGAAGCACAGGAGCCAGTGGGGAGAGATCGTGGACGCGCAAGGTGTCCACCAGATAGATGGTCTCGCCTCGGGAAATCTGCAGCAGACAGAGCGTGCGATGTTCGCGCGTCGACTCGAACTCCGTGTCGATGAAGAGTTGCCGCGCTCCAGTGAGCTCTTTGGCCGTACGGGCGAGGGCAGGGGGGGAGTCGACTAAGCGCATGCGTCGGTCGTAACAGAAAGCACGTCCGCGGACACTCAAGGTTCGCGTCAAAGGGCCGATCCCTCCGCTGATGAGCTCTTTTCGACGCGGGCCTTGCGGTTATTGTCGGCAGGCGATCTTGCCCTTGAGAACGGGCGCGATTTTGCTGCTTCTGGGGTTCTTGGGGGCGTGTGGTGATGTGACGGATGGGTCCGTCGCCAGCACATCCAGGGAGACGCCAGAGAGCTGGGAGGCGCACCTGGAGCGCTCGGATCTGGGCCTTCAAGCGACCGAGCTGCCGGGGGGTGGCCGTGCGGTTGACCTCAGGGGTGGCTATCAGCACGCCCAGGTCGTTACCCTCCAAAGCGGAGCTCCCGAGCTAGTGTGTGCCAATCGCGTACCTGCTGTGGTCGCCGTTCTAAACCACACGGAAACAGAGGTCGGGCAGTGAGGCGCCTCGGCTTCGCGCCGGTCTTGGTCGCCGGGTTGTGCGCTGCGACGCCAGCGCTCGCTGCAGATTTCGAGATCCGCGTGAAGGATGGCGCTGGTACGGGATTCAATGACGGGACGCCCGTCAGCCCAGTGGGCGGAAACGCGGGCACCACGCTGGGTGAGCAACGGCGCATCGCGTTCGAATATGCGGCGCGCGTCTGGGGTGAGCTCCTCGAGAGCGACGTCACGATCGTCGTCGATGCTCAGTTCAGTGCGCTCACCTGTTCTTCCACCAGCGCCGTCCTCGGCTCAGCGGGCACGAACTTCGTGTTTCAAGATTTTCCAGGCGCGCAAGCTGCGGGCACTTGGTACCACTCCGCGCTGGCGGATAGCTTGGCGGGAGTCGACTTGGCGCCCGGGCTGGCGGACATCAGCGCCCAGTTCAACGGCGACCTGGACAACTCGACCTGCCTCGGAAGCATGGGTTGGTACTATGGCCTCGACGGCCAGGCGGGCAGTGACATCGATCTCGTCCAGGTGCTGCTGCACGAGTTGGGCCACGGACTCGGGTTTTCGAACTTCGTGAACGAGGAGACGGGCAAGCTCCTTCTCGGCAAGCCCGATGTGTACTCGAACCTCACCCTGGATACGCTCGAGGAGCGTTCTTGGTCCGAGCTGAGCGACGCCGAACGCGTCGTTTCCGCGAAGAATAGCCGTCGGGTGGTCTGGTCGGGGGAGAGGGTGACCCAGGCAGCTCCGGACGTGTTGTCTTCAGGTGTCGCCCTGCTGCGTACCACCGCGGAAGATGCAGAGGCCTGGTATCCGGTCGCTGTCGCCAGCTTTGGGGCGCCGCTCAGCAACCAGCCGATCGGCGGTATCGTTCGGACACCCGCGGGAACCGACCTCGGATGCAGCGGCGCGCTGCCTGGGGCGCAACAAGGCGTGGTGTTGTTCCTCGACCTCGGAAGTTGCGGTGCAGACGTGCAAGCAAAGGCGGCGGAGGACGCCGGAGCTGCGGCGCTCGTGCTCGGCATGACGACATCCGGTTCACCGGTGAAGCCGCTGAACGGTTTTCAGAACGTCAGTATTCCGGTGGTGTCCCTGAGCCGGGCGGACGCCGTGCGCTTGAGAGCGGCGGCCGGCAATGGCTTGATCGCGGATATCCGCGAGGATTTAAACGTGCTGGTCGGCGCGGACCCTGAGGGACGGGTTCAGCTCAACGCTCCCGACCCCGTGAAGCTTGGCTCCTCGATTTCTCACTGGGATCCGGTTGCGTCGCCCAATCTGCTGATGGAGCCTTATGCAACGAAGGGGCTCGCGCACGGCGTCGACCTGTCGCTCCCGTTGATGCAAGACATCGGTTGGTCTGTGTCCGCCAGCTCCAGCGGTGGTGCTGTTGGAGCGGCGGGGGCGGCGGGCGCTGAAACCGGCGGGAGTGCCGGGGTCGGTGCTGGGGGTGTTGGTACAGCTGGCAGCGGCGGAGCGGCCGGCAGCGGCGGAGCGACTGGAGGTAGTCCCCAAAGCGGCCGCGGTGGAGCGGCGGGAACGTCCGGTAGCGGCGGAGCGACTGGTGGTGCAACCGGCGGGGCTGCGGGCGGTGCTGGGACGGGCGGTACCAATTTGCCGGGTGGAAATGGGGGGCAGGGCTCCTCGCCGACCATCGATCCGGGTACGTTGCCTCCGCCCCCGGGATCGACCGGAGGGGCGGCCGGCTCGACAGAGCCGGGCAGCGGTGGCGCGCTGGGTACGGCCGGAGCTGCTGGAGCCTACCCAGAGCCCGAGGTTCGGGTGATTGTGCTGGCTCCGCAGATCGATTGTGGTTGCCGGGCGGCTGGCGCCGGAGCCCAATCTTCCGCGGGGGGCTGGTTGGCGCTCGCTGGTGCCGTGGGCTTGGCGGCGACACGGCGTCGCCGCCGCCAGCGCCCGATCACGCCCTAGTTGCCTTGCCGCAGACCACGGCGTAGGGGCAGCGCGCCTCTCCCCCAAAAGAAAAGTCTTGCAGTCCGCTCACTGCGTCGCTGGTTACGCGCGGATACGTCCAGTTCGCGGAAACTTCCACAGAATCGGGGTTTGTTCGAGCCAGGGACGGCCAGAACTCTGACCGATGGGCTCACGGTTTGTGCGCTGCGTCGTAGGACTGGAGCGG
Organism: Polyangiaceae bacterium; assembly: GCA_020633205.1. NCBI lineage: Bacteria > Pseudomonadati > Myxococcota > Polyangiales > Polyangiaceae > Polyangiaceae bacterium. Next base: position 443,011 of record JACKEB010000013.1, read on the forward strand.
GTCACCTGTTCGAACCCCGGTGATTGGGGTCTGCAGGCTTGACTCCAGGGCCGGCTTGGGTGAGCGAAGGGCCCGTGGCTGCGAGCTATTTCGATGTCGATGGCACTCTGGTGCGTACGAACCTGGTGCACCCGACCCTGTTCTATTTGTTGAACCAGGGCACCCCCGTTCAGACGGCGATGCGCGTTGGGCGCACTCTGCTCGGCGCGCCGCGTATGGCGATCGCTGAAATGCTGGATCGGCGCACCTTCAACGAGCTGTTGTTCAGTTCCTTTCAGGGCATGAGCGAAGACCGCCTCTTGATCTTGGCAGACGAGGCGTTCGACACCGTGCTGAAGCAGGCCCTCTACCCGGGCGCCAAAGACCTGGTGAAGCGCAGCCTGGACGTCGGCCGAGACGTGGTCCTGATTAGCGGCGCATTGGATTTCCTCCTGGAAAGACTGCGCGCGCATCTAGGGGCGACCGACGTCATCGCGAACCGCCTGGAAATCAAAGACGGCATCGCGACGGGCAAGCTCCTCAAGCCAGTCGTCGCTGGGCCGGAGAAGGCCCGGTTGATTCGCGAACACGCGCGCGCGAAGGGGCATGACTTGGACGAGTGCTATGCCTACAGCGATAGTTACTCCGACGTGCCGATGTTGAGCGTCGTGGGTCACCCCGCCGCCGTAAACCCTGACGCGCGCCTGCGCCTCCTCGCGAAGGCCTACAGCTGGCCCAGCTTCGAACTCGCCCGACCTTAGCCTCACGCGCGCCTCGAGCGCGCGCCCCAGGGGCCACGAACAACGAGCAACCGCGCCCGAGTTGGCGCGCACCCAATCAATGATTCGGAAAAAGCTATGAACCATCCCTGTGTGGTGACTTTGGAGCGCGACAGCGCTCCCCGCGTACTGTTTGCTGGTGACTCGCTGGTCGAAGTGGACCTGCCCGCGGGTACTCGGGTGATTTACCCGAAGCCGCCCATGGAGGGGCTGCGCGACGTCGACGCCGCCATTCGCTACGCGATCAACCACCCAGAGAACAGCGAGCCGCTCTACGCGAAGCTGCGTCCCGGGATGAAGGTCACGATCGCGATCGACGACATCTCCCTGCCGCTGCCGCCGATGCGCCGCCCCGACGTGCGCGAGCGCATCTTGACCATCGTGCTCGATATGCTCGCCGACCACGGCGTCGACGATATCGAGATGATCATCGCTACGGCGGTGCATCGCCGCATGAAGGGTCATGAAATCCGCCACTGTGTCGGAGACAAGATCTTCGATGCGTACTGGCCGGATCGCCTCTACAACCACGACGCTGAGGACCAGGAAAACATGGTCGAGATCGGCACCACCGAGCTCGGTGAGGTGGTGGAGCTGAACCGTCGCGCCGTCGAGAGCGACCTCGTCATCTACGTCAACGTGAACTTCGTGCCGATGGACGGTGGGCACAAGTCGGTGGCGGTTGGCCTGTGCGGCTACAAGAGCCTGCGCGCGCACCACAATCCTTTTACCATGCGGGATTGTCACTCCTATATGGACCCGGCCACCTCGGCGCTGGCGAGCAGCGTGGAGCGCATGGGACGCATCGCGAACGAACACCTGAACGTGTTCACCATCGAGACGGCCCTCAACAACCGCATGTTCGACAAAAACCTCGACTTTCTCGCGAAGAACGAGGACGAGCTAACGGGCAAAGAGCGCATGCTGCAGAAGGGGCTGATCGCAACGCTCAAGCGTCTACCTCAGCCGGCTCGCCAGGCGATCTTCGACAAGTTCCCGGCGCCTTACGGCGTGATCAGCGTCGTCGCTGGGGAGACCGAGGCGGTGCACAAGAAGACGCTGGAGAAGAACTTCGCGCAGTACTGCGTGCCGTTCCAGGGTCAGGTCGACGTGCTGGTGAGCGGTGTGCCGTTCATCAGCCCGTACAACGTCCACGCCTTCCTCAACCCACTGCTCGTGCAGGTGATGGCACAAGGCTATCTGTTCAACCTGTACCGCAACGCGCCGCTAGTGAAGAAGGGCGGCACGCTGATCATCACTCATCCGTGTACGGACAAATTCGATCACGAGCAGCATGCTCCGTACATCGACTTCGTGCACCGTTTACTCCCGGAAACACGCGACGCGGTCGAGCTACACAAGCGCTATGAGCACAAGTTCGCGCAGGACCCCGCGTTCATCCAGATGTACCGCACGGGACACGCCTACCACCCGGTGCACCCCTTCTATATGTGGTACTGGGGCGAAGCCGGGCGCCAGCACCTGGGGCGCGTGATCGTCGTTGGCGCAGACAACGAGTACATCCCGCAGATCTTGGGCTACGAGACGGCGCCAACCATGGACGAGGCGCTGTACCGCGCCCGAGGCGGTGAGCTTCGGAGCCTGGACATCGCGTGCTTGCATGTCGCGCCGATGCTGATGGCTGACGTGCAGCTGCCGGGTAGTGGGGCACGCGGCGGATGAGCGGCAAGAATGGTGTTCACGGGCCCGGTAACGGGATCTCCACGCTGGACCACGCCCTTGAGGGGACTGCCCTCGCAGCGCCGAGCAGCGCGGAATCAACACCCAGCGCGCACCTAGCGCCCGCAGCGTCTCCCAAAGGGCCGCTCAAAATCCGCGAGCAGATCCGCGGCCGGCGCTTCGTAGTCGTCGGCGGCACGGGTTTCCTTGGCAAGGTGTGGTGGGCGATGTTGCTCCACCATTTTCCGGAGCTCGAACGCATCTACCTCGTGGTGCGCGAGCGCAAGCACCAGACAGCCCAGGAACGTTTCGACGCGGAAATCATCACATCGGAGGTGATGACTCCGCTCCGCGAGCGCTACGGCGACGGCTATGAAGCCTTCATGCGCGACAAGATCGTGCCCATCCCCGGTGACGTCGCGTTTCCGTTCTGCGGCCTGCCTGCGCCACTACGTGATGAGCTGCGAGGTAGCGTCGATGTCGTGATCAACGCCGCCGGCGTCGTCGACTTCGATCCGCCGCTGGACCAGGCCCTCGACGTGAACGCGTTCGGCGTGCAGAACCTGATCGCGCTGGTCAAGGACCTGCAAGGCGCGAAGCAAACCAAGCTGATGCACACCTCCACCTGCTTCACCGCGGGGGATCGCACCGGCTTCATCGAGGAGCTCGATCCGCGCCTCAAGCCGTTCCCCAAAGCGGGCCAGCTCGAAGAGGCTCACTGGGACCCCGAAGGCGAGATCGCCGAGTGCTTGGATGTCATCGAGCAGGCGCGTCACCGTGCGAACGACAAGTTCCGGCAAAGCCGCTTCCTCGATGAAGCGCGCTTCAACCTGGAGAAGCGCGGTGAGCCCGCGCGCGGTCCGGCGCTGAGTGATGAAATCGAGCGCGTGCGCCGCAAGTTCATCGAGGCGCAGCTGGCAGAGCTCGGCACCGAGCGCGCGAACTTCTGGGGCTGGTCCAACACGTACACCTACACCAAGAGCATCGGCGAACAGATCATCTGCAACTCAGGCGTTGAGTTCACGATCGTGCGCCCCGCGATCATCGAGTCTAGCTGTGAGTTCCCCATCAAGGGGTGGGCAGAAGGTATCAACACTTCGGCTCCGCTGATCTACTCGCTGCGCGAAGGGCAGACGCAGATCCCCGGCTCCGACAACTACCTCGACTTTATCCCCTGCGACATGGTCGCCGGGGCGATGATCCTTTCCCTCGCGGAACTAATCGAGGGCACGGCGCCGCTCGTCTACCAGTACGGGACCAGCGACACGAACCCGTGCACCATGCGCCGCTTCTTCGAGCTCTCGGGGTTGTACAAGCGCAAGTACTACCAAAAAACCGGGCGCGGCGGCCCGCTGCTCTCCTACGTGCAGGCGCACTTCGAAGGGGCGCTGCTCACGGAGAAGCAGTTCAATAGCTACGGCCCGCCAGCGGTGAGCAAGGCGAGCGCGGGCTTGTCCGGCCTGTTGAAGCGGGCTGGCGTTGGGCCCGCTGCGCCAATCCTGAAGCCGCTCGCCAAGGTGGTCGGCTCTTTCGGCAGTCAGCAGGAGAAGGTCGGTAGCGTGCTCGGGCAGTTCATGCCGTTCGTCTGCCGCTACCACTACATCTTCCGCTGCGACAACACTCGCGCCGCTTACGCGCGCCTCTCGGAGGAGGAGCAAGCGCTGGTGTTCTGGGAGCCCGAGAAGATCGACTGGCGTGAGTGGTTCATGGAGGTGCACATGCCCGGCCTCGAGAAGCATGTGTTCCCGCTGATCGATGAGCGGATCAAGAAGGAGCGACCCGCGCCGCGCCGCCACGAGACGCTGACCGAGCTGCTCCTCGAGATGGCGCAGCGCCACGACTTGGCCGTTGCACTCCAGCGCACCGAAGAGCACGGGCTCAGTCGCTTGAGCTTCCGCGAGTGGCGCGACCGCGCGTTCGCCTGTGCGGCGCGCCTCGAAGCGCACGGCTTGCAAAAGGGTGACCGCGTGTTGCTCGCGGGCGCGAACCACCCCGCGTGGTCGATCAGCTTCTTTGGGATCCTCTTGGCGGGCGCCACGGTGGTGCCCCTCGACGCGAATGTGGAAGCGCAGATCGCCGCGAACCTGCAGCGAGCCTCGGGGGCGCGCATCTTTATCTCCGATCTGGAGGTGAAGGACCGCTGCGCCGCTGAGCTCGGGGACAGCGTGGCGTGGCTACGCTACGAGGACGTCGCCGCAGCGGGAGAGCTGCCGATGTGGGCGCATGCGCTGGAGAGCGCGATGGCGCGAGAAGCCAGCGTGGAGCCCGCGGAGCAAGCCGCAGCGGACGCGCGTCGGGTGACGCCAGACGACGTTGCGTGTTTGATCTACACGAGTGGCACGACGGGCTCGCCGAAGGGCGTGATGCTCACGCATCAGAATCTCACGGCCCTGGTCGCGAGCCTCGCTCCGCTATTTCCTCTCGGAAAGCGCGATCGCGTGCTCAGCGTGCTGCCGCTGCATCACACCTTCGAGCTCACCTGCGGCATGCTGCTCCCGCTCAGCCGTGGCTGCCGCATTGTCTACCTCGACGAACTCAACGCCGAGCGCCTGGAGGTTGGCTTGAACGAGGGGCGCATCACCGCGATGGTCGGCGTCCCCGCGCTGTGGGAGATGCTCGAGCGCCGGATGCTCTCCAAGGTCGCAGAGCGCGGCGCCCTGGCGTCCCGTGTGTTCGACGTCGCCGTCGAAGTAAACCGCAGCCTTGGCAAGAGCCTCGGCCTCGACACCGGGCGACTCTTGTTCGGTCCGGTGCACCAAGGCCTCGGCGGGCACCTGCGCTACCTGGTGAGCGGCGGAGCGGCACTGCCGGAGAGCACTCACAAGCTGTTCAGCGGCCTCGGCTTGCACCTGGCCGAGGGCTACGGCCTGACGGAAGCGTCGCCCGTGCTGACGGTCGCTCAGGGCGGACCGAAGGCCAAGGCCGGCCACGTGGGTAAGCCAATTCCCGGTGTGGAAATTCGCATCCACGAACCGAACGCCGAGGGCGTGGGAGAGGTCTTCGCCAAGGGCCCGAACGTGATGCTCGGCTACGCCGACGACGAAGCGGCGACGACCCAGGTGATCGACAGCGACGGCTGGCTTCACACGGGCGATCTGGGCAAGCTCGACCGTCAGGGGCGCCTCACCATCGTCGGGCGCGCCAAGGACACCATCGTCACCTCCAGCGGCGAGAACGTGTACCCCGACGACGTCGAGGCCCGGCTCGGCAAGATCGAACACATCGAGGAGTACGCAATCCTCGGCGTGGATGATCCGCGGGGAGGCGAGCGCATCGCCTGCGTCGCGGTGCCCGAAGAGGACCCAGAGCATGATCGCGCGGCGCGCCACGCACGCGCCAAGCAATCCCTCGAACGAGCTTTGAATGGCCTGCCTTCGGTGATGCGACCCGGGGTCACCACATTGCTCGACGTGGCTTTGCCTCGCACGGCGACTCGCAAGGTCAAGCGTCGGGAGCTACGGCGCCTGCTCGATCGCGTCGCACCGCTCTCCGAGCGTCCGCCGCGGCTAGCAGCGCAAGGCGTGGACGCCTCCGGTCTGGATGCTGCCGCGCGCATGGTTCGCGTTGCGGTTGCCACCATCACCCGGCGCAAGGAGAACGAGCTCCGCACGGATATGAGCCTGCGCGGCGATCTCGGTTTCGATTCCCTGATGCTGCTCGAGCTGTTGGTAGCCCTCGAAGGCCAGTCGGGACGCAGCGTGGACGCTGAGCGGCTCACGAACTGCCACACCATTGGCGATGCGGAGGCGTTGATGCGTGAGCTGCGAAGCGGCCGCACGACGACCGCACTCGACACGCGCATCGAAAAGGAAGCCGACGAGCCGTTGGAGATCCCGGAGCCGATGCGCAAGGCCGCCATGGAGTGGCTCGGCCGCGGCCAGATGGGCTTCTACGACAAGGTCCTCACGACCAAGGTCTACGGTCGCGCCTTCCTGCCTCACAACCGCAACACCTTGGTGGCCGCGAATCATGCGAGCCACCTCGACATGGGTCTCGTGAAGTACGCCCTGGGCGGTTACGGCCAAGACATGGTGTCCCTCGCCGCGCAGGACTACTTCTTCGAGGGCGGAAAGTGGCGCAAGGCCTACTTCGAGAACCTGACGAACTTGGTACCGATGAGCCGCAGCGGCTCCTTGCGTCAGAGCCTGCGCCAAGCGGGAGAGCTGCTCGAGCGAGGGAGCGTGGTGCTGGTGTTTCCCGAGGGAACCCGCAGCGTCGATGGCGCTATCCACGAGTTCAAGCCCGCCGTCGGCCACCTCTCGCTGCAGTACAACACCGACATCTTGCCGGTGTACCTCGGAGGCACGTTCTCGGCGCTACCGAAGGGCGCTCTCGCGCTGCGCAGCCGTAAGGTGCACGTGCGCATCGGGCCGCCGCTCGAGGTCGCCGACTTGCGGCGCCTCACCGAGGGCATGAGCGTCACCGAGGCGTCGCGCACGGTCGCGCGTTTGGCTCAACGCGCGGTGGAAGAGCTAGCCGCCGGGCGCGTGCTCGATCTCAAGCAACTGACGGTCGAGGACGTCACCGGCCAGAAGAAGAAGGAAACGCTGGCCGAGGTGTTCAAGGACCTCGAGTCGCGCTTCCAGGTTGGCAGCATCGAAGAGGCCGTGAGCTACTACTTCTCGCTGGGTGACGGTGAGCGCTGGAGTATGCAAATTTCCCCGCAGAATTGCCGTATTTGGGCGGGTAAGCCTGAGGGCGACGCGGACTGCGTCCTCAAGACGTCACCGGCGATGTTCACGCGCATCGTGCGAGAGGCCTACACCCCGAGCCCCTCGGAGTTCATGGCCGGTACGGTGAAGTCGAACAACATCGGGCTCCTGGTGACCTTCCAAAAGGCCTTCGGCCTGCAGTCAGAAAGCTGAGTTTGATATGGGCCGCTATTGGGTAGCTGGAGCCACGGGCTTCTTGGGCAGTCACTTGGTGCGCCAACTGCGCGCGGCGGGGCACGAAGTGGTCGCCGTGAGCCGCAGCGGAGGAAAGATCGACGATCTGACGGTGCACGCCGTCGACATCCTCGACGAAAATGCCGTGGGGAAAAGCGCTCAGGGGTGTGAAGCTGCGTTCTTGTGCACCGGCAAGGTGAGCCGCGACAAGGACGACGCAGCGGCGCTTCACGAGCTCCACGTCACCGGTACCAAGCGCGCGCTGGCGGCGCTCAAGGGGGCCGGCATCAAGCGCGTCGTCTACGCCAGCACCTCGGGCACCATCGCTGTTGGCCGAGACTCCGACTGCTTGTTCACCGAGCGCGACCACGCGCCGTTGGATATCATCGCGCGCTGGCCGTACTACCGCACCAAGCTGTACGCCGAACGTGAGGCGCTCGAGGCCATCACCAGTGACTTCGAGGTCGTGATCGTGAACCCCACGTTGCTCCTCGGCCCTGGTGACGAGCGCGATTCGTCCACGGGTGACGTGAAGAATTTCCTCGAGCGCAAGGTGCCTGCCATCCCCGGCGGTGGGATGAGCTTCGTCGACGTGCGCGATGTGGCGAGCGCGATGATCACCGCGCTCGAGAAGGGCGAGAGCGGCGAGCGCTACCTCTTGTGCTCGAAGAACCTGACTATCGCTGCCTTCTTCCAGCGCCTCGAGCGCCTAACCGGGATCCCGGGGCCAAAGCTCCGGCTGCCGAAGACGCGCGCCTTGGCGATTGGGGCGAACAAGCTCTTCAGCCGTGCCATCGAAGCCGTCGGTGGCACGCCGCCGGTCGACGAGATCAGCGTCGAGATGGCGCAGTACTTCTGGTACTGCGACTCATCGAAGGCGGAGCGCGAGCTGGGTTTCAAACCGCGGGACCCCGGTGAGACGCTGCGCGACACGGTGAACGACCTCGTGGAGCGCCGTGCGGCGTTTCCCGACGGAGCCGTCGTGCTCTCTCGGCCGCCCGCCACGCTCTGAGGAGCTCTTCAATTTTTGGGGGGAGGCGCGGTGAACAGTCTCCTCGCGCCATCTCTGGCGTGCTGCTCAGCCAGAGTGCCCGCTAAGAAGCCCCTCACACGTCTTGGACGTCCTCAAGCGGACGCTGCTGCCGTCTTCCATCTGGAACTCGCAGTCGATTTCACCCCGCAGTAGGGAGGCCACAGCAGCGCAGACCGCGTCGTACGCCCGACCCTCTTCACTCACCCAGAGGTCGACGTGAGTCGTCCGTGAGACTGAGCCGCAGCCGTAGCAGGCCTCATCAAGCCCTGATCGGGCACAGGCCTGAGCTAGGCGCTTGAGTCGCTGCGCTACCTCCACCACGTCATCTCCCGCTACGCACAGCCGCATGCGCCGTCGTTGGTCGGTCATTTCCCCTCCGACGTTCAGACTAGCCATTTCGCCACAGGTATCCAAACCCACACGGCGCCAAAGACCTTAATTCTCCGAGGAAAAGGCGCATGCTTTGCGCGACCTGCCAGGACCGCATGCGGCAAGGTATGGCGAAGCGGACAGATGTCTTGCCCCGTTCGGCACCGGATGCTGCATCCCTCCACGCAGCGTGGCTCGAGATGGTGTTTCCGGGAGGATAGAGGAGCGGAGCGCCGCGCCTCACCCCCGCCGGAGGCCGAGCTGCGCGCGCAAGCGCAAGTACTCCGGACTGACCGCGAAGCGCACGAGCGCCTTGCTGCGCTCAGCGCGTGTGGCCACCTCATCGCCTTCTTCGGCCTGACGGAGCACTTGCAGCGCCGTTGGCAGGTCGTCGCAGAGCAAAAAGCCCGCGCGGTCTGCGGTCAGGTCGATACCACGCATCCAGCGCCGCAAGTCGAGCGCGGCTCCTTGTTGCAACAGCTCACTCACGATCTGACCCAGTGCCTGGCGCCGCTCCTGGGTGAACTTGCGTTCGATGGCGATGCTCGCCCCCTGGGACGCTTCGGCGATGTCCTTGGACACGGGGAAGCGAGGCGCGAACAGGCGAATGGCACCGGAGAGCCACGCGCGTAGCTCCTTGTGACTCGAGACGAGGTGTCTGACATAGAACCCCGGGCGGAAGTAAGTGAGGGCCCGCGCGCTCTCGAAGCTGAAGGTGCGGCTCCTGCCGCGCAGCTCGAGCGCCCCTTGACCGAGCGAGATGCAGGGTGGTGTCGCGTGCAAGAGGCTCAAGCTGCGCGGGTCGTTGGAGTTCTGATACAGCCTAGGCAGCGTTACCCCGAGGCAACGGGCGTCGTGGCTCAGCGTGTACACGCCGGGAACTCGCGCCGCCGGGTCAACGCCGTGGTCCTCGCTGTAGCCCAGCTGGTCCAGAGGCGTGCCGCGCACCTCGAGGACCGTGCCTTGGAGCAAGGCGAGCACCCCGGTTAGCAAGCGATCGGCATCTTCGTGCATCAGCACGCTGAGCCAGTCTTCGTGGTTGAGCTGGCTACTGACCGTGGGTGGCTCTCCCGGACGGCCCTGGCGGAAGTACGTCGATTCTTCCGGGCTCGCCTGGTTCAGCGCGTACAACGCTTGGGAAACGCACCACGTCGAATCCGAGTCGCGTTGCCGTGAATACAGCTCGAAGAGTGAGCGATAGATGCTGACCCGGTACGGGTCCTTGGCGAGTACGGCAGCGTGGGTCGCGAGCGCCTTGTCGAGGTAGCGGGCAGGGTCACGAGCGTAGAGTCGCGCCAGGCGTTCCTGGCGGTGAATGCCGTCTGGTGCGAGCTGAAGCGCAGCGTCGGTGATGGCAATCGCTTGATCGACGCGTCCGAACTGCTGATCGTAGAGCAGTGCTAGCTCGTCCATCAGCTCGAGCATGCGCGCCTGGTCTCGCGCATCTGACGCGCGCTTGAGCTGATCTTTCAGGAGCTCCTTCAGTGCATCGAAGTCTCCCCGTGCGCGCACTACGTCCATGGTGCGCGCCTGCACTCCTTCGAGGCTGGGATCGAGTCGCATCACCTCCTGATACAGCTCGAAGGCTTGCTTGAGGTCGTTGAGTTCATCCTGGCACAGGTTCGCTGCGGTCATCAGGTACTTGGCCCGCTGCTTCTGGTCGCTGACCAGGTCCGCGAGCTCCAGGATCACATCCACGAGGCGTGCCCAGTCTTTCCCTTCGGAATATAGGCGCATCAGCTTGAGCAACACGGCGCGATCGCCTGGGCGCTTTGAGAGCGCGCTCAAGTAGTTCTGTGTCGCGTACTCACTGTCCGAGAGGCGGTCCGCGGCCACGTCACCGATCTGAACCAAGATCTCGAAGTGCTCGCTCGAAGGCGCCAGCTGCAGGAGCTCGTACAGCGTCGCCAGCTGTTCGCGGTGCGCGCCCCGCTTGCCTTGGAGTTCGCCCAGCGAGCGCAACGCCCGGTACTCGTCCGGGTTCTGTTTGAGGGCCTCCCGGAGCTGGGTCTCCGCGGTGTCCAGGTCGCCGCTCTTGAGCGCGCTCTGTCCTACCAGGAGCTTCAGCTCGGCGCGCTCGTCGGGGTCGAGGCGGACCTCGGGATCGTGGAGCAGCTCCCAGTAGAGTTCAAAAGATTTCCTCGCGGATCCATGCTCCAGGCTGAGGTCCGCTACGAAGCGTCGTTCGGCCTGGGTGCGAGACAGCTGGAGCAGGCGGTCCGCCTCGGCGACGGCGCTCTCGGCCTGTCCGGTGCGAGCCAGCGCTTCGGCGTAGTTGCGCTGAAATTCGAGGCGTTGATCCGGGGAGAGCTGGGAGCTACGGCTGAGCAAACTCTCGAGCAGCTTCACCGACTCGGCGAAGTCCTCGCTCTGGTGGCTGATCCTTACAAGGATGCTGTGGGCTTGGAGGTTCTGGCGATCGAGGTCCAGTGCTCGCCGCGCTTCGGCGTAGGCGCGCTTGCCATCTTGCGCTTGCTCCCAGAGCAGTGCCGCGCGGCGAGTGCGGAACGCAGCCTGCTGAGTCGGCTTGAGGTCTTCCTTCAGCGCGCGCTCGTAGATCCCGAGGGCAGATTCGAGTTCTCCCCGGGCGACGTACGCGGTCTCCAATGACTCCAGCACTTCGGCGTGGGTCGGCTCGGCCTGCAGGGCGAGCTCGTAGCGGGAGATCGCGAGATCACCGTCGCCGCGGTCTTCCAGCAGGCGCGCGGCGCTGACGTAGTGGCGCGCGCGTTCTGCGGGCGTCTCGGCCTTCTTCGCTAGCGCTTCAACCGCCTCTAGCGCTTGGTGCGAGTCTCCGCTGCGCGCGCGGAGCTCTGCTAGCGCGCTGAGGGCCTGAGTGTTACCGGGGTCGAGCTCGAGCACCTGTTCATAGGCGAAGATCGCGCGGTCCTCGACCTGCGCCTTTTCCGCTAGGATTTGAGCAAGCTCGAGCCCAAGGCGCACGCGGTCGGCCTTCTGGGTGGCGGCGTCCAGACGACGCTCGTACACGATGGCGACGTCGCTCCAGCGCTCGAGTGCGGTGTAGTGGGTGACCAGCGCGGTCAGCGCATCTTGGTGGTTCGGTTCTAGATCCAGGAGGTTTTCGAGAGCATCCGCTGCGCGCGCGTGATCCAGGAACTCTTCGCCGTGGATAGCGGCGACGCGTGACCACAGCGTGGTCTTCTGGCGCGGCGTCACCGAGACCCTCAGTTGAAGCTCCAGGTTTGTCAGCAGGTCTGTCCAGCGCTCGAACTGGGAGTAGAGCCGATCGGCGCCTTTCAGCGCGTCGATGTGGGTGGGGTCTACTTCGATCACCGACTCATAGGCTTCCAAGGCCCGAGCGGGATTTTTCAGGGCGAACTCGCAGACGTCCGCCACCGCCAGCAACAGCTCGACACGCTCTTCCGGAGCAGCGAGTTTCAAGCGCCGCTCGAGCACCACGAGGCGCTCGGCGTGGCGACCCGCAGAAGCGTACAGATGATCGAGTCCGGCGCACGCGGCGGGGTGGTGGGGATCTTCCTCCAGGACCTGCTCGAACAACGCGCGGGCGCTCTCGGCGTCGTTCATCTCGGTGGCCAAGAGTTCCGCCGCTTGGGCGCGGAAGTCTCGCGCCTCAGCGGGAGTGGCAGCGGCGTCGGCGCGGGCGGTGAGTACCATTCCGAGCTCAGGCCACTGCCGAGCTTGGCGGTAGAGCTGGGTCATGCCTTCGAGCGCCACCGAGTTGGCTGGATCGAGCGCGATCGCTTGTTGGTAGCAGGGGAGCCCGAGATCTGGACGGCTGAGCTGCTTGCTGTACCAGGCGCCGAGGCGGTTGAGCAGCGCGACGCGCGCCTCTGCCGGTTGGTCGCTGCTCAATGCGTCGACCAGGCTCTGCACCCCTTCGGTCCACGCCTCCGCGCGCTTCCCCGCTAGCCGCTCCACTTCATCGGCGTACTCGCTTGAGAGCGGATCTTCTGCAAACGCCTGAGCGAACGCCACCAGCGCTTGGGTCGCGTCATCCAGATCGTTCTTGTAGATGCGGCCGATCTCGGCGAGTGCTTGTGCGCGCTCACTGGGGCTCGTCGCGAGTTCGCGACGCTCTAGCAGCATCTCGATCAAGGCTTCGTGCTTGCCGAGGCGACGGCGTACGCGCTCCAGGGCGGCGAGGGCGGGACCATCGGCCGCGTCCGCTTCCACGATGCGCGCGTAGCAGCTCTCGGCCTTTTCGAGGTCGCCGCTCGCTGTCTCGAATATCATTGCCGCGCGGAATAAAAGGCGTTTCTGGGCGGTGCGCGAGCCGCGAGAGAGGCTCGCGGCAAGACTCGACGCGACCCACACCAGACCATCCGCGATACGCCCAGGATCTGCACCCTGGTCGACAGCGCCTTCCACCGCCGCGAGCAAATCCTCGGAGCCTGGGTTTTCGAGCAAGGCGCTCAAGCGCTGCTGAATTTCGGCTTCTGCGATCTGGTAGGCGGCGGGCACCTGGGCACGGCGTCCAGCGCGCTCCAGGGCGTCGATGACCTCTCGCGCGTTCCGGGGCCGGCGCTCGGGGTTGCGATCCATCAGCGCCGCAATCAAGTCGCTGATGGCTGTGGGAACACTGCCGGCGGCCGCGACCCGCGCCAGCGCCGGAGGATCCTGAGTCAAGCGCTCGAACAGCCCCTGGGCGCTACGAGTCGCGTAGGGGGGGCGACCGCTCATCAGCTCGTAGGCGAGCGCACCGACAGCGTAGAGGTCGCTGCGCGTATCGGGTACGTGCCCCTGGATCTGTTCTGGCGCCAGTCCGTAGCAAAGCAGATCCAGGCGGTCACGGCCCCATCCCGGGATGGACGCAACCAGGAAGCTCGAGCCTGCGCCGAGCGCCATCAACGACGGAGCCGACTGAGAACCCTCGTTGAGCAACACGTTCTGTAGCGTCAGAAAGCCATGCGCCGTCGCTGCATCGTGCAAGGCAGCCACAGCATCGAGCAAGGCGTGCAAGATCCAGCGAGCACCCTCAAAGCCTCGCGGGCCGTGCAACGTCAGCGACTCCGCCAACGACATACCGACGAAGTGATCCTGGATGACCACCATGTGTTCCCCCAGCGGGCCCGCGAGCACACGGCGCGGGAGCGCGGGGTGGGGGATGCTGCCGCTGATACGCGCCGTGGTCAGGAAGCGCTGCAGGCCACGGCGGTCGAAGGTTGCTTCAGGGCGCAGTACCGAGAGCCGGCGCTTGCGTCCTGCTTGGGCAGCCAGCTGGCGCAAGTCCAGGTTGCCCGTGAGTTCGACGAGGTTCCGCTCGCGAGTGATCGTGTCTTCTTTTGGTGGCGTCGTGGGATCTTCGCCACCCTGGGCGGCCTCGACCAAGTAGCTGGTCTCGATGGCTGTTTCCCTGAGGATTTCAGCCACGCGATAGTCACCCAGGCGCGAACCTACCGGCAGACTCGGCGCTCCGGAGAGACCAAGGCGGCGCAGGCCTTCGAGCTTCTGACGCGCATCGGGGCGCTGCGCCGAGACGGCGTCGCACAGCGCTTCCACGGCGTCCAAGGCGAGGGCCCGCAGCACCAGAGCGCGAGCAAACGAGCCCAGGCTCTCCTCTCCCCCAATCGAGCTTGGATCCAGCCCCATCAGGTTTTGACTGAGCTCTTGGAGCTCAACCAACTCGAAGCGACTCTCCAGCTCCGCGATCAGCTGTGTGGTGTTCATTGTGTGGCTACCGCTAATGACCAGCCCGCTTTACGCGGTCGGGCGCTCTCCCGGGGGCATCGTACAGGCAACCAGCGCACTGCCCGCTCAGAAAGCGGTGAGCTACGACGCGTCAAATGCGAGGCAGCGGCCAGGAACGCGAACAGCTCACGACGCGCCGCTCAGGGCACAGCGAAGCGTATGACGCCCGCGTCATCGCTCTTCACGCCGCTCCCAGGCTCGATGCTCAGGACGAGGGCGTCGCCGGACTTCTTGGTTCCCAGCTTGAAGTCGCTGTTCGGCTTCAACCCTGCAACGAAGATGAGCTTGGTCTGGGCCGGCACGCTGAAGTTTGCCTTGGGCGCATCGCGCTTGGTCGAGAACGCGACCGCCGAAGGCCCTAGGCTTGCGCCCACGAATTCATCCCCTTGACCCTGCTTGAAGCGTTCGGGCTTCAACGGCGAGTCCGCGACCTGGAGCACGTGCAGGAACTGCTGCTGCTTCTCTTTCGAGCCCGCCTCGGTGAGCAAATCGAACAGCATGGTCTCGCCGGAAGCCGGCTTCGACTCCCAGTCGTCGGTGACCTTGTAAGCCTCGGCACGGAGCTTGGCGTTCTCCGGCAAGAGCGCGCTGACGCGCACGTGCTGGCCACCCGGGGTCGTGACGTCAGCATGATCGCCTTCTACCTTGGGCAACGCCTCGAAGTGGAGCCAAGCTTGTTTGAATTGCTCCGCGCGCGCTGTGCGTACAGCGTCGTAGAAGACGATGGTGCTCGGTTCGAGCCATACCAGGTGGCGTTCCACCGCTTCGACGTCCTTCACGCCTTCGTACGCAGAGTTGTACATCCCGCCCATGCTGCAGTGGGTGGATACGTAGTCATTGCCAATGAAGGCACGCATCACCGGATCTCCGGTGTGCCCGAGTGCCCACTGGGACCCGGACTCCCAGAGCCCGCGTCGCCGCTTGTCTTCGTGGTGATCGGGCTTCGAGTTTTCCACGGCCAGCGTGTTGTGGGAGAGCGAGCGCTCGAACACACCGCCGTAGCCGACGCGCTCTTTGCTGATCCACTCGCCCTTCAGGTACAAACCGAAGTCGCCGGCGTCGCCGTGCTGGTGGTCGATCTCCGCCCAGCCGCAGTTGAAGTTGAACCAAGCGGCGTCGGGCTTCCAGCTCTGGCGAACGGCGAGCCGTCCGGTGCCGCTCGCGAGGTGGTGCGGCGGTAGCTTACCGCGCGGATCTTCCGCAGGCTTGGCCTTGGGATCGTAGAGCAGGAAGTAGAGAATCGCCTGACGGAAGGGCACCGAGCCGCCCTCGGCGCTGGCGCGCTTGTTCAGGTACTCGGCGCCACCGGCGGGTGTGTACTTTTGAATCCAGCGTGTCTGATCGTAGAGGGCCTGCTCACCGCGTAGCCTCGCGCTGATTCCGAGCGGAATGAACGAGTCGGCGAAATCGAAGAGCTCGTAGACCTCGCCATCGCCGGTCCATGCCGGGAGGTAAACCTGCGTACCGCTGCGTTGACTCTTTACGGTCCGCGGGCTGAGGGCGTTCAGGTAGGCCGGGACAAGCTCCTGCCAGAATGGGTTCTTCCAGCGCAAGACCTGCGTCCCGTAGCGCTCCTCGTTTGCTTCTCCAGCGGTCTCCAAGGCCAAATAGAGCTGCAGCAGGAAGGCTAGGCTGCGCGGGGCGTACTCGAAACCCTCAGGAGCGATGCCGCCCTTGGCGTCGTTCCGCAACACGGAGTCGGAGACGTAAAGCCAGGCGCCGGTTACGTTCTGCAAGTAGTCACGAAGACAGGGATACTGACGACCTGCGTCGGGCTCTTTGGGATCGTCGGCTGCGTCCAGAGCCAGCGCCATTAGCCCAAGATTCCGCGCGTGCGCCGTGTAGAAGTTGTTCGCGCCGTAGCGCCTCGCTTTGCGGTCCTTCAGGAGCACCGGGTCGTTCAGCTTCCCCACTGGCTCTGGGTGGTTGTAGTCGGTCACGGTGGCCTTCAGCTGCTCTTCGGCCCAACGCAAAAATACCGTGCGGATAAGTGCCTTGTCCTCCTTGGAGAGGTAGGGGTAGATCCAGTCGACAGTGAGCGGAAACGCTTCTCCCGCCCAACGGGAACGATCCGCCACACTGAAACGCGGTTCGGCGAGGGGATCGTCCTGCTTGTTCGCTTTGACGCGAGCGAGCATCGGGAGCAATACGCTCTTGGCCCGCTCCGCGTAGGCCCTGGCCTCGCCAGCGTCCTTTTGGAGCAGGGAGGCAAAGGCTAGGACCATCGCGGTCTGCTCACAGTAGCGGCCCTGGTAGGCGCACTGGTCGCTGCTTGGCATCCGCTTTTCGTCGACGTCCTGCTTGGCCTGTTCAATGACCGGACGCAGCCCTTGGGCGTAGATCGGGTTGTCAGGTGTGGCCCAGCTCCTCAGCTGGTCGAGATCCTGCTGGCGCACCCAGAGCCTCGGGTGCGTGGTGGTTGCGGGAGGGAGTTCCTGTACCGTCGTGGGTCCAGGCTTTTCCACGTGGGTAAGCTGAGCCGGAGGCGGCGTGTCGGCCCCGCTGTCCCCGCCCGAGCGCTTGCACGAGCTGCAGCCGACGATCACTCCCAGGGCGAGCGCGCCGAACGTCGAGGCGGAAACACCCGCGGAGACAAACTTTGGAAGCTTGGTGGTACGTCGCGAGAGCGTGGGTGTGGCGGACCGCGGCGCGCGCCTGCGTTGGCGGTCGCTGCCGAGCGTGGGCGGCGCTGGCGGCCGTTCCGGAGTCATGTGGGATGTATAAGGGATCAGGGCCGGTAGCGTGAGAGCAACGGGCTGCGCGATTTCGTGGGCCATTGCGTCGCTTTTCTCGCTGGTTGAGCCGTTCGTGCCTCCGCAGGCGGTCTCGGCACTCTGACCTGCTTCTTCTTCGCGTGGCCTGGACCCGCTGCTATATGATGAACGGACTGCCCGCAGGACGGTGTGCGGGTGTTCGGTGGTCGCGCCGCTCTCGGCGTGTAAGGACGATCTAGCTCGGATGCCCCCCAGCGACTCACAGGGAGGAAATCAACGCGGCGTTGCTCAGACGCCTGAGCGATCACGTCACGGCACCCTGGTGGTGGAGCCTCAGGATCAGCCCGACGCCGTGCCGGAGAAGCTCACCCCGGCCCCCGTCCGCTCCTTGAGTTCCAAGCCGCCGCCAGCGCCAGCCGCCTCGCGCTACCGCACTCATGTGGGGATTGGCGTGCCCACGCCGGAGCCCATGCCGGCCGTGCCTCCGGCGCCGCGTCCGGCAGCTGGAGCGCCACCGCCCCCAAGCACTCGCGGTGTTCCGCCCGCCAATCCAGGCGCGCTGCAACCCATCCGTCCGGCGCCCATGCAAGCGCCGAAGTCGAGTGCACCGGGCTCGAGCGCGCCCCGTCTCAGCACGCCGAAGTCCAGCGCGCCGGGCAACATGCCCTTCACCGCCGAGGACGAAGATGAAGCGACGGTCGTGATGGACCGCTCCGTCGCAGAGGCAGGTCGCTACAGTCTGGTTCCCGGACAGGATGGACGCCTCCATCCGAGCTCGCATCCACCGCGGCCCGCTGCGGGTACGCCGATCACGCCGTTTGTCAGCCCGGTTCCCCCGGCCAGTCCGGCCCCGCTGATGCAACCGACGCCCACCATCCCGGACAATCCAAAGCCACAGCCGCCGGAGCGCAAGCGCAGCTTCACCCCGACTCAGGTGGGGATGGCGCCCTTCGAGGAAGAGGAAGAGCCCCGCGCGAAGCAGCCTTCGGTAGCCGATTTGCTCGAGTCAGAGCTTGCCGCTCACGGGCTCGCAACGCCTGGCCCCACGGAGGTTGCCCCAGGTGCGGCGGCGTTGGACGCCAGCCCAAGCGGCAGTCACGTGGTTGCACCGGATGCAACCGGCCCTCGGCAAGCGATGGGTTCGATGGTCGATGGGTTCGGTCAACACAAGGCCTACGACCCAACGCGCGCCTATCCGGAGCTGCCAAGCGCAGCGCCCTATGAGCCCAGCCCGGCCTCCATGCAGGGTGCTCGGAGCGACGTCAGGGTCAACAAGTGGCTCTACCGCGCCGCAGTCTTTGGTGGCTTGATCCTGAGCATTGCGCTGGGGGTCGTTCCGATCCTGAAGCCAAGTCTTGCGCTGGTCGGCGCCGCCGCGCCCCTCGGCTTGTTCATCGGTTGGATCAGCCAGTTCGTGCTGCTCTACAAGTGCTGGAAGTCGATTCAGGACGGCAACGCCCGCACCACACCCGGTAAGGCCGTCGGCTTGCTCTTCGTGCCTCTCTTCAATATCTACTGGGTGTTCAACGTGCTCCCAGGCTTTGCGACGGACTTCAATCGCTACATCCAGCGCCATCGCGTGGATGCGCCACCGCTGAGCCAGAACCTGATCCTCGCGGCAATGGTCGTGCCGGGTCTCGGCGCGCTTCTGTGGTGGATCGTTATCGGGAAGCTGTGCGACGGTGTGAACGCCCTGCGGCGCTAGACGTTCTGCTTGGCACATCCCTCAACGTTGCTCCTCCCCCAAAAAAACGGGCAGTTCTGGCAGGGCGCGCGAAAAAGCCCTCGGGATCAAGCTTGATTCGAGGGCCTTGGCGCCACCTTTTGCGGCTTTCTTTTGGGGGAGAGGTGCGGCTTGGCTGCGCCGCAGCGGCTATCGCTCGCCCTCAGGGCACGAACACTTGGTCGCCGCGTAGCAGCACCAGGTTCATTTCCAGGTGCTCACCCTCGGCGAGCAGGTCGTAGCGGACAGGGATATGCCGGACTTTGCCGTCGGAGCCGATACGGATGATCTTCGTTTCCGCGGGGGAAGCGAACCGACTCGGGCCGCCTGCCAGGGCGACCGCCTCGAGCACCGTCAGGTAGCGCTCAGCGGTGATTACACCTGGCTGCGCGACGTTTCCTGACACCGTGACGCGGTAGCTGCGAACATCCGTGACTGCGACGGTGACCACTGCTGCCTCATCCTTGATGAAGACCGACATCTTCTTCTTGATCTCGTGCTTCAGCTGGGTCGGCGTGAGATCTGCAGCGTGGACGTCGCCGATCAGCGACATCGTGATGGTGCCATCGGGCCGTACCTGGATGTCCGTGTTGAGCTCGGGATTCTTCCAGATGCGAATTCGCAACGTGTCTCCCACCCCAATCACGTACTCGGCACGGCGCGGGTCCGGCTCCTTGGCGTAGGGGTAGTTGGGGAGCGGCGCACCGCAGCTGACGAGGCCAGTGGTTGCGAGCAGCACTAGCAGGAGCGCGAGAATGAATCGTTGCATGAGCCCGGCGCAGCCTAACCCGGAGGGCCCGGACCGCAAGAGAGAAGCCCGCCTACCGCTGTGCGCCGCTGGCTCCGCTGCGGAAAAGGCAGGCTTCCCGCGGCAACACGGACCGTTTGGGCTTCGCTCTCGGCACGCTGTCCGGCCTGGCAGTCTGAAGCCTGAAGACTCCGTCCCCAATCACCCAGCAAGGACCCACGGAGCAGGAAAGGCTGGCGAGAAGCGCCGCGCCTCGCGAAGATGAGGCGCCCTCTCGCGAAGCAGGGTTTCGTCTTTCGGTAGAGCGCTATTGCGCTCCCAGCTGTCCGCCCATGTTCGTTCTGCCCGGCCTACTGGCACTCCTGATCTTCATCTACGCGCGACCGTTCGACTTCATGCCGGCGCTGCGAGGAGTCCCGTTTCTCTATTTGTTCTTCGGTCTGGCGGTCTTTGGCTACCTCGTGGATCTACGCCAGGGGAAGACGGACCTGAGGAAGACACCGCACCTCGGTTGGGTGATCGCGTTCGTGCTGTGGTGCTTCTTCACCGCAGGCGTGAAGGCACCGGCTTCATTGGCTAGTGACGGTGTCCGCTTCGGCATCGCGGTCGTGATCTATTTCCTGATTGCCCACGGTGTCAGGACGTTCAAGGCCTTCGAGCTGTTCATGGGCACCATCCTGGCGTGCACGCTGTGGATCTCGGCGGTCTGCGTCCACATGGGCCTCCAGCCGCTGGAGTGCGTCGCCGTTTCGCCAGGAGAGGATCAGAACAGTTCGGGACGCCCAGACGGGCGCGCCTGCGAGTCGCCCGTCATTTGCTACCAGGATCCGCCAGACCCTGAGGCCATGTACCGCTGTGAGCACGCTGGTCTGCTGGGGGTCACCTCCATTGGCGGCGGTCGCGTCCGCTACGTGGGAGTCTTGCAGGACCCGAACGAGGCTTCGATGGCGGTGGCGATCGGCGTCCCACTTGCGTTCGCCTTCTATCAGCGGCGTCGCAACAAGAAGCGGCTCGCGCTCTTCTTGCTGACCTTCGTGCTGGGGGCGATGACGGTGGTCTACTCCGGATCCCGCGGAGGACAGATCGTCTTTCTGGCGACGATTGGCGTCTACTTCTTGGAACGCTACCGCTTGAAAGGGCTGATCTTGGGGGTGGTCTGCGCTTTGCCTGTGCTCGCGCTTGGTGGGCGCTCAGGTGGTGAAGAGAGCTCGCTCGAACGAGTCGAGAACCTCTACGTGGGCGTGCAGCTCTTCAAACAGTATCCGGTACTCGGAGTGGGCTTTGAACAGTTCACTCAGTACCACCACCTGACCGCGCATAACTCTTATGTGCTCGCGCCTGCGGAGCTCGGCTTCTTCGGCATGGTGGCGTGGCTCTCGGTGTTTTGGCTGACGATCAAAGTACCCCTCACGGTCACCCGCACGGTCACGGAGCCTGAGGGCGAAGTTGCGCGGATCTGGGCCATGGCGCTCTTGTCTTCCATGGCGGGGATGGCAGTGGGGATCTTCTTTCTATCCTTCAACTACCACTACGTGCTCTGGATCTACATCGGCGTCAGTGGGGCCTTCTTTGCCGCTGTGAAGCGCCACAAGCCGGACTTCAGGGTCACCTACGGCTGGAAGGACTTCCTGGGTATTGCCGTGGGGAATACAGCGCTGCTGTTGTTCCTGTTGGTGTACACCGCTCGCAAGCTGGCGTCTGGCTGAGCTACCGGCGGCCCGTACCGCGGATCAGCGCCCCATCGCCTTCAGCATCACGAGCGGGGTCTTGAAGATCACCGAGAGTTCGGTCGGCAAATAGGTGGAGAAGCTCTCCAACGCCGCCGTGTACGCCAAGTCGAAGAGAAGTTTGGCGCGCAAGTCATCAGCCAAGGCGCCTTCTGCCTCTTCTAGCTTGAACGGATTTTGCAGAGCCTCACGGAAAGCCGAGAGCGCGCTGCCCTCCGGAATCGCACCGGTGTATCCGAGGGAAACCTGGGCGAGCCCCGTCAGTCCGGGTTTGCAGTCCCGCATGCGTTCCTCGAAGTAGGGAATCGCGAGCGCAAGGTTTACCAGCAACTCCGGGCGCTCCGGTCGAGGGCCGACGAGGCTCATATCGCCCCTGAGGACGTTCCAAAGTTGCGGCAACTCGTCGATGCGGGACTTGCGCAGGAAGGCGCCCAGGCGAGTGATTCGCGGGTCGTTCTCCGCGGCCATCACGGCGCCGGTGTGCTTCTCCGCGTCTTGCCGCATGGTGCGGAACTTGAACAGCTTGAATTCCGTGCACTGGGGGACGGGGTTGGTGTCGCCGGGCTCCCTGGGAATGAGTCCTTTCGCCCGGATCTGCCCGAAGAACACCGGGCCGCTGGAGTCGTAGCGAATCGCAGCGGCGATCAGCGGATAGAACGGGAGCGTCAGTCCCAAGCCGACGCTGGATGCGACGACATCCAGGGCTCGTTTCGTCAGGCGCACGCTAATCGGAGGCATGAGTCCAGAGACTTCTCATGAAGGTACGAGCGCCGCAAGTCGCTCGCCCAGGATCGTCCGGCCGGTAGCGATTGCTTGGTCGCCGTGGCTCGACTTTGTTAGCCTGTCGTCAGGTCCGGTGTCGATCCGGCGACGGGGGAGGAGACGTGAAGCTGCTGCACTACGAGACCATCGGAGATGCGCTGCCGCCGCGGTGTCGAGCTGAAGGCTCTACCTGTTTGGCTGAAGGTGTCTCGGTCGCATGTCCGCATGGTTTGGAGACTCGCGCACCGTGAGTTCTCTCGTGGTGCTGCAGGTGCCGAGCGAAATCGTCTTCCGCGATTTGGCCACTCGCACGGTTGCCGCGGTCTGCAAGCTAGCGACGAAGGATGCGTCCGTTGGGGAGCAGTTTGGTCACGAGTTGGTGAGCGCCGTTGGTGAGGCGTTCAACAATTCAGTGCTACACGCCTATGAAAACCACTCAGGCGAGATCACGCTGCGCATCACCTACGACGATTGCCAAGTCAGTGTGGAAATCCTCGACCACGGCGACAGCTTCGATTTCGATGCGGCACCGGAGCTCGACCTCGCTGAACCTCAGGAGTCCGGCATGGGCTTGTTCATCATTCGTAGCTTCGTAGACGAGGTCAGCTACGAACCCGGTTCGCCGAACTGTCTGCGAATGAAGAAGCGTTTCGCCTAGCGGGTGGATCAACGTGCCACCGGGCACGCCCTGCAGGGCCGCTGGTGCGGTGGCAAGGCGTGGGCTGCGTGTCATGCTGCGCCCGATGAGCCCGCCGGCACACCCGACGCCTGAAGCTAGCAGCACTTCGACCTCACCCAGGGCCGCGCGCTATCTTCGCCGCTCGACGACACTGGGTACGCTCGTCGTCGCCCTGTTCTTGGGGGTGAGGTGCAACGGTTGCCAACGGGAGCAGCCCGTCGAACCCAAAGGCGCACCCAGCCTCGAAGCGCGCGTCAGCATCGTCACCGATGCCGAACGCATCGCGAGCAATGCCGGCGTGACGGCGAGCATGCGTGGTGAAGACAACCCGCTTTGGCAACCCGGCGGGAGCATCGATCTGGTTGGCTTACCCGGGGAGGTGGTTGGTTTTCAGGTCGTGGTGAGCGCAGGGAAACAGCCACTGCAGCAGATTCGCGTGGAAATTGAACGCGCAAGCGGACCGGCTACGCCAGAAGTCTCGCGCTTCTTGCTCCATGAGGTGCCCTTCCCGCGTCGCTCCGGCGGCAAGACGCCCGGAGAGTCGCTCGGGTGGGAGGCGCAAGCGCTACCCGCTGCGCCCCAGCCGGGGACGACCATTCCCGATCCGCTAATCCCTGTGGAAATTGCGCCGGCATGGGACCCGTACCCGCTCGAGATCCCGGCTGAACGCCAGCGGGTGATCTGGGTCGACGTCGACCTGACCGGAGCCGCGATCCGTGCGGGCTCCTATACCGCCGAGCTGGCGGTGTATGCGGGGAACGATCAGCTGTCGCGCATCCCGCTGACCCTGCGCGTTGGCGCGCAAACGCTGCCCTACGCGGCCGCGAAGACGATGCTCTACTTCGAGCCGGATCGCATCGAACAAAGGGTCGGCAACAGGCGGGCCGTCGACCAGTACCTGCAGCTGATGCACGCTCATCAGATCTCGAACATCCTTCCCATCACCAGCATGCGTGAGCTGGAGGCCGCGAAGGGTCTGCTTGACGGTAGTCTCTTTACCGCGTCAAAGGGCTACCGCGGCGCCGGTGCCGGGCAACCCAGCAGCGTGGTTGCCTTGGGCTCATATGGTGACCTGGGTGACCCTTCTAGCGAACAGGTAGCGCTGGTTGGGAAGATGCTCTCGCGACTCGAGGAGCTGGGGGTTCGCGACGAACCTGGCGATCGCGATGTGTTCCTCTACGCGGTGGATGAGCAGTGCGACAGCCCTCGCGGCAAGGACTGGAAGGCGGCGCTGCGACGGAGTCCTGACCCTCGCGTGCAGAAGCTTCGCGTAGGCCACACGTGCAGCGAGCCCCCCAAGAGTCAAGCTGTGGATCTCGTGATCATGTTCGCCAGCGAGTACTCGCCAGCGGCGCAGGCCGAGGCGAAGGAAGCGGGAAAGCACCTGTGGATCTACAACGGCGTGTTGCCTCAAACTGGGAGTTTCCTCACGGATGCGTGGCCAACGTCCTTGCGCGCCAACGGTTGGATACAGGCGAGCTACGGCATCGAGCGCTGGTTCTACTGGGAGTCGACGTTCTGGCACGACGGGAATCAGGGCGGGGAAGGCCCCTACGATCCGTTTGCCACCTCCGAAACGTTTCACAACCAGCACGCCGACCATTGCAATGGCGACGGGATGCTCGTCTATCCAGGACGCCAGAAGGACTACCCAGCCCACGATCTCGGATTCGACGGAGTCCTTGCGTCGTTTCGCCTGAAGCAATGGCGGCGCGGTATTCAGGACGCGGGCTACGTCGAGCTGGCCATGAAGAAGGACCCCGCAGAGACCAAGAAAGTACTCGCGGAGCGCATCCCCGAAGCTCTCAAGGCCGTGAGCGGTGAGAAGCGACCTCGCTGGGAGACCGGCGCGAAGGGGTGGGAGTCCGCGCGGAGACGTCTCTTCGAACTGCTGAACTCACCCTAGCCAGATCTCGCTCCCGCAAAGCCCTCACTTACATGGGGCGCTGTTGCTCAATCGTAGCGGCCGTTCATCAGCACCGTCCCAAGGATGTTCGCCGGGGCCAGGTGCTCTTGCGTGCGGATCAAGTGCGCCCCTTTGGTCATGCCCGCCATTGCGGTGAGGATCACGCCGTCCGTCGTGTCTTCGATGATGTTGACGTCAGCGGTGCCGAGCGCGCCGGGGCAGTCCACGATGATGTGTGCGTACGGCGCTTCCTTTAGCTGAGCCATTGCCGCGCGGAAAGCAGGTGCGTTGAGTAGCCAAGTGCCCTTGGAGCGCGGGTGAACCGCCAGCACGTGGAGGTTGTCGAAGAACGCCGCGACCACCCGCCAGGGTTCTCCGGGGAGATCTAGGTACCGCACCATCTGCTCTCCGAAGCAGTTTGGCGGGGCGAAACCCAATGCTTCACCGACGCGAGGGTTGCGCAGGTTGGCTTCCACCAACAGCACCTTGTCTCGTCCGTGTTCCGCCAAGGCCATCGCCAGGTTGATGGCGAGGGTGGTCTTGCCCTCATCCCGCCGGGGACTCGAGATGGCGATCGTTCGCGGATTGTTCACGCCCTTGAGCCGGTGGGCGAGCACGCGAAAGCCAGCCGCCAACTGTGAGTCGGGTGCAGTCACGAACGGCAGGACGCTTCGACCCTGGGGTGGCTGATTGTGGGTGGCTACGACGACCACGTTACGGCCGGCGGGTACGCTCAGGCTCTGCGGAGCCTGGCTCATCGGTGGCGTAGGAGGATAGACGCTGCCGGAGCCCTGGTTGGCGGCGGGGAACTGGGAGTCAGACATCACGATTGTCCTTTCGCATTATCCGCAGGGATCACATGGGCGATTGGACCTAGCTCCAGATTTCGGATGTCGAGTTCGTCGTAGACGCGGTCATCAAGAAACGCGAGAGCCACCGCCGCCAGTGCGCCGAGCACCATCACGGCCGCGAATGCTACGGCTCCGGTTCGCTTGGCTCCCCGCCGCGTGGGGCGCTTCGGTTCGTATGCTTCATCAATGACAACGACCTGGCTGCCTCCTCCGCTCGTCTCAACCTTCGCGACAATCGACGCGCGGAACAACTGGCGCTCGATTGCTTCATTGCGGTCCCGAGCTGCGTTGACATCACGGTTGAGGGATGTCCACTCGGTCTCTAGGGCAACGATGCTGTTGCTCTCAGTCGTAGCCTCTGCGTCCGCCTCAACGTCCTTGGTGGGGCTCCCCGTGCTGCCACGGGAGGCACGCGCCAGCGAGGCTTCGACTTGGGCGAGTTCCTTGCGAAGCTTGTTGATGTCCTCCGCCGTGGTCGGAGGAGCGGCGGCGACCGCCTTGGGCGTGATGGTCTTGGCATTGGCCTTCGCTGTAGCAAGCTGCGCCAGGGCGGCGCTGAGCTGGGCCTGTGCGGCAACGACGTCCGGGTGTTTTGCGGTGTAGTGCGCCTGCTTGTCTGACAAGTTCTCTCTGGCGCGCGCCACGCTGCTCTCGGCGCTTTGAATCGCTGCTTCGCTGGCAGGATCCAGACGCGCTGGCTCGGGCGGAGCGACGGGAGCGGTACCGGGGTTCTCAGCTTCCTTGATGCGTCGCTGGAGACGTTCGGCATGCCGCCGCAGGGTGGTGACGGGGTCCGTGGGTCTCGCCGACGTTCCCGACGCGGCCAGTGTATCCGCGCGGCTAGCGCGCACTGCGGCGCCCGTCGTGGTGGGACCCATGCTTGTCTCGAGGGCGAACTCGGGGTGGATCGCGAGAAACTTGGCGAGTGCCTGCTCCTGCGCCTTCAGCTCTTTCCCTGTGGTTTCGAGCTGGGCCTGGAGGAAGTTTTGGGTGCCTTCGGCTTCTTCCGCGCGGTATTTCCGGGCTTGTTCCACCATGGAGTCCGCGAGCGCCTTCGTTACCTCGAAGACGGTCTCAGCGGAGTCGCCCTGATACGTGATGGTGACGGTGTCACCTTCGCCGACCTGGCACTTGGTGTTGAGGCGCATCTCTTCGAGTCCTTCAACCATTCCCTGCGACTCCACGGTCTTGGGATACAGCTGATACTTCTCGATGATTGGCTTCAGGTTGCTGCGGCTCAGGAGCATCTCGCGCAAGCGCATGTTGCGTGCACGTTTGCTTTCGGAGGGCGTCGAGTTACTTCCGAGCAGCGTATCCGCCTGGATCACCTCTCGATAGAGCAACACCGTGCCCGATTCATACACCGGCGGAATCAGCTTCGGGACTAGGAAGAACGCTCCGATGGCCAGCGTGGCGGCCACGGCGAGCGCCGGCCAGTACAACAATGCCCGTCGCGCGATTTGCAACGTACGCTTGATCAGCGCGCGTGGTGTGAGTTGGCGTCGCTCTTCTTGCGACTCGGAACTAACTGGGGTCTGCATCGTCAGCTTTGGTGGTTCACGTGTTGTGGGCTACGGAGGCCTTGGTGCGCGCGACGAACGAGCCGCGATCGACGCCTTTGAAGGTCGGGATGTGCCCAAAGGGTTCCAAACCGAGGCGTCTCAGGCTGTTCACGTCGCGGACGCGGGAATCGAATGTTCCGACGCCAACGGCTGCGACGGGGAACACGAACAGAAAGCACGAGATGGCGAAGATGACGAGCACCTCGCGATTCGTCAGGAGGACCCGGGATTGCTTTCCCGGGTCCACGACTTCGAACCGCAGTCCCATGGCTTCGCCCTCGAACTGGCTCCGCAGTTGGAAATCGGTTCCGCGTTCGGTGTGGATTTTGATGTTGCGCTGCAGCTCTTCTATCTGCGACGCGAGGCGCACGAGTTCGAGCTTCGACTCTTCCTGCTCCGACCCTTCGAGTCTAGGCAGGTCCAACTTGATAGTTGCTTCGCGCTGGCGAGCCTTGAGCAGCTGTGCGCGCAGAATGTCGAGTGCTTGCTCTGCGGTGTGAGCGGCCTCCAGGGAGACGCTTTGTCGGGCGTTCTGCTGCTCCGTTTCCACCTGTTTTCCGAGCTGCCGCACCACGGCCAACGTTTGCTCCGGGTCGACACCAGTGTAGGTGATAGCGATCCGCGCGGAACGTGGGGGGTCTTCGCTGTACCGCTCTCTGGCGAAGTAGTTACTCACGACGTACAGCTCTATATCTTCGCGGAAATGTTCGAGCGCCAAGTTTGGGTCGATGCGGTACTCGCTCGGATACAAGTTGTTGTCGGCTATCAGCTTGAGTAACGCCCGGCGGGACAGCGCAACCTCGCTCAAGTGCTGCTGGAGCTGGTTGCTAGTAGGGGGAGCGGTGCTCATGTCCAAGTCCACCTCGGTGACACGCATCACGACGGTTGACTCGAACGTGCGTTGTTTTCGCGCCCGGTACCCAACGCCCAGCACGGTGATCACGCATGTGATCAACAGCGCTAGCTTCCAACGCACCCGCAGCCGAGCATAGACGCAGCGAAGCTCTTGCTTAGCGTCGGCCCAACCGGGTTCGTCGTCGATCCAGGAACGAGACACTTGGCGGCAGGGTAGCGTCGAGTCGCCGCCGCGTCGCGCAAATCCTCCTGCCGCGTCGCCCCTGAGCGGCTTGCGAGTGCGCCTCTTCGCGGGGGTCAGGTCGCCCGGCCACTCACCGAGTGCGGGACGCGGTCAAGACGTCCAAGACCGATTGAGCGCTTTCTCTCCAGTCGCCGAAACCCGCTTGTTTCGCGATGGCGAGTGGGTCGTGAGTGCGACTCAGCGCACGCTCGAGGGCGTCAGCGAGCGCCTTGGGGTCTCGGGCGGGCACGCACTCTCCCAGGGTTGGGTGGTTCAGCAAGGCTGGAATTCCACCCACGTTCGAGGCGACGACCGGACGTCCTGACACCAGCGACTCGATGATCACGTTGGGTGTTCCTTCAGCCCAGCTGGGGAGCGTCATGACATCGGAAGCACCGATCCAAGTGGGGATCGCCTCATGATCCAGCCGCCCCGGGAAATGCACTGGGAGGCCCGCTGCCTCCGCACGGTAAGCGTCCAGGGCGGGCCCATCGCCCAACATGATCAGCTCCACATCGCCCCGCCGCTGATGGAGCTGGCGAAAGGCCGCAAGGGCATCTCGACCGCCTTTCCGATCGATCATCAGCCCAATGAACACGACCCAGGGTTTGTTGCTGGTGATCCCTAGCTCGCGACGACACGCTTCGCGATCGCGTGGCCGAAACAGCTCCTTGTCCACGCCGTTCATGACGCAGTGGCTTGTCCTAGGGTCGGCACCGAGTTCGACTGCTCGGTCAATCAGGGCCTGACTCGGACCAATCACAGCGTCCGCCTCCCGTAAGGCCCAACTGACCAGTGGGCGTAGTGTCGGCATGCTGCCCAGCAAGTTGATATCTGTGCCGTGTACCTTGATCGTTGCAGGCGCGCCCAATGCCTTCCCGAGCAGCACGGCGGCGAAGCCGTCCGGGTAGGCGAACGCGCCGAGCACCGCGTCCACCTTGCCTCGCAAGTGGCGGATGCGAGGGAACAACGATGTTGCGTAGGTCAGGCCGGCGAGTGGATGCCCAACCTTGGGCACGTGGAAGACGCGTTGCTGGTGGTAGGTGAAGCCGTCAACGCTTGTGTTCGCGCGGATATCTGGCAGTGCCTCTCCATGTCGGAAACGACTTACGAGCGATTCCCCGGGGAACCAAGGGTGGCATACGAATAGGTCCACCTCACACAGCTTCGACAGCGCGACGAACTGATGGCGGTTGAACGGCGCCATGTTCGGGTTACGCTCACTCGGGAATATCTTCGTCGCGATCAAGACGCGCAAAGCCACTCCGCATGGGCAACCTGCGTGCTTCCACGCGCGGACACTCGAACCGGGCTCTCACAAAGCCCCATGAAGTGGGTTTTTCGAGAGCCTGAGCTGGTCGAGATGTGCGTGGGCACGGTTGTGTTGGTGCAGGGTGTGTTCACCCTTCTGCTAGCTCTGAAGGCCGAACACCTTGTCCAAGCGAAGAACCTGAAAAATGCTGAGCGGTTGGCCAGTCACACCGCGCACCTCGAAATGACCGCCATTGGCTCGGACGCGCTTGAATAGAGCAACGATCGCTCCGACTCCGGAGCTGTCGATCAAGCGTAGCTTCGCTAGATCGAGAACTACCTGCTTGGGCTTTTCGTCTGCCACCGCGTCCATCTGCGGCCGGACTTCCGGCGCGGTCGTGGCGTCGAACTCTCCGGAGATCTCCAGCAGCGTGATCTCGCCTTGTTTGGAACGCTTGAACTCCATCGTTTCTCCACCGGCTAGCCTACACCTCGGGACTGGCTCGGAAAGGATCTTTTGCCGGCGGGCGCCGGCTTGCTGCGGTGGCCGTCCGCGGCTCTCGCAGCGTCGGCGTTGCGATGGTTGGCGCCCAGCAGCGCTAACCACACTCGCCGCGCAGTATAGGCACGTGCGGCCAGTGGCGCCCAACACAAAAGCCTCGGGTCACGGGATGGATCCGGCGGCGTTTCGGTGCTCCCTTCCTCGCTTCACAGGCCGCTTACAGGACTGGCGGGGCCGCTCGTTGCTCACCAGGGCGGTTCGTGTTTCGCGTGAGCAGGCCGGGGCGCGTGTTCACTTGTCTGCGCCCGACTGTCGTCGCCTTGCTACTTGTCGGTCGCCTTGCTGACTTGTCGGTCGCCTTCTGACGTGTCGGTCGCCTTGCCGGTCTCGCGTGTGAGGTCGCCACTGCGGTTTTGGTGGTATGCAGCGATGGGCGTCGCGACAGCTCACGTGACTCGCATGGGGCGGGGGCCGACGTATGGGATGTGTTGGCGAGGAGAAGACCTGCGTGCGCGAAGTCCTGACCTATTGGGCCCTGGTACTGGTCTCCGTGCTGGGCGTTGCCAATCCGATTCGCCTGAGCGGCTCCCTTGCGCTGCTTGGGGATGCGCTGGCGGAGAGTGAACGCAGAGCCGCGATTCGACGCGCTTGCTTGCTTTCCTTGGCGCTGCTGTTGGCTGGCGCGTGGATAGGGAACCACGTCGTGCTGTACGTTGGGATCAAGACCGGGGGTTTCCGCGCTGCGTGTTCCCTACTCGTGCTGGCACTCTGCCTGAGCGAGGTCCTGCGAAACCGACCCCTCGGTGGTGGGTGGCCAGAGACACCAGGCGTTAGAGAGCTTGCCCAAGAGCTCTCGCTTTCGGGTTTGGCGGCAGCGCCCGTGCTGGGAACGGTGGTGATCTACTCGGGCGAGACCCAAGAGCTTTGGCGGCGTGGGGTCACCCTCAGCGCGGTGTGCGTAGCGCTCGGCTTGTCGTTCCTCTTGCTGCGACTCGGGCCGAAACTACTCGAGCACTTTGGTGAGCGAGGCATGCGGTGGCTCGGTCATGTATTGCGGCTGACCGCAGCAGGGTGGGCAGTCGACTTCTTCTCGATCGGAGTGCGGGACCTGCTACCTCTAATCACTTCCACCCCGCCTGCGCAATGAAACGCGTCCCGCTCCTCAGCTTACTCCTTGGCCCGCTCTCGTTGCTCGCGTGTGGCACCGTGCAGCAAGACGACGGTCCGCCGCCGGTGGCACCGATCACGCGTAGTAACGCCATGGCGTATGAGGCGAGCGGAGAACCGGCGCCATTCGTACAAGACGGAGAGCATGCTGTTGCCGCGCGGCAAGCTCTGGGAGTGGCTGGGCTCGACTTTGGCAAGGGTGTGCTCCTGGCATGCCCCGGGGTGAAGCCGCCGAGCTTTGACTACGAAGAAGCTCGCATGCAAGCGAGCCTCGAACAGAGCTTGGAGCAACTCGGACGCTGCGCGGCGGTGGGGAGGCTGGCGCAAAGTCGGCTGCGACTCCTCGTTTGGGACGCACCCGCAGGGGAAGCACTTCACGCGCTGTTGGTCGCCGACGGCGTTCAAGCCTCACGGCTCCAAAGCATCCCACAGTCTCCCCAGGGATCTCCAGCGGGCGACCGCGCGCCGGGCTCGGACGCCGGGCCGTCAACGGAGCCGGACGCAGGGCAGTCAGCTAGCGCCGAGCAGGATGGACCGGTGCAAGCCGAGTGGCTTCGGTCTCCGAAAGTGCGCATCGAGCTAGACCGCTAGCGCGTGTCCAACCCGCCGCGGTCACTAGGCGCGGGCGAGGCGCTTGGTCATGCGGATCTCGTTGCCGCGGGCGCTATGGATCACTTCATCCATGAACGTC
Source organism: Polyangiaceae bacterium (assembly GCA_020633205.1). NCBI lineage: Bacteria > Pseudomonadati > Myxococcota > Polyangiales > Polyangiaceae > Polyangiaceae bacterium. Next base: position 474,768 of record JACKEB010000013.1, read on the forward strand.
CGAATCAACAGCAACCCGCGTCCATGAACGCGATCCAGGCTCGCCGCATCCTCAGGATCGGGCAGGGAGCTGGGGTCAAAGCCGCGTCCCTGATCTTGAACCAGGAACTCGACGTCGCTGCGCGTGATGCGCGCCACGACGCGCACTTTACGTGAAGCGAAGGGCTCCGTCTGCATGCGCTCTTGCGCCGCGCGGTCCCACTCACCTCCATCGAGCTCGCGCAGCTTGGAATCGAGTTCGAGGTTTCCGTGGTAGACCGCGTTGGCGAGGGACTCGCGAAGGGCAACTCCCACCTGAAGTAGCGTGGTGTCGTCGAAACAGCGCATTTCCGCGAGGTCTGATTCCAGGTGGCGCACGAGTGCGGCGAGCTCGCCCGGCGCGTTACCGACCTCGAATGTGGTCTGGGTCTCCGCGATTAGATCCAGAACCCGACGCTGATCCCGGGCAGGCCGCGTGAGCTCGAGGACGTCACGGATGGTGGACGCGAGCTCCCGCGCCAGATCGCGCTTGGGCACGTAGCTCGTCGCGCCCTTCCGGAGCGCCTTCACGGCCACGGACTCGCTGCCGTGCGCGGTCATCAAGATGACCGGTAACGCGGGGAAACGCGCGTGAGCGGTCTCGACCAACTTCAGCCCGTCCATCTCGGGCATGATCATGTCGGTGAGGACGAGATCGGGCCGTGCGTCTGCTATCGACTCGAGAGCCTGAGCGCCATTTTCCGCGAAGCTCGTCTCGAAACCTGCCTTCTCGAGCAGGCGACCTGCCAGCTTGCGATCGAGCGGCGAGTCATCGACGACGAGGATGCGTTGGGCCATGAGCAGGGGGAGCTTATCGCGACACGCTGCGGCGTACAGGCCTGGGTCAGTGGGAGTTGGTCAAAAACTTCCTCAGCGCGGGCTCTAGACGGGAAAGCTCCGCGCTCAGCTCCTGAAATGCCACGTGTGCGCCGGTCATGTCGTCGTCTCGCCCCATGCGCTCCACGACCAGGGCGAGGTCGAATGCTGAAGAGGCACCACAGTGGTCCACCGCGCCTTTCAGGGTGTGAGCGGCGCGTCGCACGGACTCACCGTCCGCAGCCTCGATGCCTTTGCGCATCTCGGCCAGCCAGCCGGGGTATTCTTCGAGGAAGACTTCCACCAGCTCGCCCGCGAGTTCTCGATCCCCTGCGGCATGCTGAATCAGCACTTCCGCGTCGAAGGCTTCCGCTTCGCCACTAAAGGGCACCGGGCTGAACACCACGGACGGCATTGGTTTGGTTTCGCCGTACGAATCGGGGACCACCGAGTCCACCGTGTCGAACAGCTCGGCCACGCGAATGGGTTTGGTCAGGTAGGCGTCGAATCCCGCGTTGAGGCAGCGCTCCCGATCTCCTCGCATCGCATGCGCGGTTACCGCGATGATCGGAAGATGACGCGTGCCGTCTGCCTCGAACTCTCGCGCCTTTCTAACAGCGGTGATGCCATCGCAGCCGGGCATCATCAGGTCCACCAGCGCGAGGTCATAGTCGTCCTTCCTGAGCTCCTCGATCGCCGATAGTCCGTCGGCGACCAGTTTCACGCGGTGCCCCTGCTTCTCGAAGAGCCGGCGCATCAAGCGCTGGTTGACCAGGTTGTCTTCTGCGACCAACACCGAGAGCGCCCGCGTCACCTGGTTGGGTATGCGCACGCTCCCGGCGCCGCGAGGCACTCCGCGCATGGCGTCGATTACCGCTTCCACGAGCCGCGACGGCTTCACCGGCTTGGTCACGTAGTCGGGAACGTGGAGTCGGCGGCAGTGGGCGGCATCCACACTACGGTTCGGCGTATTCAGCATCATCACCGTCGGGATCAAAACTTCGCGACGATGGAGCTCTTCGACCAGTGCGAAGCCACTCATCCCGGGCAGCGTGGTATCCACGAGCAACAAGTCGTAGCGCGAGGTGTGGCCTTTGGCAGCCTCCAGGAGACGCAGCGCGTCCTCGCTGCTCACCGCACAGTCCGAGAACATCCCCCATTCTTCCAGCTCGCGCCCAAGAATCTCGCTGCTGGTCTCCACGTCCTCCACGATCAGCGCGCGGCGCCCGCTCAGTTCAGACGGTGGAACGGTGCCTCGCCGAAGACTGGGCGCGCCCTCGAGCCCAGCCAGCAAACCGAAGCTGAACACGCTGCCCTTTCCCGGCTCGCTTTGCGCCGCGAGCTGCCCGCCCATCATCTCCACGAGGCGCGTGGAGATCGAGAGGCCAAGCCCGCTTCCGCCATGGCGCCGTGTGACGGACCCATCGGCTTGGGTGAACGGCTCGAAGATGCGTTTCATCTTCTCCGCGGGGATACCCGGGCCGGTGTCGGTGACGCTGAAACCGACTTCCATCGTCTGTGTTCCGACCTTCGCTGACACGCGCACCACGACCTCGCCCTTGTCCGTAAACTTCACGGCGTTGCCGACGAGGTTGACCAGAACCTGACGTAGTCGACCCGCGTCGCCGACGAGGGTCGGCGGTACGCCATGCTCCACCGCGTAGCACAGCTCGAGGCCTTTCTCGTGAGCCCTCAGAGCCAGGGAGCGCATCACCTCGTCCACGACCGTCCGCACGTCGAACGGAGCGGAGTCGAGATCCAGCTTTCCGGCCTCGATTCGTGAGAAGTCGAGGACATCATTGATCACCGTGAGAAGGGCGTCCGCGGAACCGCGAACGGTGTCCAGGTACTCGCGTTGCTCTCGCGTCAGTTCCGTGTCGAGGGCGAGCTCCGTCATCCCCATGATGCCGTTCATCGGCGTGCGGATCTCGTGGCTCACGTTGGCCAAGAACTCACTCTTGGCGACGTTCGCGGCCTCGGCCGCTTCCTTCGCGAGTCGCAGCTCGACCTCGGCCCTGTCCTTCTCCTGTAGCAGCTCGCGCAACCTCGCGGAGTGTTGCTGCTCCATCCGCAGGGCTTCGCGCGCCAGTCGGTCGCCGCGCTTCTTCGACATCGCGGCCATCACGACGATGGCCGGGACGGTGACAATGATCACCAGCACGCGCAGCAGGTTCTCCTCGGCGTAGGAGAGCTTGAGCCCAGTTTCCGAGTAGAAAATCGCGAGGTAGCCGCAGGTGACCAAGCCACTGAAGATCCCGACGCGTCCTCCGCCGGTGAAGGCGGAGAAAACCACCAACGTCATCAAGATGGCAGGAGGGTTGGGGATCCTGAGGCCAAACTGATCGGCGAGCTCGAAGACGGCGATCGAGGCGATCGTCAGCAGTGGGCCGAGCAGCCGAAATAGGCGACTCGGCTCTGGCAGCCTCGCGGGTCGTGCCGGAAGGGCTTCTGTGGTTTCCGTCATGAGCGCCGTGAGCCTCGCACAAGTCGGGAGAGCCGGGGCTACTGCAAGTTCTTTCAGCTGCCTGGCTTCCGCCGAGCTCCGTCACAATCCCCATGTGGAAGCTCGACGGAAGCCTTGGGTGCTCAGCGAGTTTGAGCCGGGGGCTACGAGGTGCTAACGCCGCCCGCTACCTTGAAGCATTCTCTGCTCAATCTGCACGTCGCCCAGCGTCGCCAAACCCAAAGGCGGGCGGCGGTCTGTCGCGTGGGGGTCACGTGTCGCTAGCGTATCGCGCCGTGCTTGGGGCGCTGTGGACGATTACCAGCAGCGTCGGCGGACGTCTCGTTGGGTTGGTCGCCAACATCGTGCTCGCAGCGCTGCTCACACCTGAGCAGTACGGCGAAGCGAACGTTGCGATGATCATCGTCTACACCGCAAACATGGCGACCTACTTGGGCTTCGGGCAGTACCTGGTTGCCAATCCGAAGGCTGGGAAAGACGTCGCCTTCCACGCGACCTTCTATCACATCACCGTAGGCTGGCTGGCGCTGCTCGCAGTGGTGCTCTTAGGGGGGTACTTCGCCAAGGTTTACGCTACGCCGGACCTCGGCTTCTACATAAGCGGCGTGGCACTGGCCGTGGCGATGGATCGCGTCAGCTTCATTCCGGGTCGCATTCTCGCACGGGAAATGCGCTTCAAGGTGCTTGGGCTCAGCCAGATGAGCGGTGAGTTCATGTACGCTGGCGGTGCGCTCACGCTGGCGTTCATGGGTTACGGTGCCAAGTCGCTGGTCTACGCCTCAATCATGCGTTCGATGGTGACGCTGTCGATCTTGACACTGAGCGCCGAGCGCGCGATGTGGCTGACTCCGACGCGGATCAGTTGGAAGACCACGCGCGAGCTGATCAACTTCGGGTTGCCTATTTCCATAGGGAATATTCTTCACTTCGGCTCGGCCAAGTGGGACAACCTGATCGTCGGCAAGGTGCTCGGGACGGGCGTCGTTGGTCAGTACAACTTTGCGTACAACATCGCTGACATCCCGGCAGCACAGGTCGGTGAGCATATCGGCGACGTGCTCCTGCCCTCTTTCGCGAAGCTGCCAGACTCCGATGCGCAGAAGCGCGCGCTGGCGCGGGCCTCTGGGCTGCTCGCGCTGATCGTGTTCCCTCTCGCCGTGGGCCTCGGCGCTGTGGCCCATAGTCTTCAGCGGGCGTTCCTCAAGCCAAACTGGAACCTGGTAGGCAGCATGCTGGTGCTGCTCAGCGTGCTCTCCATCGTGCGCCCGGTGGGCTGGCTCATCAGCTCCTACCTGCAGGCCACGCTGCGACCTCGAGTGATCATGATCTTGGAGGCCGTGAAGGCTGTCGGCATCTTGGTCTTCGTCTACATCTTCGCCCGTTGGCTGGGGCCGTTGTGGGCGTGTACAGCCGTGGGTATGGCGTTCGGAACTCACGCGCTCGCGAGCATTTGGGTGATCAAGGCGCAGGATCAGGTGCCGATGTCGCATCTGCTGAAGCCCATCGGCCGGCCCTTGCTCGCCTGCGTTCCGATGGTGGTCGTGGTGCTGGCGATTCGCTACGGTTTGCATTCGCCGAGCTGGAACGCTTGGGCGGCGCTGGTCGTGGAGATCGCCTCGGGCGCCGTGGCTTACGTCGTGGGGGCGTTCGTCTTCGCAGGTGCTCAGAGCCGCGAGCTCATCAGCCTGCTGCGCGGCGCGCTGAAGCGTTAGGGCCCCGCGAAGGGGGCATCGCTGGGATGATCGCGGCTAGCACCGCCCGACGACGCGGGCGCCCGCGGAGGGAGCTTGCCGCGCGGTTTCACCTCCGCTAGCCAATGCTCGTGACAATGGCGCACTTGGGGAGGCTTGGGCGTGTGGGGTTGTTTGCTTCGTTGCTCGGCGTCGCCGCGTGTAACGACAAGCCGTCGGGGGACAGCGCAGCCAGCGCTGAGCCGGTGTCTGCTAGTGCCGCTGCCGCTCCCAGCGCGCCAACCGCTCCGAGCGCCGCGGCAGTCGCGTCAGCCGCCGCTCCGAGCGCGGCGCCGCTGCCTGTTGCGAGCGAAGCGCCCAGCGCCGCTCCGAGCGCATCCCCCGCGGCTGCGGCGATCGATCCAGAGCTCTTGGCGCGCATGAAGAAGGTCGCCAGCGCCTGCTCGTGGAATGGCAAGGTGCTGAATGAAAACTGCAAGGCCCTCGCTGGCTGGCATGAGTATCTGTTCGAGCCGATCAACGATCATCAGCACGACCTGATGCGCCTGCTCGAGGACAAGGATCCCAAGATCGTTTTCCTCGCGGCAGTGGGTCTCTCCTCGGACGGCATCACCGGCACCAGCGATCCAGCGCTCGCCAAGGTCCTCTTCGACGCCTTCGAGCGCGAGAAGGAGCCTGCGATGTGCGCCGGGATTGCCATGCAAGCGGCCAGCGTGAAGACCGCAGACTTCGGGCTCGAGGAGCGCGCCAAGGCGCTGCTCAAGGAGCACCCGACGTCCGAGTGCCGAGGTGAGTTCGCAGCGGCGGTACTTGGCCGCAACCCGCAGCTCTACGATCTCATCGTGGAGTTGGCGAAGACCGACAAGGTTCCTGACGTGCGCCACGAAGCCGCAAGCGGTCTGCGCCGGATCCGGCACGACAAGGAGCGCGAGAAGAACAACTGCAAAGTCTGGGCGGAGCTGATCGACGACACGGGTGAAGTCTACGAAGCGACCGCGGGGTGGTTGATTGGCACCTCAGGCTCCCGCACGTTGAGCGTTCCCTGTAGCGAGCAGTGGCCACTGCTCTTATCCAGGGCACAGGGGCTCGCGTCCACAGGCAAGGTTCAAGAAGTGAGCTGGGAGAGCGGCATCTGCGGCCTATTGGAAGAGGACAGCGCGGACGGCGACACGAAGACCAAGGCCAAGGCGGTGTTGCGCAAGCTGGTCGAAGTCACCGGCAACCTCGAGCATGCCCGCGTGGCTGCCCTGCACTGTCTCCGCCGCTTCGACAGCGACGCAAAGACCTTCGCCAAAACGTTCGAAAACGACTCGAGCGAGAAGGTTCAAGCTGCCGCCAAGCGCATCCTTGAAACGAAGCCTTGAGGCGGTGCTCGGTCGCTGGGCGGTGTTCCTCACCCCCAAACCCGTGGGTGGCGATCGACTAGTCGTGCACTGACTATTCCGCCGCGGCGCTGATTGATTCCGCGCGGATGGGGGGAGGGGCGAGCTCGAAGTCGCGGTAGTCGTTAGCGTCCCCCGACTTGCCGGCCATGGCGGCTTGAGCGATGTTGTACATCTCCCGCGCGGTTACGTAGTGGAGCCTGAACCGCTTGCCGTCGTTGAACTCGGCGAGCGCCTTGTGCAGCGCATGACCGCCAGCTCCAAGCAGCGACTCGGCTTGGCGATCCGGTGCGCCGTGGGTGTAGACCTTGACGAAGATCCACTCCGGCCGGCCGGCGACGTGGATGTTCGCGTTCACCCAGCTCTTCACCCGACTGACACTGCCCGGGTCTTCCGCCGTGACCGCGCCGTATTCGAGACGAGGGCGCTTCTTTTTGGGGTTGTACGCGAAGCCCAGGGGACCGGTGATCATCAGCAGGCGGTCCTTGAGGGAGTGCCCAACTTGAGCGGAGATCCCGTACTCGTAGGCACGCTTGCGGTTGAGATCGCCGATGGGCCAGTAGATTTCGTTCACCAACCCGGGCTGAGTGACGTCCGGGCACGACGGGAAGGTCATGTCCGTGTAGCAACCCGTGCGGAACAGCAGCGGGAGCTCCGCGTCGACGCCGCATTGCTTTCCGTCTGGGCGGCCGTTGGCGAGGGCCCAGTTGCCGTGAATGAAGGCGTAGCGCGGGCTGCCGTCCGCGCCGCGCGCGAAATGGCCGCGTTCGGCGTAAGTTGTCAGTGCCTCGCGGATCTTGGCCTCGAGAGTTGCCTCGGTGTCGGCGTGATGATGTAGATGTAGCTCTACTTCACCGTAGCCGCGGCGCACGAGGTCATCCAGCTTGTCGAAGAAACCAGGATGGTACTCTTCCCCGGGGAAAAAGAACGAGTGCTGCGGGTGGCGACCATCCGCATCCACGTACTCGTTCGCCAGTTTTGGGTAGAGTTCATGCCATTGGTCCACCCGGCGCTGCCCGGTGGCGGTGTCTGCCTTGCCCGTCGAGCCGGCCCACAGCGGCTCGTAGTGATCGCAGAACGCAAACAGCACGTGGCGCGTGCCCGAGCTCCCTGCGCCTGAGAACGGCGCCTTGGCGAGGTGCTTCAGGTAGCCGGGGAGCCAGCGGTCGAAGTGTTTGTCGCGGAGACGGGCCAGCATGCTGTGTCGAGTACCAAACTTCACCCGATGAGCAAGACACCCAAGGCTTTTTCGTCCGGAACTTCCGCGTGCCGCGCGAGCAGATCGCGCTCCTTGGTCTTGCCGGTGCGGGCCACGATCAGCACCCCATCGACGATTTGATAGGCGCGCACGTGTTCGCCCAGCTTCTCGAATCCGGTGAAGTCGATCAGCACGCAACCATAGCGTTGGCGATCTCGATCCAAGGTTTCTTCGAGCTCGACCAAGTTCAAGCCCGCGAGGCGGCTGGGAGGCGTGGTCACGGTCACGCGATCGGCAATCCAGGTCGTGACGAATCCGCGGCGCTGGGTGCGTTCCTCTAACTTGCTGGCCAATCCGGAGAGCGCCGGGTGCCGAGTGTTTGCGTCGAGGACGTTCACTGTCTGTTCGGCCGCGTGGCTCAATGCCAGCGCGAGCTGGATGGCCACCGGTGGGATCGCGACGCGGTCATCCGAGGGGATGAGTGCGATGGTCTTGAGGCCGAGCGTTCGCAGCTTCCTCGCGGCGCGGAAGAATTCCGCATAGGCCTCCGGCGTTTCCCCAGGTGTGATCGGGGGGATTCCGAGACTCTCGAGCTTGCTCTTACCTGCTTCCACCAGCGTCTAGAATTGCCCGCGTCCAGACGTCCGTACAGGCTTTTCCGCAGAGGTCGGGTGGCAAAGTGCTGGGCGCCTGACGTAGCCGTGGTAAACGCGGTCGCCATGCGTCTTGCGTCCACCGCCCGTGACTCGCGCCGTCTTGTGCGCGCGCTTCTCGGCGGACTCGGAGCTTGTTGGGCGCTTACCTCCACGTCGTCCGCTCTCGCTCAAACGACCCTGCACCTGTCCGGGGACGCGAGCATCGGATACACGGACAACATGCTGGGGACCGCGGACGATCCCGTCGGCGGTGCTTCCCCGCCCATCTCCGTTTGGTTCAGCACACTGACGCCGGGTCTCCAGCTCTACAGCGACTCACCACGCCACCGCTACCTGATCTCCTATGGTCACCCGTTCACTTTCTACTTCGGCCACTCCGATGCGAATAGCGACGGCGACGTGGTTCAGGGGAGTGGGCTCTGGGCGCTCAGCGGTCGCGATGAGCTACTGCTGAGTCTCGGCGCCTCGCGTACGACGAACGCCCTCGCCAACTTGCAGACTCCGGTCGCCGCGGGCGCCGCGCAAGCCGATGGGCGCGCGACTCACGTAAACATCAACGCCACCGAGCAATGGACCCATGCATTCAGTGAGCGGTGGAACGGGCGCCAGACGTTGGGCTATGGATTGATTATCCCCACGGATACGCCCGCGCCGGAGCCGAACCGCTATGATCTGAGCGCTGGCCTCGGGGCGGACTACTTGGTCGGGTATGACTCATGGGGCTTCGACCTCACCACCAGCTTCTTTCACGTCGACGAAATCGACGGTACGCCCACCGATGAGCAGCTGATCATCCAGGGCATCGCGCGGTATCGCCGCGACCTTGCTCAAGATTGGTCCTCAGAGCTGCGTGGTGGCGGGGGCGCCGCGAACGATTTGAACGGCCACACAGCGCTGGTGCCACGCTGGGGCGCGAGCTTGTTCTGGAACTACAACCTGGCCCAAGCGTCGCTCAACTACGATCACCAGATCACGGTAAACCTGCTGACCCAGCAAGCTTTCCTTGCGGATACGGTAACGCTGTACGGGAGTCTTCCGATCTTCCCTGACGCGAACATCTTGCTCACCACGGGGCACGGCTTCGCGTGGAACCGCCTGATCGAGGACAATCAGGACCTTTCCACGGAGACCTCCAACAGCTGGACGAGTGAAGTCGCTCTTGGTTGGTACCCTGACTACGACTTGCCGCAGTTCACGCTGCGCTATCAGCACTTCCAGCAGTTCAACGCTCCGGCGAACGCGACGGCGCTGCCCAACCTGCACCGAAACCTGGTGATGTTCTCCGTCAGCGGCCGCTTTCCGCCTCGCCGCATCGAACCAATCCCCGCGCAGCCTCAGCGCGTGGACGGTCAAGACCGCGATCCATTTGGACCTTCCGCTGACGCTCAGCGAAGTGGCAGTGGTGGCGTGAACCTGCAGGCTCCAGACGCCAACCGCGTCCCAGTCGACTGACCTCGGCAACATGCTAGGCCACGGGTGAGATGACGAGTTCTGCGATTCGCTCGCTGGTTTGGGGGGGAGGAGCAGCGTTTGCCCTCCTGGCCTTGCCCGCGCATGCAGCCGTTTACGAGGTCGGCCCCGGGAAGCCCTATGCCAGCCCAGCGCAAGTGGCCGAGCAGCTCGCGCCGGGTGACCTGGTGCTGATTCAAGGCGGAGCCACGTATCCCGGAGGAATCGTCTTCAGCCGCCCGGGAGCTGCGGATCGCAAGATCATCATCCGCGGCGTACCTGTGGACGGCAAGCTCCCCGTGATCAGTGGTGGGCGCAACACTATCGAGGCTGCTGCCAATCACTACGTCTTCGAGAACCTCGAACTCACTGAAGGCGGATACCGCTGCTTCTTTCATCACGCCCACGACATCACGTTGCGTAGCTCCGTTATCCACGACTGTCCTGCGCACGGGCTCCTCGGAGCGGATGAGGGTTCCGGTACGTTGCTCCTCGAGTACACCGAGTTCTATCGCTGCGGAAACGCTGACCAGCACCACACGGTGTACATGGCCACAGACGAGACTCGCTTCCCGGGCTCCGTTTTCCGCATGCAGCACTGCTACATCCACGACGCGCGCGGTGGCCACTCCGTGAAGAGCCGCGCGGAGCGCAACGAGATCTACTTCAACTGGATCGAAGGCGGAAAGTACCACGAGCTGGAGCTGATCGGCCCTGACGGTCAGCGAGCCGATCTCGCGCGGGAAGACAGCGACGTGGTGGGTAACGTGCTGCGCAAGACCAACGACTCCTACAGCGTGCGTATCGGCGGCGACGGCACGGGCGACAGCGGAGGGCGCTACCGCTTCGTCAACAACACGTTCTTGCTGCAAGACGCCGCGCGCCCGGTGTTGCGTCTCTTCGATCGCGTTCAGACTCTCGAAGTGCACAACAACCTCTTCTATCGGGCAGGCGGCAAGCCCGTGCAGGCGTTGCAGACGGAACGCGTTAGTTGGACCGAGGGTCGACCGATCTTGATCGGCCTGAACAACTGGTTGCCGAAGGGCTCTCAGTTCCCCGAGGAATGGTTCGGCACGCTCGAGGGGGATGACCCGAAGCTGATGGATCTCTCCGGGCTCAGTGCCGCCGGCGGGGCATTCGACCTGAGACCCAAGAAGGACAGCCCGCTCGTCGACGCAGGGGCACTGCAGATCGCCGGACCGCACGGGTTCGAGCTACCAAACCCACTCAGCGCGCTCTCCTCGTCTCCGCCCCCGCGGCGCGGCGGTGTCTCGTTTCTGCGTGAGACCGACGGTAGAGTAGACATCGGCGCTTACGAAGGAGGCTTCCCCATGCGGGCCATGCGTCCGTTACCCGAGCGCTTGGTCGGCAGCGATGCAGCGGACCCGATGGCACCTGACCCCATGGCGCCGGATCCCGGCGCGCCGCCTCCCGGTTCGCTGGGGCCTGTCGGGTCCGAGCGCAGCGCTGGTCGCTGCGGATGTCGCACGCCTGGCAGCCCAGCGGGCCCCACCGGTCAGAGGCTTCCTGCGGCTGGGCTGGGCCTGCTCGGCTTGGCGTGGATGAGCCTTACACGGCGTCGTGAGAAACGTAGCCGCGTCCGCCACGGCTCCTGATAGGCTCTGAAGGTTATGCGCGGCGCCACTCCCCACGTGGTGACTCTCGGCGGCGGTCACGGACAGGCGGTCGTGCTCCAGGCTCTGCGTCGTTTGGAGTGTGAGATCACAGCTGTGATCTCCGTCGCGGACGATGGTGGGTGCTCGGGCAAGCTACGCCAGGAACTCGGCATGCCACCCCCTGGGGACCTGCGCCGTTGCTTGTCGGCGCTCGCGAAGAGCCCCGAGCTCGCGCGCCGCTTCGAGCTGCGCCTTGAGGAGCCGGGCTTCGAAGGTCGCAGCGCAGGCAATCTCGCGTTAGCGGGTGTGTTTCGCGAGACTGGTAGTCTTCAGCAGGCGGTCGATTGGGCGGCGGAGCGACTCGCGTGCGTCGGGAGGGTGGTGCCCGTCTCTGAGTCCCCAGGCGTGCTGGTCGTGTACGACGCCGAGCTCGGGCGTGTCGAAGGAGAGAGCAACGTCGAGCGTCGCGACGCAGTACCCATGGTTGCTGCGGTGCACGGCGCGCTGCGCGCGAATCCGCTGGCGATCGAGGCCATCGCGCGCGCGGATCTGTTGTTGATGGGTCCGGGGAGCTTCTACACCAGCACGCTCGGGGCGATCACGACGGGCGAAGTCGCTCAGAGCATCTGCGAAAGCCCCGCGGAAAAGCTCTTGATCGCGAACTTGGTCGACGAGGGACGACAGACCCAGGGTTTCGCCGACACCGACTACCTGCGTGTGCTGAAGGATCACCTCACGATCGCCAGTGGCGGCGAGTCTGCGAAGGTTCACTTGCTCTCGCATCGCGTCGCAGATCGGATTGACGACGCATTCGACGAGGCTTCGCTCGACGATGCCGGGCGCCACCTCTGGGCGCCGCTCGCTGCGATTACTCCCGGATATCACGACCCGGATGGCATCGCGGAAGCGCTGTGCGAGTTCTTCGGACTCGAGCTCCGGGGTGCGCCTGAGTCTCGTCTCCCGACGGAGCGCGAGCGTGCCAGCGCTCTGGAGATCGAAGCCCGCCTGCGCGCGAGCCTCGGTCGAGAGCGCTGATCTTTCGGGGCGTCGCCCGATGCTCGTCCGCGCGCTCTAGCGTAGCATGTCGTCGAACAGGGCTTGATGCGCGTCGATCATGGCGCGCACACTGAAGCAGCGCTCGAAGCGAGACCGGTTCCGTGCGGCAAAATCTGGAAGCGACTCGCGCTCGTTGGCGGCTCGCAAGATGCGCTCTGCTAGTGCGGCAGGGTCTTTCGGTGGCACGACGAAGCCGCTCTCCCCGTCGAGGATCACTTCGGGGTTGCCCCCCACGCTGGTACACAGCACACGCTTGCCCATCGCGAGCGCTTCGCACAGCGCGAGCGGGAGTCCTTCCCAGAGCGACGGCAACACGTACAAATCGAGGGCTGAAATCACCTGGGGCATGTCTCCCCGGTAGCCCATGAAGCGGAAGCGGTCGCCGAGGTCCTTCGCTTGGGCTTCGAGCTCTGCGCGAAGCGGGCCGTCCCCGGCGATAGCGAAGCGTACATGCGGTGCCTTCGCGAGGACCTCCCGCGCAGCTTCGATCAAGTACGTGATGCCCTTCTGTTTCGAGAGCACGACACCCGTGCCCACTAGAAACTCGCCATCCTGGACGTTGAGTTCGGCGCGGACGCCAGAGCCATCGACCGTACGGAAACGCTCTCCGTCGATTCCGTTGTGGATCACCTGAACCGGGCGGGGCACGCGCACATCGCGATTCAGCGTCCGCTCAAGATCGTGGCTCACGGCGACGATGCGATCCGCCAGACGAATGTAGAGCTTGAACTTCTTGCGAGCGCTCTCGCTCGCGCTGTAGATCTGATTGTGCTCGGAATAGAGCATCGAGGCGCGAGGGAAGGTGCCGCGCAGAGCGAGCCCAGCGTAGATCAGCGGAGCTGCGTTATGGGCATGAACGATGTCGATTCTTTTATCCGCGAGGAATCGACGGATGTCCCGTAGCGCTTCGAAGTCTACCGATACCGGTCCGAGCTTCAACTGGCGCTTCTCTAGAACTAGGCAGTTCTCGGGGGGAAGACTCACCTCGGAAAACAGCTTGCCCGGGCCGTTTAGACAGATGAGGAAGGGCTCGACGCGGTCCCTGTCGAAGTTCTTCAGCAGGCTGATCACGACCTTCTCTAAGCCGCCAACATCCAGGTTATTGACGACCATGCACACCCGCGGAGGAGTGCTAGGTGGGCGCACGCGACGCAGCCTACGCTGCACCAATGAGAGCGGTAGGTTCATGGGTCAGATGTCCAGTTCGCCGTCGTACATTGCCCAGCTGTTTTCGGTGAGCACGCGCTTCCGGAAAGCGTCGTCGCGTTCCTTGGGAACGTACGCAATCAGGTTTCGTTCTCCCGCGCGGCGGAAGAACAAGAGCTTTGGCAGGATCTCGACCACGCTGGTCGTGCCAGCGTAGTAGATGCAGATCGAGACCTTGCCTTCTTCGTACATGCGCCGAGCGAATGCCAGGACGAGCGCCTCACCGGCGGCTGGCGGGCCGTCCCAAACGGCATCGAGTAGGAAGACCTTGTCCTCTTCCTCGCGGAACACGACGAAGCCACGCAACGACCCGCTGACGGTGTCCACCATACGGAAGAAGGAGTAGCGTTGCGTCGGATGGTCCGCGTAGCGCCAGTTTAGATACGCCGAGTCGCGGGCGCCGGACACATCACACAGCCCGCTGCTCGCGAACTCCAGGGCATCGAAGCTCGCGTCCGCGCGTTGTTGAATGTCGCACGTGATGCCGCGCAGCTTGCCGACGGCTAGGCGCAGGTCATTGGCTTGCAAGACGCGATCGCCGATCAGGCTACCGATGCGTGCCGCTGGCGGTACGAGCTTCTCCCGCAGACGGGGGCCGACGTACGGTTCAAGGCGGGAATCGGTCAGCTCACCGAGCTTGTAGCCGGTACGCAGCGGCTTGACCCACATCACGCTCTGCGCGACCGCTTCGTACCCGATGCGTTTGAAGATCGGCCAAGCGAGATTGTTCGGGTAGCCGTAGATGAACTCAAACCCCGCGCTCGCGCTTTGTTCGGCGAGGGTCCGCTGGAGCTGCAGCGCTGGCCCCGCGATGCGATGCTTCTTGCTGACGAGGAAGTCAGACATCACTCCAGCGTTCACGATCCGATCGCCGACCCGCACGCGACGGGGATAGACGCTGGCGCATCCGATCAGCTCGTTGGCCTGGGTGTCCTTGACGAACCACGTCTTCGCCGGGCCAACGGGGTTCGTCTCGTAGAACCACGCGAGACGCTTCTCGATCACGTCTTGGATGCGCGAGTCGCTCATGCCTTCGCGCCAAAGGTTGGCGACGGACTTCTGCTCTTCGGGAGGGGCGAGGTAGGCCTCGTAGCGATTCATCGTTGTTACTCCGACAGCCCAGCGCGGCGCACCGCGCGGTTGATGAAGGGGACGAAGGCTTTGGCGGCCTGTTTCTGGCCTTCGGTCGTCGGATGGCTATCTGTGCCGTCTCCCGACGGATACGCAAGGAAGTTGGATTCACCGCCGGTCAACACGTCGTAGAAATCGAAGACCACCACGTTCTTCAGCGGGTAGTCCTTCAGCCAACCCTCCGGTGACGCCATCCAAGTGTTGAACTCACGCGCCAGGCGCGCGCGTTCGGCCAGTACCTCAGCGGTGGAGGGTTTCCCCATCGCCTTCTTCGCGAGCAACTTCAGCAGTGGTTCCTTGTCGAAGCCCGCGGCGTTCGGCGGTGCCGTTAGGTATACGAACAGCTTGTCTGGGCGCTTCTTGAACTCTGCGAGGAGCTTCTTGAACGTCGCGCGCGCGTTCCACACCGTGAGTTCCGGGCCGGCGGCGTCTCCCGGGGCCTGACCCATGCCGACGAAGCGGTTGTTCGGGTAGCAAGACTTGAACAGGATCACTTCGTTCACGCCGTCGGTCAGCTTCTCGTCGTTGAAGCGCGCGTGCAGGATCTGATCCATCTTGGTCTGGAACTTTGGCAGCCAGTCGAAGAGGTCGGTGTTCTCTCCCAGAGTGCTGCCGTAGGACACTTCGTGGACCGCGTAGCCCTCGGCAGACAGTAGCTTGCGAAGGCCGCCGCCGTTCTCGTGGGTCGAGTGGATGCTGTCTGCGAGGTCTCGTTCAGGACCAGGGTCAGCAAGGAGTTGGCCACCGACGGAGTGGTGGATGAACAGCAGATCTAGGTTCTTGCTGGGCTTGGAGTCAGAGAATGACGTCAGATCCATGGACTTGCTCCCGTGATCCGGAACGGAGTGTGCTTGCCCTCCCACGGGGATGAGCAGCGCACCGAAGATGAACACGCTGGCGGCGAGACCTGCGGTGAGTTTTTTACCCATTTCGATTTCCTTGCGGCATCAAGCAGTTTCGGCGGTTGCGGTCTGCTGCCGGGTGGGCAGAAGCTCGGGGTCCGTCCAGTCAGGACGGCGTGCATAGCGCAGCAGGCCGTACGCGAAACCGAGGCCGTGGGAGACGTGAAGCGTGGGGAAGATGGCCCAGACAACCGGTACGGCCCAAACGCCCACTTTGCGCCCAACTCGTACGGCCTCGATCCCCGTGAGTGCAGCGTAGGCGCCGAAAGCGAACCAGGTAGAAGGTTTGTGAGGGCGGGTGAGGAGCAATACGGCGCCGCCCATCGTCATCATGAATGGCACCGCGGGCGTTACCCTCGGGAAGCGTCCGCGCTTTAGCAAGGTACGAGCTCTTCCCGTGCCGTACTTGAAGTACTGCTTCGAGAGGCTACGGAACGAATCCCTGGGGTAATAGTATGCCTCGATCTCCGAGCTCAGGTAGATCTTGCCGCCTGCCTCGAGGATGCGTTGGTTGAGCTCGGAGTCCTCGTTGGTGATCGCGCGTGGATCATACATGCCCACTTGCTCGAACACCTCTCGGCGAAACGCGCCGCAGAATACCGTGTCGACGAAACCGTTCTTGTTTGGATCCTTGTATGCTGCACCGCCGACGCCGAGTCGGCTCTCCATCGCCGCGCAAAGCGCGCGCTGAAACCAGTTCTCCGCCCTAGCGCGTTGGCTGCCTCCAGCATTCATCGCCCCGGTGTCGAGCAGCGTTTCGATGCACTTGGTGACGTAGTTGTTCGCGTACTCGCAGTGCGCGTCCAGGCGAACCAGGACATCGCCTTTTGCGATACGGATGATCTCATTCATCGCAGCGGCCTGGATGCGCTGTGGATTGTCCACCCAGCGCAAGCGAGGTTCCCGCGCGGATAGCTCATCGAGGATCTCTCGAGTGCGATCAGTGCTGCCGCCGTCGGCCACCACGACTTCGATTCGCTCCGCCGGGTAGTCCTGCGCCAGCGCGTCGGCCACACACTTCTCGATGAACCGCTCCTCGTTCAGACAAGGAATACCGATGGTCACCAGCGGGAGATCGAGCTCGGGCATAATTCCGCGAGCCGTAGCACTCCCCGCCTCGAAATGCGAACGCGGATCTTTTACGCCGGCATCGGCTGGTTTTCCGTCCGGAGCACCGTACGCAGTTCGATTTCAGTTCGAGCTGGGCGGTCTCAACGTCGGGCGACGTCGCGCAACGAGGAACGTGCTGTCGTCGGCGGCGAGGCCAGAGCCGCGGTATGCGCGGCACATCTCGATCAGTCTTTCGCGCATGGAACCGACGGTCGCGCGGGGGTTGATCGCGACGATCTGCGAGAAACCCATGCCGAGGCGGTCTGCGCCCAGGGGTTCCCGGCGCTGGTCTTCCATCTCGGTCAGACCGTCGGTGTAGAGTAGCAGCACGTCGTCAAGCGCCAGGACGCTATGTTCCGAGCGGAAATGGCTCTGGATCATGCCAAGTCCCACGTTCTCGTTCTGTTGCAGGGTGCGAAGTGAGCCGTCGGGACGCACGACGAAGGCGGCCGGGTGCCCAGCGCTAACCACCTCGAGCTCTCCCGTGTGGCAGTCGAGTGCAACGCAGGTCATCGTGACGAACGAGTGCTCGGGGAGGTAACTCATCAAGTACTCGTTGCAGCGACGCATCAGCTCCGGTAGCGGTGCGTTGGTATCCGCCGTGGCCCGCACGAGCGTGTGCAAGCTCGAGGCGACGAGCGCAGCTTGCAGGCCTTTGCCGCAAACGTCGGCAATCGCCATCAGGACGCGACCGTCGGGGAGCTGCAGCGCGTCGACGTAGTCACCGCCGACCCAGCGGCAGGGCTCGAAACCAATCGCCAGCTCCAGGCCTTCGAGTTCGAAGGCTCGTGGAACCAGCCCCTCCTGGATTTGCCGAGCCATATCCAGCTCGCGCTCGATGAACGCGCTTTGTCGCACCTGGGCCCGCATATCCCAGACGACTTCGGCTTGCTGATACGCTTCAGAAACGAGCGCCACGAGGTTGAGCCACTCGTCGGAACCGTAGCGTTCGGGAAACTCTAAGTAGAGTGCGTCGATTCGCTGGTCGGTTGCGATGAGCGGCACCGCGACCACTGACACATCTCGCACTCGACCCGGGTGGATTACGTCCCCGGTGATTTCGGTGTTGGATGCCAACACCGGCTCGTGGGTGTCCCACAGCTGTTTCAGCACCCGGGGTACGAACTGCAGAGGGCGATCGCTGCGGTCGTGGTGCTGTGGCCCGCAAATCACTTGTGGCGTCCGGCCTTGTTCGAGCCGCACGACTGCAGACGAGTTGGCTGGGAAATCGTCGCCCACCACGAACTCGCACAGCGTGAACACGCGCAGTCCCCAGTCCTCCACCCGCATCAGCTCGCGACTGAGCTTCATTACCGTGCCCAGGTGCGCCGCACTGATCTGGGGCGCCGTGCGCAGGGTGGACGGAGGCTGATGGAAGATCGTTGTCGGCTCGTCCTGCTCCGTTGCCGCGGCGGTGCGCATGCGGCTAGAGCTCGGCGCGTCGACGAGGGGAGACCTGAAATCTGGCACCGAGTTCGAGCGCAGGCGCAGCGTGAACTCGCCAATGCGCACGCCATCGCCTGGGTTCAGCAAGCGTTCGGCGGCAGGCGTCCCATTGACGTAGGTGCCGTTCTTGCTGCCGAGGTCATGGATCCACCAGCGCCCAAACGGGCCCATCACCAGCTCGGCGTGCGAGCGCGAAACGCTTGAGTGATTGAGCACCACCTGAGCGTCGGGACGCCTCCCAATGACGTGGTGGCTCCCGGACAATTGGTGAAAGCGAACGCGTTCTTCTCCGACTCGTCGGATTTCGAGAAACGCCTTAGCGTTGGTTCGGGATTCGGGACCGCTCATGCCAGCGCTCGGGCCATGTGCCCGCAACGAACTCAGAACACGAAAGTGTCGCCGTCTCTAATATCTGGCGTCAGCTACCGCAACACGGCCGGTTGGCCGAATTCGTGTCTAAGCCGGACGACGGCCCAGACCGGGTCCAGAGTGGACGCCCGTCCCGCACCCGCTGAGGCACACTCCTTGCCGTGCTAAGCGCGATCCCGGAGGTCGGTCTTGCGCCCAAGCGTGAAGCAAGATTGAGGAGCACTCGGTTCCCGTTCGCGGAGGCGCCAAGGGGCGTGCCAGATGCGCACCCCCGGAAACGTAGCGCGTGTGAAACACAGCGCCGCCAAGACGGCGTTTGGCGAACACGGCGCCGCTGAAACACGGCGCCGCTGAAACAAGCCCGGAAACTCTTTCCACGGTCCGGCGCGCTGCGTGGACGCTGCTGCTAGCCAAACGATAACGGCGGTGGCAACGACTTGACCGGTCGACTGCTCCGCGCCGTCCGCATGCGAGAGAAAGAAGGCATGCTGTCGGCCGCGATCACGGGGGCGGTGACCGACGCAGTTACGACGCGTCTCGCTGCGGCTGCGAATGCTCGAGTTTTCGCGAGCTGGCGCCCGGGAGACGCGAACAAGCGACAAATCAATGGCTTGGAGGGCTCCCAGCGCTTGCTCCGAGAAACCCGAAAATCGCTTAGCCCTCTGCAGCGCGACTGCGCTACACCTGCCGCCCAGTACGCTCAGGCCAGAGTGTTCGAACGAGTCAAGAAAGGTCCCTGATGTTTTCCGCAGACGTTCTCAAGATCGACGCGCCGCAGGTAGCGGACGCGATACAGAAGGCCATCGTCGAGCAGGTGCGCGGCACATTGCGGCGTAAAGGGGCGGTTCTCGGACTCAGCGGAGGCATCGACAGTTCGGTCGTCGCGGCGCTTTGCGCGAAAGCTCTAGGCCCCGACCGCGTGTTGGGGCTGTTCATGCCCGAGCGGGACTCTTCTGATGACGCGCTCACCTTGGGCAAGGCACTCGCCGAGTCTCAGGGGATCCCCACGGAACTGGAAAACATCAAACCCGCGCTCGAGGGCTTGGGTTGCTACCGACGTCAGGACGACGCGATCCGGATGGTGTTCGCGGACTACGAGCCAGGTGACAAGTTCAAGATCACCTTGCCGTCGATCTTGGAGGGCAATCGCCTCAACGTTTTCCGCCTCACCATCCAGAAGGCGGACGGTGAGTTGAAGGAGTCTCGCATGGCTCCTGCGGCCTACCTTCAGCTCGTGGCTGCGACGAACTTCAAGCAGCGCGTGCGCAAGATGATGGAGTATTACCACGCGGATCGCCTGAACTACGCCGTTGCTGGTACTCCAAATCGCCTCGAGTACGATCAAGGCTTCTTCGTGAAGCAGGGCGACGGCGCTGCCGATTTGAAGCCCATCGCTCACCTCTACAAGAGCCAGGTGTACCAGCTTGCCGAGTACTTGGGCGTGCCGGAAGAGATCCGCAAGCGCCCCCCGACGACGGACACCTACTCGATGCCGCAAACGCAAGAGGAGTTCTACTTCGCCTTGCCGTACGACAAGATGGACCTCTGCTTGTTCGCGCTCAACAACCAAATCCCCGCCGCCGAAGTCGCGGAGGTCTTGGAGCTCAAGCCCGAGCAGGTCGAGATCGTCTTCAAAGACATCGAGGCGAAGCGCAGGACCACCAAGTACCTCCACATGGGGCCCATCCTCGTGGAACCACTACACAGCTGAGGTAGCGATCGCACCATGTGCGGAATTGCCGGAATTCTAAGCCTCAAGGCGGATCTGCCGCCGACCCCAATCGAGGTGTTGAGCCGCATGGCGGCCACCATCGAGCATCGAGGGCCGGACGAGTTTGGCGTCTATCGCGACGCGCGCATCGGGCTCGCCCACTCCCGTTTGTCGATCATCGATCTCGCGACCGGGCAGCAGCCGCTCTCCGATGTGGATGAGCGCTTCTGGTTGGTGTTCAACGGAGAGATCTTCAACTACGTCGA
This sequence comes from Polyangiaceae bacterium, assembly GCA_020633205.1. Taxonomy (NCBI): domain Bacteria; kingdom Pseudomonadati; phylum Myxococcota; order Polyangiales; family Polyangiaceae; species Polyangiaceae bacterium. The sequence continues at coordinate 495,254 of JACKEB010000013.1, forward strand.
GCTGCGCGCTGAGCTAGTGGCACTCGGTCACCGATTCCGCACGAAATCGGACACCGAGGTGATCGTCGCGGCGTTCAAACAATGGGGGCGGGCGGCGTTCTCGCGCTTCAATGGTCAGTTCGCCATCGCGCTCTGGGATCCGGCAAAGCAGGAGCTGACCCTCGCTCGCGACTGGTCCGGTATTCGGCCTCTGTACTACATGGAGCACAAGGGGCGTCTGTACTTCTCCAGTGAGGTCAAGGCGATCTTTGCCGCGAGCGACGAGCTTCCTCGGGCGTTCGATGCAGAGGGCCTCGAAGAGACGTTCACGTTCTGGAGCAGCGTGCCTCCCCAGGGAGTGTTCGCTGGAGTGCGTGATCTCCCCCCGGGGCGTGTGCGCACCTACTCCGCCTCCGGCGTGGAGGAGCAGGCGGCGTTTGAACACGCCTACCCGCGTTCTCGCGATGAAGAGTTTCGCGGCAGCCTAGACGATGCGGTGGTCGCGGTTCGCGACGCGCTCAACGAAGCGACACGCTTGCGCATGCTACGGGCCGATGTTCCCGTCGGCAGCTACCTGTCCGGCGGCCTGGATAGCTCCCTGGTTGCCGCGATGGGCAAGCGCGCGAAAGGCGAGGGCTTCCAGACTTTCAGTCTGCGCTTCGAGGACGCCGAGTACGACGAGACTGAGTTCCAGCGGATGATGGTGAACCACATCCAGAGTGAGCATCACGAGCTCGTGGTCTCCCGCAAGAGCATCGCCGAGGTCTTTCCTCAGGTTATTTATCACGCCGAGCGACCTGTGCTTCGTACCGCGCCGGCTCCGCTCTTCATGCTGAGTGGCCTCGTCCGGCAACATGGCATCAAGGTTGTGTTGACTGGTGAAGGCGCCGACGAGGTCTTCGCCGGCTACGACATTTTCCGCGAGGCAAAAGTCCGTAGGTTCTGGGCGAAGAACGCAGCGTCTGATTGCCGTCCACGTTTGCTGGAACGGCTCTATCCCTACCTGGCGCGCTCGCCGGTGAGCCAGCAGGCGATGGCCCGAAAGTTCTTCGGGCGAAATCTTGAAGGCTTCGCCAAGCCGGGCTTCTCTCACGACATGCGCTGGCAGGGCACCGCCGCGCTCAAGCGCATGTTCACTCCCGCGATCAAACAGGCCGTAGGTGAGCTCGACGTCGAACAGCGACTCCTCGCCGACCTGCCAGCAGACTTTTCCAAGTGGTCGTACCTCGCGCAGGACCAGTACCTGGAGATGCGCACTTTGCTCGCCGGGTATCTGCTTTGCTCCCAGGGCGACCGCATGCTCATGGGCAACTCGGTGGAGGGGCGGTTTCCCTTTCTCGACATCAACGTGGCCCGGCTCGCCGCATCGCTGCCAGCGAGCTACAAGCTCAAGGTGCTCGACGAGAAACACGTGGTCAAACGCGCTAGCGAAGGCGTTATCCCCGGGGAAATACTCTCCCGCAAGAAGCAGCCCTATCGGGCCCCCGACGCGCTCGCTTTCGTTGGAGAAGGGGCCGAGTGGGCGGAGGAGCTGGTCAGCGAAGAAGCCATCAAGGCTTCCGGCGTCTTCGAGCCGAGCGCCGTCACTCGCTTGTGGGCCAAGTGCAAGGCTCGCGCAGCGACCCAGTTCTCCAACACCGACAACATGGCAGTGGTCGGCGTTCTCTCTACTCAGCTCCTGCACCAGCGCTTCATCCAGAGCGCCCCCAAGCCGCGCGCCGAGATTCAGCTCGGCACGCTGGTCGACAAGCTCTCCTAGCAATCCGTTCTGCTCCCCTGGGGGCAAAGCCAGCCGGCGCTCCGCGCCTCGAGAAGAACCATGACCGAAGCCGCAGTACCCCTTTTGCACGACTACATCGCCGAGGCCGCTCGGCGTGCTCCAGACAAGGAAGCGCTGCTGTGCATGAAGCAGCGCCTGACGTTCAAGCAGATCGATCAGCGTGCCAACGCGCTTGCCCACGCGTTGGTCGCTCGCGGTATCCAGCCTGGCGACCGTGTCTTGGTCTTTGCAGACAACACGCCGGAGACCGTCGTTTCCTACTGGGGTGTGCTCAAGGCGAACGCGATCGTCAGCGTGGTCAATCCGCTGACCAAGGCAGACAAGCTCGCGTACCTACTCAACGACTGCCGCGCGTCAGCGCTGATCACCGACGCACACCTCGGAAAGGTGTTCACAGAAGCAGTCAAGGAAACTGGGCACCTGAAGACGGTGCTAGTGAGCGGAAATTACCCTGCGGAAAAATTGGCGGAGCTGCCCAACGCGGTCGGCTTCGATGCGGCCATCGAGGCGGAGCAGGGCGACACGCCCCCGCGCAAGCAACGCATCGACATCGACCTGGCGAGCATCATCTACACCTCTGGATCCACGGGTGACCCGAAGGGCGTGATGCTTACCCACCGCAATCAGCTGACGGCTGCCACCAGCGTGTCGACCTATCTGGGTTACGCAGAGTCTGACGTAGTGCTCAGCGCGCTGCCGATCAGCTTCGACTACGGGCTCTATCAGATGATCATGTGCACGAAGGTCGGCGCGAAGCTCGTCCTCGAACGCTCATTCACCTACGCGACGCAGGTCCTCAACCTGATGGTTTCCGAGGAGGCCACGGTCTTCCCAGGTGTGCCGACGATGTTCGCCATCATGGCCGAGATGAAGAACATCAGTGACTTCGACTTCAGCAAGGTGCGGATGACGACCAACACCGCTGCCGCGCTGCACCAGAAGCACATCGACGCGTTGAAGGAGATCTTCCCGAACGCGCGCATCTTCAGCATGTACGGCCTCACCGAGTGCAAGCGCTGCACGTACCTGCCCCCGGAGGACATCGACCGCAAGCCGGGCAGCGTGGGGATCGCCATTCCAAACACCGAGGTGTGGGTGGTCGACGATCAGGGTCAGCGCTGCAAACCAGGGGAGGTCGGGGAACTCGTGGTGCGCGGAGCGACGGTGATGCGCGGCTACTGGGAGAAACCAGAGGCCACCGCGAAGCGCCTCAAGCCCGGACCTCTCCCCGGGGAAATGATGCTCTTCACCGGTGACTTCTGTAAGCAGGACGAAGAGGGTTACGTCTACTTCGCCGGTCGCATGGACGACATCATCAAGAGCCGCGGAGAGAAGGTTGCGCCGAAGGAAGTGGAGAACGCCCTGGTAGCCATCCCTGGCGTCAAGGAGTCCGCTGTTATTGGTGTCCCGGATGACATCCTGGGTCATGCAATCAAAGCGTTCGTCGTCCTTGAGCAAGGCGCTGACCTGAACGAGAAGCAGATCCAGAACGAGTGTCGAACCCGACTGGAGAACTTCATGGTGCCGAAGTTCGTCGTGATCGTGGACGACTTACCCAAGACCACGACGGGAAAGATCAAGAAGACGGGGTTGTCGTGAGCCTGGTGGAGCAAGTCCAACAGGCGCTGGAACGAGCGAAGGTCGACAACCAGTTCGATCAGGATGTGGCTATTGTCGATGTCGCGGCTGAGGCGGAGTACATAGCCGACGTTGCGTCGCGGGAAGGTGAAGCCGGAGCCAAGGAGCGCGCGATGGAGTTCGCGGCGCGCCGGGCAAAGGGTGAGCTGCTAGGTCACGTCCTGGGTTTCGTTCGCTTCCTTGACCTTGAGCTCCTCACCGCGGTGGACTGCCTGGTCCCACGTCACGAGACGGAAATCGTCGGTCGTGCGGCGATTCGCGAACTGACGGGCATGCAGCGGGAAGCGCTGCGCGTGATCGATATGTGCTGCGGCGCGGGCAACCTAGCGTGCGCGATTGGAAGGGCTCTGCCCCAGGCCCGAGTCTGGGCGTCGGATCTCACCGACGGCTGCGTGAACTTGGCTCGTCGCAACGTTGAGCACGTCGGCCTTACGGACCGCGTGCAGGTGTTTCAGGGAGATCTATTCGAGTCGCTCCGAAACCAGGGTTTGGAGGGCAGCATCGACCTGATCGTCTGCAATCCCCCGTACATTTCCTCCGGGCGCCTGGGGGCGGAGCGCGCCGAGCTGCTCGACAATGAGCCGCGTGAAGCGTTCGATGGTGGCCCCTACGGGCTGACGATTCACCAGCGCGTGCTACAGGACGCCCTCGATTTTCTGCGCCCAGGCGGTTGGCTGATGTTCGAATTTGGGTTGGGTCAAGACCGCCAGCTCAAGCTCCTTTTCGGCCGTACACGGGGCGCGTATGTGGACATTGGATGGGAACAAGATGCGCAGGGTGGAGCCCGCGCCGCCATCGCGAGAAAGGCAGATTGAAATGGACATCGCTGAAAAGGTGCGTGGGTTCATCAAGGAGAACTTCTACGCCGACGCCGCAGATCTCACCGACGAAGCGTCGCTCCTAGACATGGGCATCGTCGACTCTACCGGCATCCTCGAGTTGGTGATGTTCTTGGAGACCGAGTTCGACATCAAAGTCGACGACCAAGAAATCCTCCCGGAAAATCTGGACTCAATCGCGAACACGGTCGAGTTCGTCAAGAAGAAGCAGGCCGGCTGAGGCCGGGTGGAGAAGTAGCCATGAGTGAGCACAAGCAAGCCCTTCTCAAGAAGATCGAAGACGGGACGTTCCATGTCGGCATCATCGGCATGGGCTACGTCGGTCTGCCTCTCGCGCTGACGTTCATCGAACGGGCGAAGCTCAGGGTCACTGGTTTCGACGTCGACCAGAAGAAGGTCGACGCGCTGAACCGCGGCGAGTCCTACATCATGCACCTCGGCGCAGAGCGCGTGGCCAAGGCCAAGGAGTCCGGGCTCTTCACAGCCACGGCTGATTTCGATCGCCTCGCCGAGCCAGACGCCCTTTTGATCGCAGTCCCGACGCCGCTCACCGCGCAGCGCGAGCCCGACATGAAGTATGTCATTGGCACCGGCGAAGCGATCAAGCCCAGGCTGCGTAAGGGCCAGCTCGTCGTGCTGGAGTCGACCACTTACCCTGGCACCACCGATGAGCTGCTGAAGGGCATCCTTGAGGAATCCGGCCTGAAGTGCGGTGAGGACTTCTACCTGGCCTTCTCCCCCGAGCGCGAAGACCCAGGCAACAAGAGCTTCAACACTGCGACCATCCCGAAGGTGGTTGGCGGTGTCGACGCCGATGCGACTGACGTCTCAGCCGCTCTCTACGGGGTTGGCTTGGACAAGGTCGTCAAGGTGCGTTCAGCACGAGTAGCCGAAGCAACCAAGCTTACGGAGAATATTTTCCGTGGGGTAAATATCGCGCTGGTCAACGAACTCAAGGTCGTCTACGACCGCATGGGCATCGACGTGTGGGATGTGCTCGACGCGGCAGCGACGAAGCCTTTCGGCTTCATGAAGTTTACCCCGGGGCCTGGCCTGGGTGGCCATTGCATCCCACTCGATCCGTTCTATCTGACGTGGAAAGCGCGCGAGTACGGCATCTCCACCCGCTTCATCGAGCTCGCGGGTGAGGTCAACGTTTCGATGCCGCGCTATGTGGTCGACAAGCTTCAAGAGGGGCTCAACGAGCATGAGCGTTCTCTGAAAGGCAGCAAGGTGCTGGTGCTTGGGTTGGCCTACAAGAAGGACATCGATGATCCGCGCGAGAGCCCGTCGTTCGAGCTGATCGAGCTGCTCCTGCACCGTGGTGCGAAGGTCAGCTACCATGATCCGCACATCCCCGTGGCTCCGTCGATGCGCACCTGGCCAGACCTCCCGAAGCTGGAGTCTCAGGCACTCACCGAGGAGATGCTCAAGTCGGTCGATGCTGTGCTCATCTCTACGGAGCACTCCGCGGTGGACTACGAGTTGGTGGCGAAGCACTCCAAGCTCGTGATCGACACGCGCGGCGTCTACCGTGATCCGCTCCCCAACGTTATCAAGGCTTAATCCGGTGGAAATTCCCGATATCTCAGGCAAGACCGTCGTCGTCACTGGTGGGAGCGGATTCATCGGCTCCCACCTCGTGGACGGCCTGCTTTCGCGCGGCGCTGAAGTGCGCGTGCTCGACAACTTCGAGACGGGGCGTCGGGAAAACCTGAGCCACGTGCAGGGGAAGATCGAACTCATCGAGGGCGATATTCGCGACCTCGCCACCTGCCAGCGCGCTTTGGAAGGAGCTAATTTCGTGCTCCACCAAGCCGCGCTGGGTTCGGTTCCGCGTTCAATGGCCACGCCAGCGAACTCCCTCGCGACCAACGTCGGCGGTACGGCGAATATCTTCACCGCCGCGAGGGACCAGAAGCTGACTCGCGTCGTCTATGCGTCTTCTTCGAGCGTCTACGGGACTAGTGACAAGCTCCCCAAGAAGGAAGGCGAGGAAGGCGAACCCATGTCTCCCTACGCACTCTCCAAGTGGATGAACGAGGAGCTCGCTGCGACCTATACCCGTTGCTATCCGATGGAGTTCGTGGGGCTCCGGTACTTCAACGTGTACGGTCCGCGTCAGGACCCCAATGGTGCGTACGCCGCGGTGATTCCTCGCTTCTTCGCTGCGTGTCGTAAGGGCGAAGCGCCCGTGATCTTCGGCGACGGCCTTCAGAGCCGCGATTTCACTTACATCGATGACGTCGTGCGGGCGAACCTGTTGGCGATGACCATGGGCGGCGCGGCGGGGTCCGCCTACAACATCGGTGCCGGTGGACGGACCACAGTAAAAGACCTTGCGGAAACGATCATCAAGGTCACTGGTTTCGCGGGGGCTCCGTCATATCAGGACCCGCGGCCGGGCGACGTGAAGCACTCCATGGCTGACGCGAGTCGCGCCAAGAGTGGTTTCGGCTGGGAGGCCACCACTGACTTGGAATCCGGTCTAGCGCGCGCGGCTGAGTACTACAGCTGAGGCGCTCAGCCCGTCCGCCACGCAAAAAAAACACAGCAAAGAAACGCAGCGTAGAAAACACAGCCCGCGAACGGATTCGACCGAGCTTCCGCTACCAAGCGGGATGCTGAAGAACTCCGTTTTTCAGCATCCTGCGTGCTTATCCGCGCGGATCTTCGAACCACGCTCTCGCAAAACCTCATAAAAGTGAGGGTTTTGCGAGAGCGAGACCTGGTCGAGTTGTGAGCGGGCACGGTTGTCGTCGATTCGCAGGGTGTTTTCAGCACCCTGTTGACGTGGCCGTGGAACCGCGCCGCGGGCTCTCGTGTTTCCGCGTCCTGCGTTGGGCGACGCGTCGAAACGCGCAAAATCGTGGCTTGCTGACGCACCTGCCAAACGCTAGCACCTAGGACCATGAGGGTACTTGGCGCTAAGGCTTCCGGCCTGGGTTTTGGACTAGCTTGTTTGCTCGGCTGCGGGGCTGCATCCGCGGCGACGTACAAGGTAGGGCCCGGGGAACAGTACGAAGACATCGACGACACGTTGCTCGGGCAGATTGCGCCGGGTGATGTGATCGAAGTGATGGGGGACCACACCTATCACGGAACCTGGTGGTTTGACCCAGACAATGGCGGTGCCGCGGGGAATCCGGTGACGGTGCGCGGCGTTCCGGTGAACGGGAAGCTGCCAATCGTCGAAGGCGTCGGAAGCGGGGAGTGGGACCAGTTCGTGGTGCTGTTCTACGCGAATCACTTCGTGTTCGAGAACTTCGAGATCATCGGCGACGGGAATGAGCAGAATAGCTGCCTCGTAAACAAAGCGGATGATGTTACCGTGCGGAATGTGATCGTGCATGGCTGCGGGCGCCACGGCTTGCTGGGGACGGATGACGAGTCCGGCTCGCTCACCGTTGAGTACTCCGAGTTCTACGGCAACGGCACCGGCCAGTACTCCCACCAGATCTACGCGGCGACGGACGAGAGCACCTATCCCGGCTCCGTGTTCCGCCTGCAGTACTGCTACATTCATGACGGCACCGGCGGCAACAACGTGAAGAGCCGCGCCGAGCGCAACGAGATCTATTTCAACTGGATCGAAGGTGGCGTCTTCCACGAGCTGGACCTAATCGGTCCCGATGGTGGGGATCCCAGTCTGGCGCGCGAAGACTCAGACATTGTGGGCAATGTGCTCGTCAAGCACTCAGAGTGGTACGTCGCGCGAATCGGGGGAGACGGCACGGGCAGTACCGGTGGCCGTTATCGCTTCGTGAACAACACGATGGTTCTCGGCCCAGAGTCAGAGCGGGTGATCCAGCTGCAAGAAGAGGTGCAGCAAGTCGAGATGTACAACAACGTCATCTACCGAGCTGCGGGGCCCGCCCAGATGTTCCGCCACAACGAACAGATCGGGGCCGATGCGGTTCACATCGGCAGCAACAACTGGATTCAGCCTGGGTGGACCGACGTACCCGCGACCTGGACAAACACCGTAGAAGGCGCGGACCCCGGCTTTGCCGACCTCGCAGGCTACGATTTCCGACCTGCTGACGGGTCACCGCTCGTCAATGCCGGCACGACCTCGATCGCGGATACTGGAAGCTTGGCGTTTCCGAATCCACTGACCGACGTCGGGTACGTCCCTCCGAGTCGCATGTCGGTACCGCCGGGAAATGCACTCACGCGGATGAGCGTGGACGCACCGGACATCGGTGCGTTCGAGCTCGGCTCCGGAACGGATCCAGGCCCGGGGCTCGCCGGCGGCGGGGGTCAGGCGGGCAGTAGTCAAGGTGGTAGCGGTCAGGGTGGCGCAGGCCAGGGTGGCTCGGGCAACGGACAAGGCGGCTCTGGCACGGGCAGCTCCTCGGCGACTGGCGGCGCCAGCGGCGGTGGTGATGATGGGGGCTGCGGGTGTCGTACGGCGCCGGGCGGCGGCAGCTTTGGTGGGCTGGCGGGTCTCGCGTTGGCAGGGATGTTGCTGGGCAGACGTCGGCGCTGGTTGGCGCGCTAGCTCGGGGCGTACCTCCCCCCCGAAGAACTCGGAGAGTCTGACGGCGCGTTTCACGGGCTGTCAGGCAATGTCCGATGACTGGTCGCCGGCTGGAGTAGAGTGCCGGCGTGCTGGCGATTGTTGATTCCGTATGGAGCAGCGGGTTGGCGCTCGCGCGGGCCGAGCCTGGGTACGTGCTCAGCGCACTGCTTGCCGCGGTGATATTGCTACTTCTGCTCAAGCAGTGGTGGGTCCGTGTCTGGCGTCGCTTGGTGATCCTTGGCCGCCAGCGGCGCGCGTACAACCTCGAGCGTGGCGCCCACGGTTTCCTGGAAGCTGAAGGCTACTTCATCGAGGCGGTTCAGGCGCGAACCCACTACCGCCTGCTGGTGGACGGCGACGCCGAAGACATCGAACTCAGGGTGGACTTCATCGTGAGGAAGCACGGCCAGCGCTTCGCTGCTGACGTGAAGACCGGCAACGACGCACCGCGTGTGCGAAACCCCGCGACCCGTCGACAGCTCCTTGAGTATCAGCTCGCGTACGAGGTGGACGGCGTGTTGCTGGTCGATATGGAAGCGCGCGCGGTCCGCTGCGTGCAGTTCCCCGAGGATTAGCTCTTCAGGAGCTTCGGTCCGCCGCCTTTGGGCCCGCGGCTGATCCCGCGGTGAAGCACGATGCGCTGTCCTTGTTCCTTGCCAGCTCGGTGAGCCGGGTTGTGGCTGGAGCCGGAGTGGCGGGTCCAGCGCACCCGCGGGTGTCGTCGCTTGAAGAACTTGGAGAGCTCCGGATCGCCCACCCAAACCAGGCCCTGCTGCGTGGCTTGTTTGCGTTCGGACTCGAGCTTTTGACGGAAGCCGTTCATGACCCCCGCCACGAATGCGCGCCGATCGCGGTTGCCTCGGATGCCCTGGCGCTCCTTGTGCAAGCGCCATAGCTGCTCCGCGGTGTGGCTCAAGAAGTCGTAGACATAGTGAGCCATCTCGAGGTTTGCGCGGCTGCCGATGGCTTCGAGTACGCTCCCGCGCTTGCCCTCCAGGGGCCGCCAAACGGGAACCCAGATTGTTTCCACGAAGAAATATTCGGAGAGGATGACCGCGAGGATACGCTCGGACTCGCTCACTCTCCCTGTCGGTTCTCCCAGGTGACGAAAGCCCTGGGTCGAGCGGTTTGGCGCGGCGATCTCTTCCAGATTGTATTTGAGCATCAGGCGCCGTGCTGCGGACATGGCTGCCTGGGCTTCGTGCTCGTTGGGGCTCTCCGCCAGCGCGAGCAACTTGGCGATGCGCTCCAGCGTCTTCGATTCAGGCGTGTCTGCGTCGGCCTGTGCGGTTGGTAACCCCGTTGCCGCGGAGTCGAAGCCACGCTCCTCGCAGACCCTACGAAACGTAGGCCCGTGAGCGGCTCCGTCTGGATCTCCCAGTACTTCGATCACGAACTGGTGTGCCATTTCGTGCTTGAGCACCTCCACCGCCACGCCCCAGCCGAGGTGAAGCAGCTTTGGGCTCAGCTCGATACCGCGCGGAACTGAAACGAAGCTCCCCAGACGACTCGTTGCGTCAGCGAACGCGATGGTTGGTCTACGCAAGGACCCCTTGAAGTACTCGAAGTTCAGTGAGTCGTAGGTCTGCGCGAGGGCGCGCAACGTTGCACGCTCCAGTTCAGCGCTGAGCCGCGCGGCTTGGGGGTCGCTGTCGTTCATGCTCGGCGTTGCGCTCAATCGAGGCTGCAGCTCACCGTCGCCGTGAACTCCGAGGCTGGTGAGCCGCGGAACAACAGGACCGTTTGAGCCTCTCCCGGCGCGAGGGACTGGTCGACGCCGGTGGGGTTCGAGTTGCTTGCCGCGTGGCACTTCACAGGCTTCTCGCAGGCGCTCTGGAGCTTCACCCAGTGGTCGTAGCCGTAGTTCCGATAGCTGACCTGGGTCGTGTACTCGACGCATCCCTGACCCGACGCTTTCGCCAGGGTGCGTGGGGTTTGGGGGGGAGGCGCGCTGGTGCCCGCAGCCATCGCGCTGGATGCTCCCGGCGCGAGCACGAGCACACTGGTAAGCAGCAGACGTGTGGTGGTGGCGGTGAGGCGTTGCACGGTGCCTGTAGATCTGGGGGAGAACGCCCCGAGCGGCAAGTTGTTGGCAAGTCTGCCGTTTCTGTTCCCAGGAGCCGCGTTTGCCTCGCAAAGGGGACACACAAGGGCCGTTTGGGTGACAAAAATCCTCTCGGCGGCGTTGTGCAGCGCCCCGGCATCGTCCACAGTTCGCCCCCTCATGAGCAGCAACGACGATTTTGCGTCTTTGATGGAGTCCTCGGTTGCCCGCGGCGGATTGCGTTCCGCGGTGCGGCTGACGCCCGGCGAGACGGTCGAGGGCACGGTGATCCAGATCGGCGCGGACAGCGTGTTCGTTGACGTGGGCACTGCTCGCGACGCGCGCATTGACCGCGGAGAGCTGGTCGACAAGAGCGGGAAGCTCACCGTCGCTGTCGGAGACAAGCTGCGCGCCACGGTCGTTGAAGCGTCCTCTCTTGGCGCACGCTTGTCCCTCGGCGTTGGTCGGGGAGGGCAAGGCGTGGACGCTCAGATGCTCGAAGCGGCGCTGACGAGCGGGGCACCGGTCGCGGGTCAGGTCAGCAAGGCCGTGAAGGCTGGCCTCGAGGTCGATATCGCCGGCGTGCGAGCCTTCTGCCCGGCGTCGCAAGTCGAGCTGTCGTTCGTGCAAGATCTCGCGCCCTACGTGGGCCAGACTCTCGATTTCCGCATCCTGGAGATCAAGGACGGTGGCCGCTCGGTGATCGTCTCTCGGCGGGCGCTCCTCGAAGCCGATCGCGCCGAGCGCGCGCGTGAGCTCCAGGACCAGCTCAAGGTTGGGGCGGATATGGAGGGCACGGTCAGTTCCGTACAGAAATACGGCGCCCTCGTCGACCTTGGAGGCATCGACGGCTTGGTTCACATCTCCGAGCTCGCTCATCAGCGGGTCGATAGGGTGGAGGATGTGGTTCAGGTTGGTGAATGCGTGAGCGTCCGCGTGCTGTCGATCGAGCACGACAAGAAGGGGCTGCGCGTGCGCTTGTCCCTCAAGGCGCTGGTCGACAAGCCCCAGTCGGCGACGCCCACTCGTGACGAGGTGCTCGAGGGCGAGGTGAGTCGGCTTTCGAACTTTGGCGTGTTCGTGGAGACGCCAAAGGGCGAAGGGCTGGTGCCACTGCGTGAGCTGCCGCTCGCGCCTGGCTCGGATCACCGTCGCGCCTATCCCGTAGGGCACAAGATGCAAGTCGTGGTGGTGGGAACGGATCCGAAGAGCGGGAAGGCGCGCTTCAGCGTGTCAGGCGTCGCTCGGGTGCTCGAGCGCAACAACTACCGTGACTACCGTCAGGGCAGTCCAACCAGCGGAGGCGGCAGCCTGGGTAGCCTCGGTGATTTGCTGCGAGCGAAGCTGGGCATCGAGGAGACCCCTGCAGCGGAACCAACGAAAGCTGCACCTGCAGCGCCGCCAGCGGCCGCGAAGTCAGCGGATCTGCCGAAGGTTGCGCCTGGCCTGGCCAGCGCGCCTGCGGCAAAGCTTGCGCCCGCGGCGAAGCCTGCGCCTGCGGCGAGTCCCGAGCACATGCCTGACGGCGTCCACCGTCGCAAGCGCTGAAGCGTCAGCGCGGGGCAGGGCTCTTCGGAGCCGCAGCGCTCTTGGGGGCCGCAGCGCTCTTGGGGGCCGCAGCGCTCTTGGGGGCCGCAGCGCTCTTGGGGGCCGCAGCGCTCTTGGGGGCCGCAGCGCTCTTGGGGGCCGCAGCGCTCTTGGGGGCCGCAGCGCTCTTGGGGGCCGCCGCCTCGTTCTTGGGGCTCGTTTCCTTGAGGATACGATCGAGGATTGCCGTGAGCTGCTCGACGGACGGTCGCTCCGCGTAGTCGGGGTCGACGTGAGACCAACGCACCACGCCTTCTTGGTCGATCAGGAAGATCGACGGGATGGCGATTGCGTGTTCGTGGTTTCCCGTGCGGCGTTCGAGGTCGACGCCATCTTTCACCAGCCGGCGGTACTCCCCCGCTTCAACAGGGCTGAGCACACGATAGGCCTTGATAGCCACCAAGTCAGGGTCGCTCAGCACAGGGAAGGGGATCTCGTAGCTGCGGCGCGTCTTCGTGGCTTCGCTTGGCCGATCCACGCTGATCGCGACGGGCACCACCTTGCGCGATTGAAACTCAGCGAAGTGATCGGTGAGCTGACGCAGCTGGTAGTTGCAATACGGGCACCACCCGCCGCGATAGAAGAGCAGGAGCACGTCAGTCTGGCGCCACAGCGTGCTCAGCTTGATGGGCTTGTTGTCGGCATCGCGGACGTGGGCGTCCGGAGCCTTCTCCCCAACCTCGATGCCATTCGCTTCCGGTCGCACGCCCAGGCGCTCGCTTGGAGTTGGGCGTGCCTCCCGTTGCCGTGGGGAAGCTTCCTCAGGGGGGGCGACCGACGCGCTCGGAGTTTTGGCCGACGCTTTGGCCATGTTGTCCGCATCGGGCTTACTGCAAGCGGCGGCCGTCCAGAGCAACGCCCACACCGCGAGACGCGCGGCTCGGGTGGGAGGACGTGCATCGAAGACGCGCAGCAGAAGAACGCGCAAGCTGCAGGATCGCCCCAGCATGACTCGTCATGTTAAGGGAGACCGCAGAGCAACGCAGCTGAAAGCACCGTGAATTCGCGCCCGGGAGGCGCGCACAACAACCATTTCCGGCGGGAGGCGTGCGCACCTTTCGAGCGGAAGTCTCGCGTTCAGTAGCGCGGCATGCTGGAGTCGATCTCGCGTGCCCAGCTATCCGTTCCACCCATCACGTTGAAGACTTTGGAGAAGCCTTGGCTGAGGAAGTGCTCCGCCGCCGCCTGACTGCGTCCGCCGTGGTGGCACACGAAATAAAGGGGCGTGTCTTTGGGCATGCCGAAGATTCGTTCTTGAGCGGCGTCGTCGAGTAGCCGAGCACCAGGGATCTGCGCAATCTCGCACTCTTCAGGGGTGCGAACGTCGAACAGCGCGAGGCCTGGCTCGGAGTCCAGGCGTTCTTTCAACTCCTGCACCGACAGCGGCCGCACTCGCGGCGGCTCGTTTGGATTGTCGATGCGGAATGCGTCGCCTTGGGGCGTCTTGACTAGATCGACGACGACGCCGTCAGCGCGACGCGCGCTTCCGACGTCGAGGACTACCAAGATACCGCCAGCGTCCACTTCGATGTCTTTGGCCTGCTTGGGGCCAATCGAGAGGTCGTGTTGGTAGCGCGCATCGATCTCGAGGCGCAGGCAATCTTCAGCGCCCTCGAAAGCGCCCTGGATGGCAGCTCTCGCTGCAGGTGTGACTTCGATCTTGGGTCTGGGAGTGGGCAGCTCGTGGCCGAGCTTCTGCTCTAACTCACCGGTCTGGTACATCTCGCGCACGATGTCGCAGCCGCCTACGAATTCCCCGCGGATATACAGCTGGGGGATGGTGGGCCAGCTCGAGAAGTCTTTGATGCCCTGACGGAGCTCGGGGCTGCTCAAGACGTTGACCGTGACGTAGTCGCCGAGCAAGGAGTCGAGCATGCTCACAACCTGGGCACTGAACCCGCACTGGGGTGTGCCGCGAGTCCCTTTCATGAACAGCACCACCGGGGCGCTCTCGATGGTTCTCTGGATCTCGGATTGTACGTCGCTCATGTGGGGCAAATACCTGACGTTACGTCAGTCGTCCACGCTACCCGGCTTGAGCCGTTCACCAGTGCTGAGTCCAACGCTCTGTCCGGCCAGCGGCGCATCGGGTTCTAGGCACATCAGGCGGACCCGGCCGCTCGCGACGGGGCGGCCCTGTTCGTCGCGAATCGTGGCTTCCCAGACTTGAGAGCGGCGACCGCAATGAACCGGCGTGGCGCGCCCCGTGAGGGTCCCCGAGCGCACCGCCCGGAGAAAGGATGTGCTGTTCTCCAATCCGACCACGCTGTAACCCGTGGTGGCCATGGCGGAGATCGCTGCGCCCGTGGAACACAGGGCCTCGATCACCCCGCAGTAAACCCCGCCGTGAACGATCCCGTAGGGCTGTCTGTGGTGCGCGTCGACGGTCCAGGAAGCAACGACTTCGTCCACGGTGGCAATGCTGAAAACCAGGCCCATGGCCTGGTTCCAACCTTCGCCGCCAGCATGGTTGATGGCTTCGGCAAAGTTCTCTGGTTCGGTGGGGGAACTCATGGTCGCTGATACATCGGGTGAAATGGCGCGTTCGGCAACCGTCCTTCGAGCGATGCTCGAGGGACTTGCACCAGAACCTTGGAGCTTGCATCATCCCCTCATCCTGATAAGCGGATGCCTGCGATGATCAGCCTGGATGCCACAGTCAGCCTGCTGAGCCTGTTCAGTGATGCCACCCGCATCCGCTTGATGGCGCTCCTTGGCAGGGAAGAGCTCAGCGTGGCTGAGTTGACGCGCATCACCGATCTCCCGCAGTCGCGGGTCTCGACTCACCTCGGGAAGCTGCGCGATGCCGGGCTGCTCCGCGACCGGCGTCACGGCGCGTCCACCCTGTACGCAGTGGCAGAGGGCATCCCGGAGCACGCTTCTCGGCTCTGGAAGTCGCTGTCTGCTGAGCTGGACGACGGCGTGATCGCCGCAGATCTTCAGCGTTGTCAGGAGCTAGTGGATGCACGCGAGTCTGCCGGGGACTGGCCAGACTCCATCGCTGGGCAGATGGAGCGCTACTACTCTCCTGGCCGGACCTGGGAGGCGACGGCCCGCGGCTTGGTCGGGCTGCTACGGCTCGGAGACGTTCTGGACATCGGCGCCGGCGACGGAGTGATCAGTGAGCTACTCAGCTCCACAGCGCGCAGTATCACGCTCCTCGATCGCAGCGAGCGGATGGTTGATGCCGCCCGGAAACGCCTCGCACACATCTCGTCGGTCAACGTCTGCCTGGGAGACATGCATGAGCTGCCGTTCGCAGACGCGACCTTCGATCAGGTCCTGCTCTACAACTCCCTGACCTACTCTCATGCCCCGGAGCGGGCGCTCGCTGAAGCGGCGCGGGTGCTGCGCCCCGGAGGTGCACTCGCGGTGGTGACGCTCAACGAGCACTCCCACATGCAGATAACCGCGGCCTATTCACATCTGAATGCGGGCTTCAGTCCGGATTCCTTGCAACGGATGCTGGGAGACTGCGCCCTCGAAGTTCGCTTCTGTCAGGTGAGTTCCCGCGAGAAGAAGGTTCCCTACTTCGAGGTTGTCAGCGCGTTTGCTGACAAGACCAGCTAGCACCAGCCGCCCGAGCGTCTTGGCCGCCAGAACAGGCGGAGTTTTAGAAAGTACATCATGAGCGACATCGACACCCAGATCCGAAAGCTAGCTAGCGAGCGCGTCCTGCTGCTGGACGGTGCCATGGGCACCGTGCTGCAGAGGCACCAGTTCGGCGAAGACGCGTTCCGTGGGGATCTGTTCAAGGACCACACGAGCGAAGTGAAGGGCAACAACGACCTGCTCGTGCTGACCCAACCCGACGCCATCTTGGGCGTTCACCGCCAGTACCTCGAGGCGGGCAGCGACATCATCGAGACCAACACTTTCGCGGCTACCAGCATCGCTCAGGCGGATTACTCGCTGGAGAGCGCGGTCTACGACATCAACGTCCGTGCCGCGCAGCTGGCTCGTCAAGCAGCTGATGAATTCACCGCCAAAGACCCCAAGCGTCCACGCTTTGTCGCAGGCGCGGTGGGTCCGATGAACCGCACGCTGAGCATCTCGCCGGACGTGAACGACGCAGCTTTCCGCGCGGTGACGTTCGACCAAGTGTGCGACGCCTACGTGGAGCAGATCCGCGCCCTCGCGGAAGGCGGGGTGGACCTGCTGTTGATCGAGACGATCTTCGATACGTTGAACTCCAAGGCTGCGATCGTGGCTGCAAACCGGGTCGCTCGGGAGCGAGGCGTCAAGATCCCGTTGATGCTCAGTGTGACCATCACGGACCGCTCCGGTCGCACCCTCTCTGGACAAACCCTAGAGGCGTTCTGGACCAGCGTGCGTCACGCCGAACCCCTCAGCGTTGGGATCAACTGCGCCCTCGGCGCCACGGAGATGCGTCCCTACATCTCCGAACTCAGTCGCATCGCGGATACACTCGTCAGTTGCTATCCCAACGCGGGGCTGCCGAACGCGTTTGGTGAGTACGACCAAACTCCCGGTGAGACGGGCGCGTTGCTCGCGGACTTCGCCAAGGAGCAGTTCGCGAACGTCTACGGTGGCTGCTGTGGAACGACGCCGGAGCATATCGCGGCCATCGCGAAGAGCCTGCAAGGCGCTGAGCCGCGTCAACCCGCGGCGCCGCCTGAGTTTGCTCAGTTCAGCGGTCTCGAGCCGCTCACGATCCGCCCGGATAGCAACTTCCAAATGGTGGGTGAGCGTACGAATGTAACGGGCTCGAAGCGCTTCGCTCGCCTGATCAAGGAAGAGAACTACGTCGAGGCGGTCGAAGTCGCGCTGCAGCAAGTTCAGAACGGCGCGAACATCATCGATATCAACATGGATGAGGGCATGCTCGACTCGGAAGCATGCATGACCCGTTTCCTGAACTTGCTCGCGACCGAGCCGGACATCGCGCGCGTGCCGATCATGATCGACAGCTCGCGCTGGACCGTGATCGAAGCTGGGCTCAAGTGCGTACAGGGACGGGCGATCGTGAACTCGATCAGCCTGAAAGAAGGCGAAGAAGACTTCATCCGTAAGGCTCGTCACATCAAGGACTACGGCGCGGGTGTCGTCGTCATGGCGTTTGACGAGCAGGGTCAGGCGGAGACCATCGAGCGCAAGTTCGAGATCTGTCAGCGCAGCTACCGTATCCTCGTGGATCAGGTTGGCTTCGATCCGAAGTCGATCATCTTCGACCCGAACGTGCTCGCCGTCGCCACCGGCATTGAGGAGCACAACGAATTCGCCGTCAACTTCATCGAGGGTACACGGCGAATCAAGCAGAACCTGCCCGGAGCGATGGTCAGCGGTGGCGTCAGCAACCTCTCGTTCAGCTTCCGCGGCAACGAAGTGGTGCGCGAGGCGATGAACTCCGCGTTCCTCTACTACGCAATCGAAGCAGGCCTCGACATGGGCATCGTCAATGCTGGTCAGCTGGCGGTGTATGAGGAGATCCCGAAGGAGCTCTTGCTGCGGGTCGAGGACGTGTTGTTCAATCGACGTTCCGACGCGACGGAGCGCTTGGTGGAGTTCGCCGAGACTGTGAAATCGGCTGGAACGAAGCGCGAGGTTGACTTGAGCTGGCGTGAAACGAGCGTCGAGCAGCGCATCCAGCACGCATTGGTCAAGGGCGTCGTCGAGTTCATCGAGCAAGACGTGGAGGAGGCCCGGCAGAAATACGACCGCCCCCTTCACGTGATCGAGGGGCCGATGATGGACGGGATGAAGATCGTTGGCGACCTGTTCGGTGACGGAAAGATGTTCCTCCCGCAGGTGGTCAAGAGCGCTCGCGTGATGAAGCGCGGCGTGGCGTACCTGCTCCCGTTCATGGAAGAGGAGAAGGCAAAGACCGGAGAGAGCCGCGCCCACGCGAAGGTGCTGCTCGCGACGGTCAAGGGAGACGTTCACGACATCGGCAAGAACATCGTCGGAGTTGTGCTTGGCTGTAATAACTACGAGGTCGTGGACATGGGCGTGATGGTGCCCACGGACAAGATCCTCAACACCGCCGCGGAGATCGGGGCTGACGTAATCGGCCTGTCTGGTTTGATCACGCCGTCCCTCGACGAAATGGTTGGCGTCGCTAAGGAGATGCAGCGCCGAGGTATGCAAGTGCCGCTGTTGATCGGTGGCGCAACGACCAGTCGTCAGCACACCGCAGTGAAGATCGCCCCCGAGTACGCGCGAGAAACCGTGCATGTCCTGGATGCTTCGCGCGCTGTGAACGTCGTCTCGAGCTTGCTCGACCCGGCGCAGCGCGAGACGTTCGACGCTCAGAACCGCGCGGAGCAATCCAAGCTTCGTAGCTTGCACACCGGCCGGGGTGTGAAGCCCGTCGTGAGCCTGAGCGAAGCGCGGCAAGCCAAGCCAAAGCTCAGCTGGACGTCGGAGGAGATCGCCACTCCGAGCTTTACTGGCCTCATGACGCTCGAGGATTTCTCCCTTGCCGAGATCCGCAAGTATATCGACTGGACCTTCTTCTTCACCGCGTGGGAGCTGAAGGGACGCTATCCAGAGATCCTAGACAGCCCTCGCTATGGCGAGGCCGCCCGCGAGCTGTTTCAACATGGCAATCAGCTATTGGACGAGCTCGTCACATCGAAGCGCCTGACGGCGAAGGCCCGTTACGGCTTCTTCCCCGCCGCCAGCGTCGGCGACGATATCGTGGTCTACGGGGACGCGACGCGGAGCCAGGAGCGCTTGCGCTTCAACATGCTCCGTCAACAGACTCGCCAGGCGCAGTCGTCGGAGTTCCGCTGCCTTGCCGATTTCGTGGCGCCCGCGGATAGCGGCTTGCAGGATCACATCGGCGCGTTCGTCGTGACAGCGGGACTCGGCGCCGACGCCGTCGCGAAGGAGTACGAGGCGAAGCTCGACGACTACTCGGCGATCTTGGTGAAGGCACTTGCGGATCGCCTCGCGGAGGCGTTCGCCGAGCTCCTGCACCAGCGAGTGCGCGCCGAGTGGGGCTATGGCGATCCGGCGGACATCACCCAGAGCGACCTGATCGCGGAAAAGTATCGCGGGATCCGCCCGGCCTTCGGGTATCCGGCCTGTCCCGATCACAGCGAGAAGCCGAAGCTCTTCGAGCTGCTAGCAGCCGAGGAGATTGGCGTTGAGTTGACCGAGACCTTCGCGATGACACCCGCGGCCAGTGTGAGCGGCATCTACTTGGGCCACCCAGAATCCCGCTATTTCATGGTGGGCAAGCTGGGTGCGGATCAGATCGCCGACTACGCGGCCCGCAAGGGGATCTCCGACGCCGAGGCCGAGCGCTGGCTGGCTTCGAACCTTGGCTACGATCCGGCCGGGGGGGACACGGAGGCGCGGGGTGACGGCGCTGCCGGTCGCCTCAGCAGCGCGCCGGCGGCGGAGTAGTTTCCCGGCTTGTCGTCTCGCGGTGCCCGTGAAATCCTAGCTTGAGGCACCGTGAGCAACTTGCGCGACACCGACCGAATGAGCCCGGCGGAGCTTCCGCCGGAAGATGATGAGCCTGCGGCGCACGCGTCCGAACACGTCGCGCCCCACGCGGTTCCCCGAGTCTCGGCGCACAAGACCATGGAACTCGACACCGTCAAGGTGTCGGACCCTGCGTTGAACTCGCGCAACGCGCCGACTCAGCGCGGCCTGCGAGCTCCTGTGATTCCGCCCGGATATAAACCTGAGGCGGACGCCGGGTACGCGGTCGACGATGTGCCCAAGCCACCCACTAGCAAGCCCTGGCTGCTGATCGCTGGTGGTGGTGCGGTCGTCCTGCTGCTCGGTGCGGGCTTGGCGTTTGCCCTATCCCGTGGGTCGGCGCCTGCCTCGGCGGATAGCGCTTCGGTGCAAGAGGCGGCGACTCAGGTTAGCGAGCCAAAGGCAGCAGAGGCCGCGGACAACACGCCCGAGGCGCCGGCGGCTGAAGCCACCGAGTCTGCTGCCGCTGCCACGGGCGCTGCCCCGGCTCCGACAGAAGATGACACGAAGGCAGAATCTGCAGCGAAGGCAGAAGCTGCAGCGAAGGCAGAAGCTGCAGCGAAGGCAGAAGCTGAAACAGCGAAGACCGCACCGAAGCCCAGTTCTCAGTCCACTTCCAACCCACCTTCTGCAAAGCCGACCGCGACGAGCAAGTCCACCGCGAAGCCCACGGGCAAAGACGGGAAGCCCTGGGAAGAGTGGATGTAGGCTTCCGTCAGCCGTGCGACTTCGGTCCTAGGCTGGGCAGAGCTGGGCTTCGACTCGCGTCAGGTCGCCACGTAGCTCCACTCGCACATGATGGCGCACGCGTCGTCTCCGCCCGACCTTGCGGGCTGCCCACTCCGCGGCTTCTTTTAGCCTGGGGTCCTGAGGACGAAGCGTCTGCCTGCCTTCAACGGTTGGAGGTAGCTCGGAGTCGACTCCAATTTTTGCCACGCGGAAAACGCGCGGAACTCGCGCAGCATTCACGTAGTAGGTGCCGTCCTGCTCCTCGACCCAGGAGCGGTCGCCGCCGCCTTTGAGCGCATGGTGCATGTGTCCAGCGAGCACGGCGCGCACCCGCTTGCCTTGGAGCGCGGCGTAGTCTAGCGCGCCACGTAGGTCCGGATCCCCGAAGTCACCTGCGTTGCGGCGGAAATCACAGCCCCAAATCGAGTCGCGCGCCTCTCCGAGGCCCGTCGGCCCGTTGTGGGCCAGGAACAACAGCTCGCTGGATGCATCGTCCACGAGCTGCTTGAGTCGGGTCTCGGAGTCTTCGAGAGATGCAACGCCAAAGGCGCGCTTCATCAACGGCCGGAAGGCGAGCCGTGGTCCTCCGAAGGAGTGGGGGCGCGCTGCCACGATGCTGAGCGTTTGCGTGCGGAACCGAAAGCGGTGCAGGCTGTAGCCGACCAGCGGGATGGGGCCCAGGGCCTCGGCTAGCTCCTTGCGTCGACGTTCTTCACCGCCGCTCGCGAGCTCGATCAGAGAACCGACGCCGGAGATCTCCGCTGCCAGCTGCGCGGGGGTTATCGCGTCGTGGTTCCCAGGTAAGACCAGAGCTGGCTTCTCCAAGCGGGCAATGGACCGCGCGACCTTGAGCGTGCCACCGATGGTGTAGCCACCGAGGTCACCCACGAACAACACCAGATCGTAGTCGCTCTGGTTGAAGTACTCGACGTCCGGCGGGCCCCAGAAAGCGTGGATGTCTCCCACTACCGCGATGCGGATGGGTGGCTCGGGAGAGCTGGGGGCGGCTGTGTCGGATTCGGTCATTGGTTGAAGTCGTGGCCGACAGCGTCACGTACGCACTGCTCCGCCTCCAACGTTCAGGCTAGCGCGTCGTCTGTTTGACTCCAGCTATCGCTACTCCGTGGGTTGTTTCGAAAGGGTTTCCCTGAGCGTCTAAAATATTACCGTGCGGAGATAACCAGCGCTCCGCTAGCGATTCTTAGCTGGCTGAGCGGCTGAGCAATCTTTGACCCCTCGCGTGGCTTCGAACACCCCTTGAGGGGTCGCGTTGGAACGCCGCAGCGCGGGCGCAGCACGGGGCCAGGGTGGCATGTCTCACCCCCAACAACCTTGCTGAATTCGTAGCACGACCTGGCACCTTCGGGGTGGTTTGCTCGGCTTCCGACGATCCTCTATAACGCCATCGCTGACGCTACGCGTCGAACCGCTAGCAAGGAGAGCAGGGTGCGCGTCCTTCACGTCCTACAGATGTCCCTACCCGCACAGACGGGGTACTCGATTCGAACCAGCTACATCATGAAGGGCCAGGCGAAGCTGGGGTTCGAGTCCTTCGGTGTGACCTCCGCGAGGCACCCCAAGCCCGAGGGTGAGATCGAAGTGGTCGATGGCGTGTCCTATCGCCGCACGCCGGAGCTGACCGGACCGCAACCCCCGTTGGTGCGTGAGGCGCGCCTGATGAACGCGCTCTACCACTCCACCTCGAAGGCGATCCGGGAGTGGCGACCCGATGTGGTCCACGCCCACTCGCCGATGCTGGTGGGGTTGCCAGCGATGCTCGCCGCGAAGCGTCACCGAGTGCCCTTCGTGTATGAGGTGCGCGACTTGTGGGAGAACGCCTCGGTCGTGCACGGCAAGTTCGCCGAAGGATCGTTGCAATATCGCCTGGCGAAGGGCGGAGACACTCGAGTCTTCCAGAACGCCGACGCCGTGGTGACGATCTGCGAGGCGATGCGCGATCACATCGCGCCGCGGGTCGGCGCACGCACGGATCTCAAGGTGATCGCCAACGGCGTTACCGCAGGGAATTTCACGCCACAGGCTCCTTCTAGCGATCTCTTGGCGCGCTATCAGCTCGAGGGTAAGCGACTATTCGGTTTCCTGGGCTCTTTCGAGCCGTGGGAGGGCCTGCCCGACTTGATTGCGTCGGTGCCGAAGGTCGTGGCAGCCATCCCCGACGCCCATTTGATCGTGGTCGGGGGCGGCCATATGGACCAGCCGATACGTGAGCTCGTGAAGCAGCGAAAGCTCGAGGCGCATGTGACGTTCACGGGTCGCGTACCTCACTCCGAGGTGCAGCAGCTGCTCGCCCTGCCGGAGCTGTTGGTCTACCCGCGCGTGAGCAGTCTGGTCACTGAGCTAACCACCCCAATCAAGCCCCTCGAGGCCATGGCCATGGCGCGCCCAGTGCTCGTGAGTGATGTGAAGGCGCTGTTGGAGCTGGCAAAACCAGGCGAAACCGGGATGGCGTTCCGCTCGGGGGACGTCGACGATCTCGCGCGGAGCGTGGTGAACTTGTTGCAAGACGCCGAGTTGCGTGAGCGTCTTGGGCGGAATGCACGGGCGTACGTGGAGCGCGAGCGAGATTGGGATACGCTGATCGCTGGCTACGAGGACGTGTACCGCGCGGCTCGCGCCAGAGCCGCCGCTTGAGGAGCCCGATGAAGGATCGATACTCCGATGAGACTGGTGTCGGCGCGTTGTTTGCTCCGCTGAAGGAGCGCATCGCGAGGACACTCCGTCCGAGTGACACTAGCGGGGCTCGCTTCGATCCCGAGCTGCCTGACGATCGCACCCGCGTCTACCTGACGGTGGACACGGAGTGCGCCGAAGAGCGTAACCTCGGCGGGCGCGTTCAACCCCCGATGGGCTATGACCTGCGCGTCTGGGGGCGCTTCGACAACCGCGACGAAGAGCTGGGAGTGCCGCTCATCATGAGCGAACTCGAAGCCTACGGGATGCGGGGGACGTTCTACACCGAAGCGATTGGCGCCCATCACTTCGGCAAGGCGGGGCTGCGTGAGGTGTGTGACCAGATGCTGTCGCGCGGTCACGACGTTCAGCTGCACGTGCACCCGGTGCAGCGCCGCGCGCTGCTCGAGGCCGGCAAACCGTCTGCTTCGGACAACATCAGTGACTACTCCTTAGAAGAGCAAACGGCGTTGCTCACTGAAGGCATGGATCTGTTGGCGGACGCGGGCGTGCCGCGAGACTCCATCCGCTCCTACCGAGCTGGCAACTTTGGGGCGAGCAACTTGACGTGGCAGGCCATGGCCAAGGCGGGGTTGACGCTCTCGAGCAATTACAACCCCTGCTACTTCGACATCAACTGTGAGATGCGCAGCCCTGATGCGTTGGCAGGATTGTTCCGTACGGAAGTTGAAGGAGTATGGGAGTTGCCCATTACCAACTTCCGTCAGCCGAGCGGGGGGTATCGTCACCTGCAGGTGATGGCGGTCAGCCTGGCGGAGATGATGCACTCCCTGCGCGCCTGCCGTGCGCGGGGGATCCGCCACGTGACGTTCGTGACTCACTCATTCGAGTTCTTTCACATCGACTCGATTCATGCGCGGCGCGGCCACAAGAACCTGATCAACATCGCGCGGCTACGCGGCCTCTTGGAGTTCATCCGCAGTCACGAAGACGAGTTCGTGATGGAGACCGTGGGTGACCTTGCGGCTCGCCTTCCACAAGAGGTGCCCGACGTTCGGGAATACCCTGCGGAACCACGGGCGCTGCACCTGATGCGCCTGGTCGAGCAAGGCGTCAAGCGCGTCAGTGCTCATGTGCCGCTACCCTGATCACACAGTTTGCGCGGGGTCGCGCATCGCGACCTCACCCTGAGAGACCCCGAGAGAGTGCGATATGTTGAGGAAGAACACCCGACCCATCATTCCTGGCGCCGAACCCTGGTCGAGCCCTGGCTCGGGCGACAACGCGCGCATTGGTATCCTGCTCAGCCACGGCTTCACCGGGAACCCCAGCAGCATGCGCTGGCTCGGTGAGCGGCTCGCGGCGCGCGGCTTCGCGATGGAGCTGCCGCGCCTGCCCGGCCATGGAACGCACTGGCGAGACATGGCCAAGACCACGTACGACGACTGGCGTGCAGGGTTCGTCGAAGCACTGCACGAACTCAAGGCGCGTACCGACCACGTGATCGTCGCTGGCCTGTCGATGGGCGGGACCATCGCCCTCGATGTGGCGTGGGAGTTCGAGCGGGAGCTGGCTGGGGTGGTCGCGATCAACGCCACAGTGCTGGAACGCGAGGGCTTGCTCGCCAAGCTGGCTCCAGTGCTTCAGTACCTGGTCCCCATCGCGCCCGCCAAGGCTGCTGGTTTGGTGGAGAATGACGCCGCTCGAGAAGGTGTGGACGAGAAGGCGTATGCGTTCGTGCCCGCTGCGGCCGGCAACTCCTTCTTGAGTCAGCTTGGGCGGATCCGCCGCCAACTGCCCCAGCTTCACCTGCCAGTGCTGGTTGCGTATGCGCCTCAAGATCACAGCGTGCCCCCGGCGAATTCCCGCGCAATCCTCGACCTCGTCGGTACTTGGGGCGAAGAGCTAGTGCTCCCGAACTCCTACCATCTGGCAACGATGGATCTCGATCGCGAGCTGCTCGAGGAGCGTATCGCCGAGTTTGCGCGTCGAGTGAGCTTGGAGCGCAGTCGGCCGCGGCGCGACACAGCGAGCGACCAGCCCACTGGTTGAAGGATTGCCGAAGCCCGGGCCGGGCACTAGACCTCAAGGGATGGCGGGGCCTGACAGCGGTGCACTGAGCCTCGAGGAGGACGAGCAGGGGTTCGCTGCAGGGCGCCGCGGGCGACTCAGTCTGCTGCTCTTCGGGATGGTCGCGCTCGGGGTGGTCGCCACTACGGGCGCCGCGCTAACGCCAAGCCTGCTGGCGCATCAGCCGCTGCTGTTGATCGCCATGAACCCCAGCATCCCGCATCTGATCACCGTTGCGCCAGCGACGGAGTGGAGTGCATTCATCGGGGTGGCGGTGTTGCGCTTGATGCTCGCCGATCCGCTCTACTTCGCCATGGGGCGCTGGTTCGGCGTAGACGGAGTGCAATGGGCCGAGCGCCGGGCCGGGCGCTGGTCTGCCTATTCGCGCTTGCTCGAAGGCGCGTTCAGCCGCTGGGGCAGCCTGCTCGTGTTCTTATCTCCCTACGGAATCGTTTGCCTGCTCGCGGGAGCTTCGGGCATGTCGCTCAAGCGTTTCTGGGGACTCAACTTCCTCGGCACGCTGAGCCTGGTGCTGGTGCTGCGCGGGTTTGGAAAGTCCCTCGCCGGACCCATTGCGACCTTCACCGCCTGGGTCGATGCAAACTCCACTTGGCTCACCTACGTCGCTGTTGGGGTGATCGCGTTTGGGCTGTTGGTGCGCCGTTTCACGCGCCGGCCGGATCGCCGTGCACGTGACGTCGAGATCAAGCTGAGGGACGATTCCGCGGGGAACGTTGAACGCTGAGTTGCTGGAGCGGGGACGTTAGCCCTCGGCACTGGCGCCGGGCTCCGAGCCATGTCGCAGGAACTCGAGGATGCTCAGGGCGTTGCCGAGGCGCCGCCCTGCTCGACCAGCGAGCCCGAGGTCCGTGGTTGCCAGACCTTCGCGCTCGAGGATCTGCTCGAGGTCTCCCCGTGGAGCGTCGCGGTGGACGTTGAAGTACACCGCCTTGAGCAAGACGAAGCCAACCTGTTGCTGGGGGCCTTTGGGCTGGGTTGCGTCCGCACCCTTGGCGAGCGGGCTCAGGGTGCCCGCGTCGACACTTGCCTCGTGCAGGATGTCCCAGGTGCTTTGATTCCATGCGGCAAATACGTCGCCTGGGCGCGTGAAGGTATTCCAAGCGGATAGCATCTCCGAGAGGTCCGGCGCGTCGGCAAAGCTCTCTCGCTCGAGCTCGAGGTGTTCGAGGTGTTGATCCGCGACCGGCTCTCGAGGCCGCACCAAGCTCTTGAACACCTCTCCCGTCGCGGGTCGACAGGCTACCCAGTAGAGCAGCTGGTTCTTCCAACCCGGCGGCACAGCCTTGGCGCACATCAACTCTGGAGGTGGAGCCGACGCCTCGCCACACACCACCACGAGACGCGGGTATTGCTCCAGGAGCGCCCGCGGGATGGCGCGGCTCGCCTTGTTGCGCTTCCGCTTGCGTCGCCTGCCGCCGCCTTTTTTGGCGTAGGCGATCTGCTGGTCGATCATCTGATCGAAGGAGCCAAGTAAGCCTTCGAGGCCTTCGAGTTCAGGCTCTAGTTGCTGAAGTGCCTGGGTGATGGCTTCGAGGGTCGAGACGCATTCTGCCCTGGGTTCCTTGCGGATACGATAGCGGCTCGGCTCTTCGGGGCGTAGTGCGTAGTGTGGCAGCGCGTGGAGCCAAGGGTTCTCGCGGTAGATGGTGTGCGCGTGGTGCCACGTCCCATCGAGCACGATCAGCTGTGAGGGGCGCTCTGCTAGGGGCAGCTCGGAAAGCAGCTTGGCGTTGGGGTGCGGGTACAGAAGGCCAGTGCCCGGTTCGACCTCGAGCTCGCGCCGGATGCTACGTCCAGTCTCCGACCAGCTGATTTCCGCACTCACGTTTGCCAGGCCAAGCTCCGCGAAGCGTGCAGTGCCGATCGGATGAAAGCGCTCCCGTGGGTGCTGCAGGATCAGGATGCGTGTGCGGTTCTTGACCTTGGTGAGCCCCTCACACACGCAGAGCGCAGCCGGCTTGTGGCAGCGATAGCAGACCTCGCGGTGGACGAACTCCGCTTGCTCTAGAGCGCTATCCTGCTGGCCCGCTGGGGCTGTGGCGGACGCCTCAGGTCGTTGAGAGTTGTCGCTTTCTTCCTGCACGATCTGCTGATTTTTTCGGGGGGAGAGGGACGACCTTTGAAAGGCGTACTCCGCCGTAGCCATCCGTTTCGCCCGAGGGGATGCTCTGTAGCATGCCGAAGCTGATTGAGAAGCCGACACGGATTGAAGCCGCCGGGAACAAGCCCAAGCTCATCGACGAATACATCGGGCACGTGAACAGCGGCGAGTCACGCTTGAGCGTCGCGCACATGCGCTCCCCTGGCGGCTGGGTAGAGCCAGGGCAGCGACCCGAGTTCGACGAGTTTACGGTCGTGATCAAGGGCTGCTTGCGAGTCGAGTTCGAGGGCGGCGCGCTGGATGTGAACGCCGGTCAAGCCGTTCACACACCGGCTGGGGAGTGGATCCGCTACTCGACACCCGGCGACGAGGGCGCAGAGTACATCGCCGTGTGCCTGCCAGCGTTTGCGCCGTCCACGGTGCACCGAGATGAGTGACGCGGACGAGTCTCCCGGCTGGGCCGCTATCGATGCTGCGCTGAAGCCAATCTATGGAGAGCAAGAGCCGCGTCACATGGCCCCCATGCTTCCGCCAATGCTCGGCGGGAGCGACCCGTTGCATGGGATCAGCGCCTACCGGAGCGGCTTCGGCGGTACTCCACATTGGCACTTCGTCACCTACGGCTACACGGAACTGTGGCAGAAGGAGAGCGAAGATCCGGAGTACAGCGGCTTTGGGTTCGAGATGACGATGCGCGTCGTCGACGCGAGCGACGAGCCGCCGATGTGGGTCTTCAACTTGCTGCAGAACGTCGCGCGTTATGTTTTTCGTACGGGAAATGTCTTTGCTGTGGGACACAGCGTCCCGGCGAATGGACCAATTCACGACGGAACGGACACCGCACTTGTCGCCGCTGTCTTTGCCGAAGATCCGCAGCTACCACCGATCTCGACTCCAAACGGTGACGTAGAGTTTCTGCAATTGGTCGGGTTGACTCAGGATGAGTACGACGCCGCCCGCGAGTGGGATGCGGACAAGCTCCTGGAGCTGGCGCGACCGCGCAATCCAGCCTTGGTCACGGATGAACACAGAACCTCATGGCTCGAGCAGCCTGCGTTTCGGGCTGCCGTGGAAGCTGGAGTCGAGAAAGACGGTTCATCTCAAGGCGTGTTGATGATGACTCATGGCAGCTTCGAGCCCGGTCCGCCCTCAGTGTTGGGAGTCGCAGCATCTGCGTTAGACAATCTGCAGCGAGCCATGCGGAACAGGCTGGGGCACGGTCGCGGACTCTTGCTCACGTGGCCGGAGGGTGAAGCGGGGTTGCTCCCAGAGCCGCATCCCGACGACCCCCAGGGACTCGTGCTCTCACCCCCCGATCGAGAGGCGCTAATGGCGATCCCCGTCAAGCGCGGCGACTATTCGCTGCCGGGCGGGCTCGTTGTCCGAGTCATCCCCGTCGATATCTACGACGCCACCCGCACACACGTCGTGAAGGTGATCGGCTGAGCAGCTTTCACTCCCGGGCGCGGGCCTGGGCGGCTAGCGCGCTGTCCAGCGTCTGCTCCAGGTGCTCCCGCGCTTCCGTTGCCGCACGGACAGACCAGGTGTGGATTTCGATGCAGTAGCGGCGATTCTCGACGTCGTCTTCGATTAGCTCGACGGGTGAGCCGGGCACGCGGTAGGGCGAGAGCAACGCGACGCGCCGTGCGAGCTCCAGCTGATCCCGGTGCTGGGGTGCAGCGGAAGGGATGCGCACGCGCACCGGCTCGCTGTTCTTGGCGTGCTCGACCGTCAGCACCTCTTCCATCAGCAGCCGATTGGGCACGAACAGCGTTGCGCCGTCGCCGCGACGTAGGTGGAGCTGCGCCAGGCCGACTTCTCGCACGGTGCCGCTGTGGTTTGCGATGTGGATGCGGTCGCCGTGGCGCAGGCGGCGCCGCAGCAGCAGGCTGAGGCCAACCAGCACACTTGGCAGCTGACGGGCGTATGCAGCGCCCAGCAGCAAGACGGCAGCGAGCAGCGTGAAGGTGAGCAGGACGGGCGCGAGGCTCGCGATCCGGCGCAGCACGAACAGCACGACCAGCGCGACGAGGGCCACGCGTATCGCTGTGGCGGTCGTCTCTAGGCGGCGTGAGCTGTCGAGGCCGAGACGCCACACGACATGCACCGCGCGGCGGATCCCGCGCAACGTCACCCACACCAGGGCGAGGCCAATGCCGCTGAAGATCAGACTATTCAGGCCGAGCAGGCCACGTAGCTCTCCAACCTCGCGCACGATGGCGTCGCCGAGCTCCAGCGTCGCGGTGTCACCGGTGCCGCTGCCTGAGCACCCAGCGAGGAGGAGGCTGGCGAACAGCACGCCTGACCACAGAAGCTGCGTCTGAACGCGCCTCATGAACGAGCTCCGAGTTGTTCGAGCGCCTGCATGACAGCTGGGCGGACCGACTGCGGGATCCCCAACGGTGAGGTGGGGTGGCTCAGCGGCTCGAGCAGGCCCGCTGCCGTGAGGTAATGAACGTGGCGCGCCATCTCGGAGCGGTTCAAGGTGAGCGCGCGGGCGAGCTCGGCCTCATCCTGAGGCCCAAAGCGCATGACCTGAACCAGGGTGGCGATTTCCGTAGGCTCCATGCGCTGGATGAACGGCAGGCCAAGACTCAAGCCGAGGTCGATGGATGGCTTGACGCTACCGCTGGGCGTCACCTCACAACCGTGGGCCCACTGCGCCACCGCCCGACCGATGTTGCCGCCGCTAGCGCGGGCCAACATGCCGAAGTACACCTCTTGCTCGTTGGTGCGTTGCACACGGGCGATCCAGCGCGTGGCGAACGTTGTTGGGTAGACCACCTCTCGGCCGCTCAACGCGTGGCGACGCAGGATCGCCTCGTCGAGTTCCTTCCCGCTCAGGGGCTTCAGCTGGATGATCCGGCGTACGACTTGCGGGATGGGCACGAGCTCCTGAAGGACCGTCAGCGCGCCGCGTTCGATGGACATCACCCAGTTCGTGTGGGAGCGAGTCCGAACGACGAAGTCGAGGAACCTATCCAGCTGTCTGAGACCCTCCGCGTCTGCCTTGAACCACTGCTCGAGGTCGTCGATCAGCACGGTGCTGCGCTCGCGCGCCAGCGCCGCCCCGAGGGGGCCCATGCTCGGCTTCACACCAAGCTCGATCGCCAGCGCACCGAAGATCCCCACGGCGCGGCGCCACTCGAGCGGCTCCGGTCGGATGATGCGGGGGGCGTGCAGCTCGAGCTCGAGCAGGTTCAAGAGCGAAGTGCGTCCGGAACCGTGTTCGCCGACGAGGAGCAGGTTGCCCGGCGAGCCTTCGAGCCACTCGCTCTCCTGCTTCAGGGCCTCTTGTAATTCCGCGCGGTAAGCGGTGAAGAGTCGATGCTCCGTCGTCGGTGCGGTGGAGAACAGGCGCTGGTACTCGTGGGGCAGGTGCTCCGCCGGACGCCAGCGTGAGGCGTAGTCCTTGATCGCCGCCGCATCGAAGTTCTCATCCTGATAGCGCGCACGGACATCGCGCCCGAGCTGGCTCCCGAGCGCCTCGCGATAGACCTCTAGAGCGCGCTCCTTCCACTCGAGGAGCTTGCGCTTCGCCGGCGCAATTACCTGCTGCAGGCGATCGAGGAGCAGCTTGCCCGCTTGGGACTCGACGCTCGCGGTGGTCATCCCCGAGCGCTCGAGCAGGCGGTTGAAGCTCTTTTCTGCGAGCGCTTCGAGGCCATCGCGTGCGGACGTGATGTCCCGCTCGAGGGCCTTACGCTGCCCCTCCAGGCGCTGGAGGGCGCGATCCAATTGCTCGAGGGTTGCGTGTTGGCTCTCGGCCTCTTCCGTTTCCAAGACCGCGAGCGCGATTTCCCGCGCCTCGCGCAGGCGAGCGGCCGTGTCGACCACCGTAGCCGCGACCTCACGCAGATTCGCGTCAGAGCTCGGCAGCAGATCTTGGAGCAGGGTGGAGCGCGTCTCTCGCTGGAGCGCGAAGCGGCGACCTCGTGAGTCGCTGGGCGAGTACGGCCGATTCGGGTCGAAGCGAGTGCGCGGGATCTCGAGTTCGGTCGGAAGCTTGTCTATTTCCGCGCGGAGCTCGAGCGCTACAGTGTGCATCGACGCGGACGCGCGAAAGCGTGCGGCGCAGGCTTCGAGCTCCGCTTGCTCGTCGTCGTCGAAGGCCTCGCGGGCGGCCACGGCGAGCTTCTGCCGCTCTGCGTCGCCGAAGTCGACCTCCTCGGTGCGGCGGCGCACTTCGGTCAGGCGCCGCTCGACCGCGGCCAGGACCTGTTCGACGCCGCCCAGGGAAACAGTTGCCGGATCGATCACCGAATCCTGAAGCGACGTCTCGTAGACCTTCCGCAGGTGCTGGACACGCCGCGCGAGCTCCACCTCCGCCTCACACAGCTTGGCTAGGCGCCCCCAGTCTGCAGGATCGCGCTCGAGGACCCGCAGCGCCTCTTTGACCGGGCCGTCCACCGCGGACACGCGGATCTTCGCGGCCGGTAGCTCTGGGCCGCCGGCTTTGCGCAGCATATCCGCCAGTTGCTCAACACCCTCGACCAGCGCCGAGTGGAGCTCCGAGTCGAAGCTCTGGCGAGCCATCTGGATGCGGAACTCGATCTCTCGGTGGGCGCCCTCGGTGTCTTGCTTCCCTGCGGATACTGCCTCGATCTCGGCCAGGATGCCGAGCTCGCAGCGGGACCAGGCCGCGAGTTGCTCTGCGACGAAGGTCCCAAGGCGGGCCTCCAGGGCCACACGGGCGGCGGCCTGGAGCGGGACGCGCCTGGAGTTCGTGACCAAGCGCAGTTTGACGGCCACGCGCTTGCGCACCCGCCGCAACTTGAGCAGCCAGGGGTCTTCCTTCTTTAGCTGGACGTGCTGGCGCGACAGAGCGGCATCGACCATCTCGGGGAGATCTCGCAACGTGTTGCGGAACTCCGCGAAGAGCGCGCCCAAGAGCTCCGCCTTGCGATCAGCGGGAAATAGCGCTTCCTCGTCTTGAGCCTCGTGGTCCTGGTCCGCCAGCTTGGCGGTAGAACGCGCCAGCTGTTGTTCGGCCCACTCCGCGAGCGTTGTCTCGCGGAAGTGGCGGCCCAAGCTCTCGAGCTGGGAGTAGAGATGCGTCGCGGGGATCGCCAGCGCTTCAGCACCAATCGCGTTGAGCGCCTCGCGGAGTCGCTCGCGCGCTTCCCCAGCGGGCAGCAACGCCGTCTCTGCCAGAGTTCCGGTCGCGGGGAGCTCCGCGGTGGCCCCCGGTGTGGCTCCGACTTCACCCGCGGCTTTGAGCGCGCGCTTGAGGGTGATGGGACCGAGCAGCAGGTTCACCGCGACGACGGCCATGCCCGTGCCGCGCACACTGGTTGCGATTTCAGGGAGCGCGTTCGCTGCGACTCCCGTAAGACCCAACGTAACGCCGGCTTGAGGGAGGTAGGCGAGCCATGCCTGACTGCGTACGGTGTCGCTCTCGCCGCCGATGGCGCCGCCCAAGCGCGCCGCGATGATGTAGGTCACCGCGCGCGCAGCGCACAGCGCGAGCGCCAAGGGGAAGACCTTGTAGGTAACCAAGAGGTCGATGCGCGCACCAGCAATCGTGAAAAACACGATGAAGACGGGCAGCGCCACCATCTCCACGGCCTCCAAGAGGTCGTGCTCATAGCGGGAGAAGTTACGGACGACGAAGCCCGCGGCGATGAACACCAGCAGCAGATCGAGGTGTAGTTGCTTGAGCACCTCGGCGACCACGACGATCATGCCGGCGACGAAGAGCAGCATCTCCGCGCGGATAAACCGGATGTAGAGGATCAGCGCCAGTCCCAGCACCGCGCCGATGCCTAGCTCCTCGGCGATATGCAGCAGCACCTTGGAATCGCTGGCTGCCTCAGGGGAGAGCAGTCCCTTCGCGACACCCATGGCCACCGCCAGGCTGACGACGACGACCAGGTCCTTCAATACCGCGGCGCCGAGGACGATGTCCGAGAGCCGGCCCTTCGCTCGGTTCTCGTTGATGATAGCCAGCGCGATTGCCGGCGAGGTCCCGATCGAGAGGGTGCCCATGATGAGGGCGAGCGCCACGAGTGGCTTGCCGCTGTCTATTTGAAGCAAGCCGAGCCAGCGCTGAGCTGCGTACAGCGTCCCGCCGACCAGCACCACGCCGAGCAGTACCTTGACCACGATCGTCGCGGCGAGGGTCTTCCAGATCCTGCCTATCTGCCTGGCGTCGAGCTCCAAACCGGCGCTCAGCGCGATCAAGCCCAGCGCCAGGTTGTTGAACATCGTCATGTCCTCCACGACTCGCGCGGAGAGGATGTTCGACACGTAAGGACCGAGCAGCGCGCCACCGATGATGTAACCGGTTACGCGGGGAAACGAGAGCGCGGAGCCGATTTCCGCCATCGTGAAGGCGGCCAATACGACGAAACCAATCGCCGCCAGGGTGAGCGGATCGCTGACGCCCGGTGGATCCGTCTTGAGCGCCTTCAGCCCGAGCATTAGCCCGAGCAGCACGAACAGTACGAGCGCGCGCCTCATCCGGCTTCCTCCTCGTGGGAGGTTGGCCGCTGCCCAGTGTCCTGAGCACTCGGCGGTGCCCCATCGACTTCTCCTTCAGGCGGTGGGGGCGCGTTGCTCGGCGCGAGACCGACCACTAGCTCTCCAGCGTCAGTCAGCAGCGCGGTGAGCGCGCGGCGGCTGAATAGGTCGCTGACGAGCGTGCCAATCAACACCGTGTTCAGCACCACGGCTGCCCACTCTGGGAAGCGCTGAGCCAGATTGAGCGCAATCGCGACCGCCAGGCTGCCGTGGCTGATCAGGCCGTTGCCCAGGCGCAACGTCTCGAGCTTCGGTTCGAGCACGCTCCGCGCGGCAACCCGGGTGAAGAGCCGCCGGAGCAACCAGCGACCGATCGCGTAGGCGATAGGCAAGACCCACAACGCACCCGACACCGGCTGCCAGAGCGCACCCGCGAAGATCAGCACCAAGACGAAGAGCGGGTGCTGGAGCCTATCTAGCTGCTCCCGGACGCCATCCGCGTGGTCCGATGTGTTCGCGACGACGACGCCTGCGAGCAAGTTGACGAACAGCGGCGAGATACCGAGCGCGGAGCCAACGCCCGACGCGAAGATCACTAGACCCACGGCGGCGAGGAAGATCCGGCTTGGCTCGTTTTCCCTGCCAATGAACAGCGTGAAGAGCAAGCCACAGATGATGCCGAGACACCCGGCAGCGACGCTCCACTCGACCACCGTCATCGAGAAGCGGTTGGCTTGGCTCGTGGCGCGAGTGGCGGCCAGCACCAGGCCGAGGACCACGATGCCGGTGATCTGACTGGCGCGGGCGCACGCTTGAAGGAAGTCGCCCACGCGCCCTGGGCGGTTTCCGCGCAGCGTGCGCACCGCCTGTACCGAACTCACGACGGCGCAAGCAGCAAGCCCCAGCGCGAGCCAGAGCGAGTTGGACTCGACGTGAACCGCGAGCGCCCGACCGCTGTAGCGCAGCACGCTCTTGTCGATCACGAAGTCGCTCTCGGTGCCGACTTGGGGGACGAGCCAGTCGAGCACCGGAAGGATCATCAGCGTGAATCCAACCAGGACGGCGATCGACGCGAAGAACGCCGCGGGGCCGAAACCCTTGGAGCGCAGCGTTTTATCCGCGCGGATTCCAAGTACGAAACCAAGCAGCCCAAGTAGCAGGCTGAAGAACGGCTGCAAGTGCGTCAGAGCTTCACGGGTGAGCAGGGACCAGCCGAGTGCGGGGCCGATCGCGACACCGACCACCATGTACTCGACGGCAGACAGCGTCGCGAAGCGCGAGGTGAAGCGCTGCAGCAGGTGTCCAACCACGAAGGAGAACACCACGATCAGGACCAAGAGGACTGCCAAGCTCATGGTGAGGCCTCCGGTGCCTTCCACTTGCCGTCGCGCCAGCCGAGCCAGGCCAATGCTGCGCTTCTTGCGACGTACGCGTCCCGCTTGCCTAGCACCGCGATACCGATTTGCTCGTCCTTGGGAACCAGCTTGAGCCCCCAGGTTGCGGATATCCGTGCGGAATGAGTTAGGGCGAGGCGTTCATACACCTTGCGGGCGAGGCCTAGCTCGACGATCAGCTCCCCGCGACCGGTGATTGCCACCGCGCCATGGGGACCGACGAAGATCCCAGCCCCATACACGGGGACATCGCCGATGCGTCCAGGCAGCGAGAGCGGCGGACCCCCGGAGCTGGCGGCCACGGCGAAGCGATCATTGGCGTCGCGAATCAGCACGGCCACCGTATCCGAAGGCGCCGGGTTCGGCGTGGGGGAGGCTGACGGCGCTGCAGTGGGCTTGGGCGCTGCAGTGGGCTTGGGCGCTGCAGTAGGCTTGGGCGCCGCAGTAGGCTTGGGCGCTGCAGTAGGCTTGGGCGCTGCAGTAGGCTTGGGCGCTGCAGTAGGCTTGGGCGCTGCAGTAGGCTTGGGCGCTGCAGTTGCGGTTGTGCCGACGGGTGGGGTGCTCGAGGGCGCTGCGGTAGCCGACGGGGCAGGGGCTGCGTCCGCCGCCTGGTTGCTCGCTTCCGTGGCGGCATCAGAGGGCCTGGCGTCTGCGGCTCCCGCGTCTGCGGCTCCGGCTGCGTCTGGCGTACCAGCGTCGGGTTGGGGCAGGCCTCCATCGCGGAGCGCAGGGTCTACGTAGGTGGCCCACGGCAGCTGGTTCCAGGGTGCGCCGGCGTCCGCTAGTGCGTCAAGCATTGCCGTGCGGTAAGATTCGCGCTGCGCTTCCTGAGCCACCGGCTCGGTCGTGATGCCGACGCGAGCGGCGAAATCTCGCGCCCAGAACCCTGCGAGCACGGGGGTCGGCGCTCCCAGGAGCTTTTCGGCGACGAGCACCGGGTTCTTCACGCCTTCCACTGCGGCGACGGCCGCGAAGTGGCTGACGCCATCGGTGTCGAGCACCATGACCGCTGCATCGGCTTCGGCGGTGCGACCATCGATGCGCAGGTTGACGCCGGTGCCGGCGTTGAGCTTCGAGTCATCCTCCAGGATGACCACCCCAGCGACCGCCGCTGAGCCTGCGTTCTCGTCGGTGGACAGCGATGCCAGTGCCGCACGGATAGCGTCGCGGAGCGTTGCGTCCGCCTCGGTCGTGGTTCCGAGCCCCGCGAACGCCAGCGCTTCCGAGCCCTCGGGCGGCGGCTCTGCGTCTGGGATTTCGACGCCGACATCGCTCGATGCGTCTGCTGCCATGACCACCGAGGGCGCTGGTGGGGCGGAGGGAGCAACGCTGGCGGACACGCTCGGGGCCGGGGGAACGTCGTCTCGGATCCGGCAGCCGACGCAGCTCAGGAGTAGCGCGCCCACGAACCACCGACGGGCATGGGTGATCCACCGGGATGGCTGCAGCTGAGCCTCCGGGTAAATCCCTAGCAAACGGTCGGCGTGAGTCATGAGGCGAGACCAAGCACCGGCAGTGGAGGCCTGGTGTAGATCTATCATGAAGCCCGCTCGATCGCGCAGGAACCAGCGCTTCGAACCGCGCTTCTCTAGTGTTGCGTCGGGCGAATCTCAGAATCGCCTCACTAGCTGATGTGGCTATTCGCAGCAGGTCGCTCGGGCAGAGTCATTCGAGCGAGCGATTGCAGGGGCGCTCGAGCTCGCCTGCGAGGGCTTCAATGAACTGCTTCAATATCTGGCTTCGTCGCGCGGCTTCTGCGCGACCGACGGGCGTCAACAGGGTGCGCGAAAGGCCGAGTAGCTTAGTGAAGAAGTGATCCACGCTGAAACGCGTGTCTTCGAGATCGCGGTGGTCTGCGAAAGGATCTTGGGGGTCAAAATACCGTGCACCAATGCGGGGACCGGTGCCGAGACAACGCATGATTCCGATGGCACCCACTGCCTCCAACCGGTCGGCGTCTTGAAGTGCACGGCCGAGCGCACCTCGCGGTGTCGCGCCGCGACTGAAGCTGTGGTCGCGAATGGCGTCGTGGATGTCTCGAAGCGCCGTGGGGGGGAGCCTCTCCCCCAAATCCCGCGCGGAAAGCTCCGTGAGTAGACGCTCCGCCTCGACAGCGCAGAGCTCGCTCGCCCGAGAGCGATCGGGAGAGTTCTTTGGGACGTTGACGATGTCGTGGAGCAGCGCCGCTGCGATGACGCTCCGCGGGTCGAGCTCCGGACCGCAGCGCAGGGTCCAAACCGCCACTCGCAGCAGGTGATCGATGTCGTGCGCTGTGTC
The DNA here is from genome assembly GCA_020633205.1 of Polyangiaceae bacterium. Taxonomy (NCBI): domain Bacteria; kingdom Pseudomonadati; phylum Myxococcota; order Polyangiales; family Polyangiaceae; species Polyangiaceae bacterium. Next base: position 532,807 of record JACKEB010000013.1, read on the forward strand.
ACCGTCAGCACGCGCCTCGACTTCTGCTCGGACTGCGCAGAGCAGCGGATCGCTCGCTATGAGGGCTTCGACTTCGGTTCGATCGGGGCGCTGCATGGCTCCGTCGTAGGCAAGGCGCCAGCGCCGAGCAAGGTGATCCAGCGCGGTCTGTCGAGCTATGTCCGACGTGACGAATTCGCTAGCGCACGATGAACAGCGTCGCTGGATCCTCCGACGGGCGCCAGCGCACGCCGTGCCAGCCGTCAGGGATCTGCGGCTCCGTCCAGTAGAACATCCAGCGCCCGTCACGGGGCGAGAGGTTCACGCAGCCGGCGCTCATGCGCTCGCCCCAGTTGTCGTGCCAGTAGGCGCCGTGGATTGCGTGAGGACCGCTGAAGTTCTGCGTCCAGGGCACCTCGGAGTGGATGAACTCCTGAGGGGCCGCCATGGTGGCGGTGGCGAACTTGCCCGTGATCTTGAAGCTCCCCGTGGGGGTGGCTGCGGTGTCGATCGCTGGAATGCCAGGCGCTGGCGTGCCGCCTCTCCCCGGGGAAATAAGCGTTACGTAAACGATGCGCGTGCCCTCGTAGGCGACGACCCAGCCTTTCCACACGTTGGCTTCCATCCAGGTGGCGCGCCCCTTGGGAGCTTGCCCGGTGGTGTCCGGCTGTCCCATGGCGGCGCCCCAGGGCGTTTCCTCGCGAAACTCGGGGACGACCGCTTCCTTTTGCTTGACCCAGATCCCGCTCTCCACGGTCTCCAGGTAGGTGACGCCGTCCGCCTCGGCGCGCTTGCCTGTCAGCTTGACCCAGGAGAGCCGCTTGAAGGTGCCGGACTGCTGAACGAAGCCCTCGGGGCCCTGCTTGTATTGCGGCCGATCTTCCCCGCGGAAAAACGCTATGCGCAGCTTGCCGTCCGCGTCGAGTTCGATGTCCTTGCCGACCTCCAGGCCCTTGAAGGTGACCTTGGGGTAGGGGGCGACGCGAAACTTCGGCGCCCACATGAAATCCGCGGTCAGCAGGAAAGGCGTGCCGTCGTGGTTCACCTCGGTGGACCAAGCCACCGTGGAGAGGGGGAACAAGCGCTTGCGCGGCTCGTTCAGCGTCGCGGGGTAGCTACCGAGCTCGATGGGTTCCCGTGTGGGAATGCTGAGGTCGACGCCCTTGAGCTTCTCGTCGAACTCGGCGGCTTTCTCCGGGCTTGCGAGGGCTTGTTTAACGGCGGCTTCGTGATCTGGTAGGTCCCACTCTCGGCCACGCTGCTCCGTCCGATTCGGCAGCTGCTTGTACTTCTGTAGTCCGCGGCTCTCGCCGTACTGGTGCGGCCACGGGCTATCGAGGCGGGGCGCGTAGGGTAGCGTGCGAACGAGCTCGGGATCTTTCGGATCGAGCGTCGCATCCTTGCCGTCCACGCACACGTAGCCGAACGGTTCGATGGCGTACCAGAGGCTGTTGTTCTCGGGTCCTGGGCAACCGGGGCCAACCACGGGCTCCGTGGACTTCAACTTCGCGTTGCCCCCAAGCCAGAGATAGCCAACCCAGCCCTCCGGGTTTGGTTGAGGACGGATCCAAACGAAGCGGGTCTTCGGGTAAACGTGGTGACCGTCCGTCGGGAGCGCAGGTCGCGGCGTGGTTAGGGGATCCACGTCTGCGTCGGAAGCGGTGGCAGGCGCGTCGGCTTCACCCGCGGCGCCACCAGCACCTGGCTCCGCCGCGGTTGCCTCGGCGCTTGGTGGCGGTGTCGGGGCTTCAACTGATGCGACCTCGACGGGCGCACTAGCCGGTGGATCGGCACAGGCGAGGGCCAACAGCCCCAGCAGCCAGTGCACATTCCGTCCCGGGCGTCCCATCCACCCACGCTAGATCCGGCCCCTGCTCCGCGCAAACCGCAAGCGGCCCTAGTCGCCGGGGAACACGTCGTTTTGTTGGCTTCCGAGCCCAACAACGCCCAACAAAGGCTTGGGCGAACCCATTGCGGCTTCCTGCCCCGCGCACTAGGTCCCGACCCATGCAGCGAGAAATCCTGGAAGAGGACAAGATCCACCCCGGCATCCGCGAGAAGATCGCGACCAACCACCACGACATCGTCGAAGAGGTGAAGGCGGCGATCGCCAAGCATCGCCTGGTGGTGGTGGGCATGGCCCAAAACCCCTTCCCCCGCAAAGCGCGCGCGCTGCTCAAGAGCAAGGGCGTGAACTTTCACTACATGGAGTACGGCAGCTACCTCAAGGAGTGGAGGCGCCGGAACGCACTCAAGATGTGGACGGGCTGGCCGACTTTCCCCATGGTATTTATCAAGGGCACGCTGGTCGGTGGCTTCGAGGATCTGAAGAAGCTGGAGGAGAGCGGCGACCTCGCGAAGATGTTGGACTAGCGTCCGGTCTTCCACGCGAGGTTCCGTTGTTGCCTTCAGGGCGACGGTGACGCCGGCGCTCTCGCGGCTCTGACCCGAACTGCCTTGACCCTGCCTGACGCGGCGCATATAGCCCGAAGCTAGCGCGCCGTGTCTCCGCTCGGCGACGTGAGCGAGTGAAGGTGCAAGGCATGGACTGGCGGCTGAAAGCGGCGTTCTTCTGGGGATTCAACTACGTGCCGATGGGCGCGGAGTTGCACTACTTCGCGCAGCGCCGCTTGACGAAGGGGCTGCCTCGCAAGCTCACGCCGCTGAGTGACGTCGCGAACTCCTACATGCTGCATCCGCGGGTGCTCAAGGGCGCGTTCCCCGAGTTCCCGAAGGGCCATCAGCTGGAGTTTGGCGCCGGTCGCGACCTATTCGGAAACCTCATCACTTGGTGCTGCGGCGTCGACCGCCAGACCGTGATCGATATCGACCCGCTGCTCAAGCCCGAGCTGATCAACCACGTCATCTCGACGCTCAAGGCAAACCCACTGCCTGGCTTCGAGCGTGAGCCGCCCCGAAAGCTCTCCCATCGTCATTTCCTCAGGGAACTGCGTGAGGTGTACGGGATCGACTACATCGCGCCGGGTGACGCGCGGGATGTCGACATGGCCGACGGTTCCATCGACATGGTCATCACGACCAACACGTTGGAGCACATCCCGCGGGCGGACATCGCGAAGATCCTCAAGGAGTGCTACCGCCTGCTGCGGGTCGACGGCGTGCTCAGTCAAGTGATCGACTACAGCGACCACTACAGCCACGGGGACGGCAAGCTGAACGACTACAGCTTCCTCGCGCACAGCGAGCGCGTCTGGAAGCGCTTCAACCCGCCCGACCACTACCAGAACCGCTTGCGCCATGTGGACTATCGCAAGCTGATCGAGGAGGCGGGCTTCAACATCGAGATCGACCGTCCGCGGCAGCCGACCAACGCGGAGGAGCTGCTAGCCCAGGTGAAGCTCGATAAGTCGTTCGCCAGCTATCCGCTGGAAGACATCCTGCCTACCGCGGGTCACTTCGTCGCGTTCAAGCGTGGCCAAGCAGACGGCGGGCAGAGCAACTAGCGTCTCACGTGTTTCCGTAAGGGAACGGAGCGTTCTGTTGGCTTTTTGGGGGAGAGGCGCGCCGTTGCCGCCGGGAGAGAAAGCATGTCAGTTCGTCAGCGCTATATCGATTTCATGCGGTGGTTTTCCATGACCACGCCGGGACGCGCCTTCGCCCGCACCGTCGTCGCGCGCCTGGACCCGGTGCTCTACAAGTTGAGCGGTGGCAAGCTGACTACGGTCGGGCCTCAGGTGATTCCGATGATCGTGCTCACCACCACCGGCCGAAAGTCAGGGAAGCAGCGCAGCGTTCAGGTCGCCTTCATCCATGATCCCGAGGCTTCTTCCGAAGCGAAGGCCGACGTGTACACGGTGGCCAGCAACTTTGGTCAGCAGAACCACCCAGCTTGGTCCTACAACCTCCAGGCGAACCCCAACTGCGAGGTAAACCTGAACGGTGAGGTTTTCCGAGCCAAGGCGGAGCGTGTGAGTGACGAGGAGAAGGCGCGCGTCTGGCCGAAGCTCGTGGACGCCGTGCCCCAGTACGCCGTGTATGTCACCCGGACCAGTCGGGACATTGGGGTGTGGCGGCTGCGGCGGACCTAACCCCCAACCCGTCCTAGCGCTGCGCGGCTGGAGCTACGGGTCTAATAGATCGCTCGCGTCTTGCTGGGTGCTCTCGGCGCTGGGGAGCCAGCAGTTATCCAGGGTGTCGAGGTTCGTGAGACCCTGGTAGGGCAGGAAGCCAAGCTCCGCGAGGCAACGCTTGCCGTAGATCTCGTCGGGGCCTGCGCCGGCGATGTAGGCCGTCTGAAATAGATCCGTGGTGATCAGCGAGGGTCTATCCGTGGGGATCCCGTAGCGAAACATCTGGCGGGCTACGTTCCGCAGGTTCGTCGTCGTGTGGCGCGCGTGAGGATCGACGATGAGCACGTTCTCCGGCAGGGAGTATCGCTGCATCAGGTAGTGCTTCATCTCGATGGCTTCTGAGTAGGGCGTGCGATCCGGGTGCACATGGCCGCCGGAGAGCGCGATCAGCGGTGCCAGCCCTGCAGCGTAGCGCGCGGCGGCTTGATCGGCGCGGACGGCGCCCCGAGGGTCGAGGGGCGTGTCGAGATCCGTTGGGCCTTGTCCAGGGACGACGATCAGCGTGAAGGGGTACTTGCTGAAGTCGATGTTCGGGATGTTGGCGATCGCCGCGGAGTTCTCGCCGTCGGCCAGGGGCTCGTAGCGGGTGGGCTCGGGGCGATCGTTCGCTTCCAGCAACTTCGGCAGCAGGCGCAAGAGCGGCGCGTAGAAGGGCTCCGAAGAGGCACTCCCGGCGGCGCTCTCTAGCAGAGGCTTCAACGTTTCCGTGGGGAGCGACGGAGCGTAGTCGTCCCAGGCCTTGTTCAGGTTGGCAGCTTCCTTCTGCCAGGCGCCCACGAAGAGCTCTGCGTCGCTCCCCGTCGCCTGCAAGATCGACGTGCCGCTGGGGCGCAGGTCGCTTGTGATGAGTGCTGCGATGCTGGCGTCGCTCGCGAGCGCTTGAAGCGCCATGGAGGCAACCTGCAAGTCGGCGTCTGACCACTTGAAGGCCAAACCCCAGCAGGCCGCGTCGGTGCAGCTCGTGAGGCTGTCGGTCATGGCGGTGGCGCGCGCGCTGGCTAGGCTCGCCAGGCTGCTGTCATTCTGAAGGGCGCTTACGCGAGCCGGCTCTGCCTCGATGGCTGTGAAGAGGTAGAAAGCCTTGTCCTGGAGCAGCGAGCTCGAGCTTCGCAGCGCGTAGCTGGGCACGAAACCGTGCGGATCCTGGGCGGTGTAGGTCGGGCACTTGGCGGGATCCAAGGCGCTCAGATCGGGCGCGTCTGAGTTGGCGTCCGCTGGAGCGTCAGTCCCGGCGTCGGTGTTGCCTCCGGCGCCTGACGTCCCACCGGAGCCCACGCTGCCGGTGTGTTTGGGGTCGCTGCTGCATGCTGTCCACGTGGCGATCAGCAGCGCACAGGCGGTGAGGGAAAGCGCCTTCATGGGCTGGATCCTGCCGGAAGCAGCGCTGAAAAGATACAAGCGCCGCGGACTTTGAAGTTCAGTTCAATCAGTTCTGGAACCTGGCGCCATACGGCGTGTCTCAGCGCGCTCCCGAATGACTTGTTCTGCACAATGCGGCTTATTGCTCCTCGCCTTGCTACCCGCCAGAGCCGATCTGCGGTTCGTAGGTCGAGTGACCTCTGCGCTGGCTCAAGCCACCGAGCGCGGCGCGAACCGCGAGCTTGCCACTGGCGCCAGCGCCGAGTTCGAGCGCCTGATGAAGCCGTGGTGGGGTCCCCAGCGCTGTCCGAGGTTACCGTGAGGATACGATCCGCGTTGGGCGTGCTCGTCGTGAGCCCGATGTTGAGCTGTAGCGCCTCCAAGCCGCCAGAGCCCGCGGCGCTGGTCGATGCGCCTAAGCCTCCGCCGACCGCATCCGCGAGTGTCGAGCCCGAGGAGCTGACACAGCCGCGTGGACTAGGCGAAGACGCGATGTGCTTCAACGCGAAGTACTCTCCAGACGCGCTTGCGAGTGAAAGCAGCGAACTCATGCAGTCCGAGTGCGAGGCGATGGGTTGCTGCAACCACTTGCGTGGCCTGCAGGGCACGCCTCTCGCCGACGCCGATTGGCGCCGAGCGCTACTCCAAGCGAGCTCCATGGGTAGAGCGATGCACCTGCATGCACGGGGGCGCGCGAAGTTCGACGTCGTGTTTCCCGCGACGCGCCTCGAGAGTCGGAGCACCGAGGAGAGCACCCCAATCCACTCCTGTGGTAGCTGGTCCGCCTGTGGCTACTTCGTGCGCAGCTGGCGGAGCCGCCTGAGCGTCGCGCTCACACACCCAGCGCTATCGGAGAGCTGCGCAACGCCAACTGACGAAGCGTGCGCCGAAGCCGCCGCGAAGCTGCCCGAAGCAGACCGTTTCAGCGCTTGGTACCAGTGCATCGACGGGGCGCGCCCGCTGACCTTCAATGTGGAGGAGCTGGGAACCGAGGCTGAGCTGGGAGCGCCGAAGCGCCCGCAGCAGGGCTACCTCTTGGCGCATGAGCTCGCCAATCCGGGCGCTTTCAGTACGGCGCTGTTCGGCACGAAGCAGGCCTTGCGGGTGGATCGCGATGGAACCGTGTGGAAATGGGAGGTCGGTTGTGAGGAAATCGATGAGGCGTTGTGGGTGAGCCACGTCGTCGGCGCGCTGTCCCCCCGGCGCGCTGCGCGCAGCGTCGCGTTGCCGGAACCGATGTTGCCCATCGCCCATCGCAGCTATCCAGCTTCACCCAGGCGAGGCCCAGTAATGGACGAGATCCCGTATCAGTGGCTCGCTTCAAGCGCTGTCGGGCAGACGCGGTGGGTGCAGGGTCGCGGCGCCTGCGAAGCAACCACGGCCTACCGCAAGCTGCGTGTGGAAGCCCTGCTCAGGCCGCGGCGTGAGAGCTTGACCCAAGCCGGCAAGCTCGGCGCCCAGTACTCACTCGCTGCCCTCAAGTGCACCGCGAGCAAAGTCGGCAGCGATGGCTGTGCGGAGTTCGAGCGGCTGATGAAGCCGCTGTGGGGTAAGCAGGTATGCCGAAAATTGCCGTGAGGAAAATGGTGACCCGCTGCGCGCGACTCCGAACGACGCTCGTCGGCGTAGCAGCACTGGCCTGCAGCAGTGCCCCGATGCGAGTAGACCAGCCAGCAGTTGTTCGGGCACCAGAAGCGGGCGATCTCACCGTCTCCGGAAGCTCCGTTGTCGCGACCAGGGACCGGGATTGGGGGGAGAGTGCCATGTGCTTCAACGTGGAGTACTCCGCGGCAGCCCTCGCGAGTGAAGACGTCGATTTGCTGCTGGAGGAATGCAAGGTGCACGGGTGTTGCCGCCACCTGGAGTCGCTCGAAGGCAAGTTGGAGCTAGATGCTGATCTGCGCGAAACGATTCTTCAGGCTAGTTCCTTGGGGAAGCTGGTCGCGGAGCAGGGCGCTGAGGTGAAGTTCCCAAGGACTTCGCAGCCCAACCGCACGGCGATCGAGAGTTCACCGATGAGGTCGTGCGGCTCCTGGGTTCAGTGCGGCGTCTCGGTACAGCGCTGGTTGCGCCGGATGGCCTTGTTCTTGAGTGTCGACAACTTCGTGGGGATGCCATCCCTCGATTCATGTCAGGAGGGGAACGAAGCAAAGTGCGCTGCGCATGCGGCCGAAGCCGATCGCGAGGACCAGTTCTCCGAGTGGTACGCCTGCATGGATGACGCCCGAGCTCCTAGGTGGGACTTGCCCGGATCGAACGCGGACGTGAGTCTGCCGATGGTTCCGACGCGCGGCTACTTCGTGGGACACGACGAGAGCAGGCACCCGAGTGCGTTCATTGCGGCCTCTCTCGGGACAGGTGAGGTACTCTGGGTCGAGTACGGAGGTACCGCGTGGAAATGGGATATCCCGTGCGGCGAACTCGCGGAGGCTTTCTGGGTCGCGCAGGCGGTGCCCTCCCTGCTGCGCTACCGACCAGCGGTGGCGGTGACGCTGCCATTTCCCATGCAGCCGCAAGCGGAGTCACGTCATGTCGTGGTCGCTCCACATATTCGCAGCATCTTGGACGTCACCCACTATCAGTGGCTCGCAGCAAGCGACCTCGGACGCTCCCGCTGGAGACCCGACCGCACAGTCTGTGACCGCGGAAACAGCTACCGTCGCATCGTCGTGGAGGAGTTCCTCAGCCCGCGCCGAGGCTTGCTTCGCGCCGCGGGCACTCTCGGCCCCCAGTATTCGGAGGCTGCCTTCAAGTGCACTCAGAGCCCGATCGATAGCGGTGGCTGCGCGGAGTTCGAGCGGTTGATGAAGCCGCTGTGGGGAAAACAGCGCTGCCCGGCGCCACCTTGACGGTGAGGTGAATTCGCTCAGAAGCATTGCCAACTCGAGTTGCCGCCGCAGACGCCGTGCTCGCACTGCGACCAGCACTCGGTATCGAACTGGCAGGTCTCGCCATCACCGCGAACCGGCTCGCACAGCCCGGTGTGACAGTAGTAGTTGGGCTCACAGCTCGAACGCTCGCGCGCAGTGACGGCACACGCCTCGCCTCGGGTGGCGGGCACATCACAGGTGCCCACTTGAGGCAAGTCAACGAGGTCCAGGTTGCAGAACATCGGCGGGGTGCACTCCAGGTCGAGTTCGCAGCGCGCATGCTGCTGAAGCGCCCCTACGGAACACACGTCTTGGCAGAGCAGGGACGCCTCGCAGGGCGTTTCGGCATCGCAAGGCTCGCCAGCCACTGGCCTAGGCCGACACCGAAACTCCCCTGAGTTGATTTCGTCGCAGTATGCGCCTGGCACACAGTCGTTCTGTCGCCCTCGACAGAGTTCGCCAACTTCTAAGAGGGTCACGCACTCAGGGAGTTGCTCGCCTTCGCATCGACAGACGCTGTTTGCGCCGCAGTCTGAATCCCGCTGACAGGTCGTCGGAGACGCCTCAGTCCCGCCTGAAGAACAGCCGACGGCAATCAGCACAAGCGCGGCTAAAACGCGTCGCATCGTACCGAGTATCAGAGAGCCGCTTGGCGGCGACAAGCGGGGATCAGGGACCGCGCGGTCCCTCGTGAGTTCGCCGCCCGTGGTGACCAAGCACGAGACGGCGAACGGTCGAAGCCTGGCGGTGCGAATGTTAGGTGTGGGAATGGGAACCACGCTCTGACAGTGGAGCACACCGTAAGTGTTTCGACGCGGTTGCAAGCGCTTCGTCCCAATGATCGCGCGAGCTTCAAGCGGCGGAAGGCATCATGCGGCGGAAGGCGAAAGGAATCATGCGCCGAATAGGCGTTTGGCTGAACGCACCTAGATGTGAGCAAGCGTTTCCACGCGGACGCGATACGGTGCGAGTCGGATTCCGCGCACACGGTATTCGGCGCGTCACGCAATTGCCTCTAGTCATTTAAAGTGAGGCGTGGCACTTTCTACTCTTACCCCTCGTGCGCGCCTTCAGATCGAAGGCGCGCGGCGCACACGTGTAGGCGGCAGTGCGCGATAGGACCACTCGACTGGAGGCGCTGATGAAGAAGCTGGCGGTGCTGTTGGGCCTGGTGAGCTGTGGACTGATCACGAATCTCGCGTCTGCGGAGGTGCGAGATCCTCTCGGGCCTTGGGAGGTGCTGGGGCCTGACTACCAGGCTACGGATCCCCTCGATTTGGCGAGCTACGAGTGGGAGTACTTCACGATTCAGAACGAAGACGACAGCTTCGTTGGCATCATCGGCTACGTGATCGCAGATCCTCGAGGATCTGGTGAAGGCGGCATTGCTTTGGTCCCCGCAGGCGGGAACATCGCCGTCGCAGGCATGCGCCCGGGCCAATCCGCCAGCGCCGAGTTCTTGACCTACGGCTTGGCCAACACCTTCGCCTCGACCACCGAGAAGGTGATGTACGTGAGCGATCCCAGCTCCGATCACTTCGCGAACATCGAGCCTGCCCCTGGCGCCACCAGCGCCCATCCGGCGCTGGCGCTAACGGGGCGCAGTGCGGACTACGAGTGGGATCTGGTGGTGACGCCGGACTTCGAAGAGTACCTCCCGCTGAAGGAAGTCGGCCCGGACGCCGCGTTCTCGGCCGTACGGGGCGATGACGTGGGGCTCCTACCGGGGGAGAACTGGACTGTCGACGCCGTGTGGCCGCGCACCCATGTGCAGGGCACGATGGTCGAGCGTGCGACGGGACAGTTGATCCCGATCAACGCGCGCGGCTACCGCGAGAACTCCTTCGGGCGCTACCTGCTCTCCCTCGATGGTTGGGATTTCGCAGTCTTCAGCGACACCCAGAAGCGGGTGCAGACGATGTTCCAGACCTACCATCGCTCGACCACCATCGACTACTTCGACATCGCGTTTCCGGACGAAAACGGTCAACCTCGGAACGTGCGCTTCCGCCCGAGCCGTGGAGAGCTAGGTTGGTTCCATCCGAACTGGACCTTCGATGGCCGAGCCAAGCAGTGCGTGCCAGAGAAGACCTGGATGATCGCCGACAACGGCGAGTACCGCGTTGAGCTCAGTGTCGACATGAGCGCCTCCCAGAGCGTGCCCTACGCGCCGTTCCTCGACGACTCGACTATCGGCACTGCTGTGTTCTTCATCATGGAGCAGTTCCCGACGTTGAACGGTGTGGTCCGTCGCGCGGACAACGGTCAAGTCATCACCACGTTCGCGGGCAGGGCGGGGGGTGAGTTCGCCTTCCACAAGGGGCTGTTCAATAGACGCTCGGACTTCGCGTGTTGGTTGTCCTTCGCACCGGTGTATCAGCACGCCTTCCCCAACTGAGCATCCCGCGGGGAGCCGTGCAGCGCGCGCGGCTCCTCAGCGCCAGCTGGCGCGGATGTCGACGTCAAACAGCGCGTGCTCTTCGACTTCCACCTCGCGACGCAGGTCGAGGTGCTTGAGCGTACCCTCCACGACTCCGACGTGAAATGCCGTGGGGAAATTACACACATTCTCGAGTCGCAGGATACCCGACGTGCCGTTCACTTCGAGCGCCTTTCCAGTGCCGTGGCTCGCCGCAATCGCATAGCCTTTCGCCGCCAAGCGCAACAGTTGCTGTGGGTCGCGACCGACGACGCCGAACAGCACGCGGCCAATCATCTGCTCCAGAAACATCGGGAACACGCAGTGCCCTAGACGCCGCAAGCCTTCACGGAGCGAGGCATTGGGGTACAGCTCAGGACACGCTTCCACTTCGAGCTTCAGCAGATCGACGTACGGGTAGTCTTTGAAAGCGCGATACGTGGGTTCGGCCCGCGCGACTCGGTTGAGCTTGCCGGCTTTCTTCAGCTCCCGCTGCACCATTGCGAAGAACATCCCTTTGGCAGTCGCCAGCGGCGACGCCTTCTCGATGTACAGCTGAGGGTCGATTGGGGCTTCCCAATCCGGAGCGTGGAAGGTCATGAGTGAGGGGGACTCGAAGGATGCCACAGGTCGCGTTTCGAGACAGCGACCAAGCGAGGCTGCTCGTCGCGATAGGCGTGGCGACCAGCGTGCCTCCTGAAGAAGCTGCGCTGTCGAAGAAGCTGCGCTCTCCCTGCTCGAGCCCTATCGAGCTGTCTTTCCGAGGAGCGTGCGCGCGATCACCATGCGCTGGATCTCCGAGGTGCCCTCCACGATACGCAGCACCCGCAGTGAGCGGAAATAGCGCTCCGTTGGGCAGTCTTTCATCCAGCCCATGCCACCGTGGATCTGCAGCACCCGGTCGCACACACGGTTGACCATCTCCGTTGCGTAGAGTTTGCACATGGAAAGTTCCCGCGTCGGGTCTTGACCGCCTGCGTCAACGAGCCACGACGTGTGGTAGACCATGTTGCGCGCGGCGTAGATCTCCGTAGCGCTGTCCGCGAGCATCCACTGCACGCCCTGACGCGCCCCGATCGGCTGCCCGAAAGCCTGGCGCTGACCTGCGTAGTCCACTCCGAGGCTCAACAGGTAGTCCGCAACCCCGACGCAGTTCGCTGCTATCTGCAAGCGCCCGATGCCGAGGAAGGTCATTGCCGTGAGGAACGCCATGCCCTCTTGCCCGACCAGGTTCTTTGCTGGCACCTCAGCGTCCTCGAAGACGATCTCTGTTTGCCCTTCGAAGCCCGCCATCGCCCGGTGAGCGCGTCCGACCTGGTACATACCAGGCTCGACGATGAACGCGCTGATGCCGCCCTTCGCACCCTTGCTCGGATCGTTGGTGGCGAACACGACGCCCCAGTCGGCGTGCTTGCCGTTGGTGATGAAGTGCTTGGTGCCGTTGAGGATCCACTTGTCACCCCGTTTTTCCGCGCGGGTACTGATGTGCTGCGCGTCGGAGCCTGCTCCAGGCTCGCTCAACATGAAGCACGCGCTGGTCTCGCCCGCGATCAACGGGGTCAGGTAGTGTTCACGCTGCTCGGCGTTGAACATCAGGTGCATCGGAGAAGGACCTTCGGGTCCAGCGATGGCGTAGCTCGCGAGGAAGCTACCGCTCCTGCCGCACGCCTCGCGCAGCACCGATGACTGCAGGTTCGAGAAGCCGCCGCCGCCGACTTCTTCCGGCATGTGGTGCGAGTAGAAGCCGAGATCCGCCGCTTGCTTGCGCACCCGCTTGACGATCTCCGTCGGGATCCCCTGGTCCGGATCTAGCTGTTCTTTCGTCTCGAGGGGGATCAGCTCCTCCTTCACCCAGCGGGTGAAAGCATCGCGGACGGCGCGGGTCTCTTCGCTCAGCGTGAAGTCCATAGGTGTTCATAACGCGGCGGCCGAGCGGCGCATACAGGGCGCTTGCCCTTGCGCGGCCCTCGTGTGAAGCAGGGCCTGTGCGCTGGGCCTCACCCCCAAAAACCGAGAGCGAGCTAGCGGCTCGCGCTGAGGCGCTGGCGGGCCAGACGCTTGCGCAGCTTGCGGCACGTTGTGAAGTCGAGCCGCCACCGGATTTGCGTCGGCACAAGGGCTGGGTGGGGAGCTTGATGGAGGCGCTGCTCGGCGCGAGCGCGGGTTCCAAGGCGGACGCGGACTTTCCTGAGCTCGGGGTCGAGCTGAAGACGCTGCCGGTGGATCAGCGGGGGCTGCCGTGTGAGTCCACGTTCGTGACCAGCATCCCGCTGCTCGAGATTGGGGATGTGGAGTTCGAGCGGTCCCGCGTGGTGCGCAAGCTCTCTCGCGTACTCTGGGTACCCGTTCAGGGTACTCGCAGCATCCCGCTCGCTGCGCGCGTCGTCGGGACGCCGCTCTTGTGGAGCCCGAGCGAGGCGCAGCTGTCGGCGCTGCGAGATGACTGGGAAGAGCTGTGCTTGTACATCGCGCGTGGCGAGATCGAGGCCATCACCGGGCACCTCGGAAAGTTTTTGCAGGTGCGCCCCAAAGCAGCTCATGGTGGCGTGAGGCGTCTGGCTCACGACGCAGATGGCGCCCGACTGCTGGCAAACCCTAAAGGTTTCTACCTGCGTGCGCGTTTCACCGCGGAGATCCTCCGTGCCCACTACCACCTGCCCGAATCGCGGGGTCGCCAGGATTTCTGAAACCGTTGCGCCGCCGCTAGCGTAGGCACCTGCGATGAAGCTCTCTCCGGGTCAAGACGCGCCACTGTTCTTCGCAAGCACGTGGGACGATCAACCGATTGAGCTGAAGGTCCTGCGGGGCAAGCCTGTGTGGCTCGCCTTCTTTCGCTACGCCGCGTGTCCGCTGTGCAATCTCCGTGTGCACCAGATGATTCAGCGCTTCGATGCCTACCAGAGTCGCGGGCTACAAGTGCTGGCCGTGTTCCAGTCGCCCGCTGAGAAGATGGCGGAGTACGTCGGCAAGCAGGCTCCGCCGTTTCCGTTGATCGCCGACCCTGAAGAGGGATTGTACGCCCGCTATGGCTTGGGCAACTCGCTGCTCGGTTTCGCAGCACCGCGGAACCTGAAGAAGGCAATGGAGGCCGCTCGCGCCGGCTTCGTACCAGGCGTCCCGGACGGCACAGTCACTCGCTTGCCTGCGGATTTCTTGATTGATGCGGGTGGAGTGATCCGCGACGTCTACTACGCCCCAGAGATCGGCGAACACATCCCGTTTGAGCGAGTTGAAGCGTTCATCGACAGCCAGGCGCGGGCCGCAGCTGCTCAAGCCACACCCTGAGAACTGCTGGACCTGGGTTCAGTTCCCTGGGGAACTAAGCACAACGCGCTCCAGCTCGCCAGCTCGGTCGTCTCCCAGCAATCCGCGGACGAGTAGCTGAACGCCCCCAGGCTGTTCCGAAGCAAGCACGTAGTTCAGAGGGCGTTCTCCACGACGCGCTGGCGCCAGCGGGCTCGGCCTGAGCTCCAGCGCAGCCGGTCTCGGGCCGCCTCCACCGGCGGTGACGATGAACGCCTTGTCTCCGTGGGCTCCGCGCTCACCGTCCTTCAAGCCGAAGCGTTCATAGCCGTGAGCGTGACCGCTGAACCACGCTCGCGCCTTGCCATGGCTGAGGAAGCTCTTCACCAGCTCTTGCAGGCGCGGCTCTGGGTGCCCCCACGGCCCAAGAGAGTAAACCGGGTGATGGGAGAAGACGAACACCTGGTTCACACCCGGATCGGCCTCGAAGCGCTCTAGCTCACTCTCGAAGAAGCACTTCTGCTCCTCCCACCGCGCGTCGTAGAAGTCCTCCAGGTCTGTCGTCTGGTTCGATCCGCGGCGGCGCAGGCGCGGTGCGGGGAGTGGCTTGAGCCCCTTGATGCGTTGCCTTGGGGAAATGAACAGGTTGCTGTCCAGCATCACGAGCCCGATGTGCCCTAGCTGACGTGAGTAGTAGCGTTGCCCGTCCAGCCCCAGAAAGCGCGCAGCGAGCTGTTGCTCTGTCGTGCGCTCTGAGCTGAAACGCCAGTATTCGTGGTTACCCCACATTGGCAGCACCGGCGTCGTACGCGGGAGCTTCGCAAACAGCTGGTCGAAGTGTTCCCAGTCGGAGTTCGAGCCACCATCGAACACCAGATCTCCCACCAGGACGAGTGCTGCGGGATCCTTGGCGACCAGGTCAGCGATCAACTTTGGTTGCAGCTCGGAGTTGTCTTCTCGACACAGCACGACGCGTTCGAACCACGACGTCCTCTGCGTATCCCCGAGGATGGCAAGCGCTCCCTTTCGCTGCTCCAGGGCAGGTTGACCTGCCTTGAATGCTGGCACTCGCGGAGGCGCCACACCGCAGCCGAAGGCCAGCAGAGCCACGATCCAGATCGCCTTCGGCACGGCGCCTAGGCTTGCTCCTGTAGCTGCCGAACCCGATCGACTACCCGCATCAGCTGTCGCATGCACGGCTCGCAGTCTCGCCCACAACAGCTCCGCCACGCATCATCCTCGCGCAGCAAGAGCTCCTCCACGTAGCCGACGTAGAGCTCGTCCAGCATGTTTTCATGCATGGCCTGTTGGATGAGTCGCTTGAGGTCCGACATCGGGGACGCGGGGGTTTTGGGGGTGAGGGCGGGTCAGCCAGAGTATGGCAGGCAGCCGTGCTGCGCCATGAGGCAAGCTTTGCTAGATTGCCAGCGAGGCACCGCAGCGCTTGGCTAACATCGGGTACATCCAGGTCGTTCGACACTGCAACCACTTCTGTGGGTTCTGTTCCAATCCGACGACGCCGTATACCCACACCTTCGACAGCATGAAGGTGCTCGTCGACGACTTCGTGAAGCGAGGTTACTTCGGCGTCATCCTCACCGGCGGCGAGCCGACCTTGCACCCAGAGCTGCCGCGTATCTGCGAGTACGCTCGCAACAGCGGGCTCCACGTGCGCATGATCACGAACGGCTCGCGCCTGGCGGATCCAGACTTCGCTCGCCAGATGGGCGACGCGGGGTTGCAGCTCGTCCACGTCTCTGTGTACAGCGTGCGCCCTGAGGTGGAGTCGGTGTTGCGGGGCATGGACGGCACACTGCCGAAGGCGTTTGCTGCCGTGCGGAATGCGCATGAGCATGGCGTCGAGGTCAACATCAACTGCGTGATCAACCGCTTGAACGCGGACCACCTGCACGAGAACATCCAGTACTGGATCGAGAACCACCCCTATATTCGCCACTTCGTCTGGAACAACCTGGACCCTTCCATGGGGCGTGCTGAGGTGAATCAAGCACAGTTCACCCCGCGGCTGCGCGACTTCGAGGTCAGCCTCTTCAAAGCGCTACGGCTCCTGCATCGCAGCGGTCGCACATTCCGCGTGGAAAAAGTGCCACTTTGCTACATGACGGAGTTCGCCTGGGCGAGCACGGAGACTCGGAAGATCGTCAAGGGGGAGGAGCGCATCGTGCACTTCCTCGATCAGAAGCAGACCGTGCGGCAGACAGACTGGGAGCACATCTACTCGGAAGACTGCGGGCACTGCAGCCTACGCACGATCTGCGGTGGCTTGTTCGACCGCGGCAACGGCTACGACCCGGCTGAGCTGGCGCCGGTCTTCGTCGATCGCGATCAGATCGTGCTCCGCATCCTGAAGGACGAGAGCGACCCGAGTTTCCGCTTCACCAGCCTCGATGATTGGAAGCGTGACTTCGAGGCGCGCTGCGCGGAGACGCTAGCTGGCCAGCACTCCCAGCGTCCTCAGGGCCCAGAGCCCGATGAGCGCTTCCAAGATCCGAGCGCTCCCGCGGTGGGGCAGATCACGGAACAGGGGCAACGGCTCTACCAGGCGAAGCGCAAGAGCGAAGCGAAACGCGCAGAGCGCCTCGGCGTGTCCATGGAACACAGCGCCGACCGCGAAGACAAGTAGCGGAAATAGCTGGATTTCGTCGGCTAGCCCGGGAGCCGTGGTCGGATGTCGCGTTGCGTTATTCCCTACCAAGTGGTAGGGAACAGCCATCCGAGCGTTAGGACAGCTGATGGTGGCGACCCCTCACCCCCTACCCATGCGCGCGAAGATCCTGGTCGAGGCGACCCGGCTCTTCGCGAGGCACGGCTATGACGGCACGAGCCTGCAGGCGATCGCCGATGCCGTGGGGATCAAGAAACCGAGCTTGATCCATCACTTTGCCTCCAAGGACCTGCTTCGCCAAGCAGTGCTCGATGCACAGCTCGCGCACTGGAACGAGCTCTTGCCGCGTCTCGTGCTCGCGGCGGCGGCAGGCGAAGATCAGTTCGACGCGGTCACGCGGGAGATCGTGCGCTTCTTCAGCACCGACCCTGACCGCGCGCGGCTGCTCGTCCGTGAGGCGCTGGACCGGCCTGAGGACATGCAGGAGCGCTTCAGCCGCCTGGTCGTGCCCGTGGTCGGGAGCCTCGCGCAATTGATCCGGCGCGGGCGAGGCAAGGTTGTTCACGCCGACGTGGACGCGGAGGCGTACGTCTTTCATGCGATCAACCTGTTCATCAGTGGTGTCGCGTTCGCGGACAGCTTCCAGCGCCTGATGCCCGACGGAAAAAAGCGAGGACCAGCCCCGGAGCGCCTGACGCGAGAGCTGCTCAGGATCGGGAAGTCGAGCTTGATTCAACCGCGGACGCAGCAACCGAACGAACTGACTTGGTCGAGTCCTGCGCCCGTAAATGCTACTGCCTCGGGGAAACGCACGAATAAGTCCAAACCAAGAGCCTCGCGAGCGCCGAAGAGCGCCGCACGTGAAACGGAGTGAGTATGTCCAACTACTTCAAAGACAACGCCGACCTCGCGTACTACTTCGAGCGCGGAATCGACTGGGAGTCCCTGGTTCGGGTCACTGAGAACGACTTCAAGAGCCCCGACGGCTTCAAGACCACGGAAGAGGCGACGGAGTTCTACCGTCAGGTCGCCGAGATGGTCGGCGAGTTCGTCGCCGAGCAGATCCCGCCGATCGCGGCGAAGGTCGACGCTCAAGGCGTGGAGCTCGAGCACGGTGAGGCCAAGGTGCCCGCCGAGCTCGAGGCGCTGTTCAGCCAGATTGCAGATCTGGAGCTACATGGCTTGGTGACGCCGCGGGAGCTTGGCGGACAGAACGCGCCGATGTTGCTCTACTACATCAACGCCGAGCTATTTGGCCGCGGTGACACCAGCATGATGACTCACCACGGCTTTCACGCTGGAATCGCCATGGCGATGCTGGTGCTGAGCATGGTCGAAGGGACCACGGAGTTCGATCCGGAGGAAGGCGTGATCAAGAGCACGCGTTTCCAGAAGGAAATTGAGGAGATTAGCTCGGGCAAGGCCTGGGGCTGCATGGATATCACCGAACCCGACGCGGGCAGCGACATGGCCGCGCTCAAGAGCTACGCTGAGCAAGATGCCGCCGGAAACTGGTTCGTCACCGGGCAGAAGATCTTCATCACCTCGGGGCACGGCAAGTACCACTTCGTGATCGCCCGTACGGATCGGGATCCGACGACCGGCCTCGATGGGCTCGGCATGTTCCTGGTCCCGACGTACCACGAGGACGAAGCTGGCAACCGCACCCGCGTGGTGACCATCGACCGCCTGGAAGAGAAGCTTGGCCACCACGGCTCAGCCACCGCCAGCCTGAGCTTCGAGCGCGCCCCGGCACAGCTCGTTGGCAAGCCGGGGGACGGTTTCCGCTACATGCTGGTGTTGATGAACAATGCTCGCGTCGGCGTGGGCTTCGAGAGCCTCGGCCTGATGGAGGCGGCCTACCGCAAGGCCATCGCCTACGCCGAGGAGCGCAGGTCGATGGGCAAGAGCATCGACCGCCACGAGATGATCGCGGACTACCTGGACGAGATGCGCACCGACATCCAGGCGGTGCGCGCGTTGGCGATGACGGCTGGCTTTCACGAGGAGATGGGCACCAAGCTCGAGCGCGTGCTGCCCAACCTGACCCGCGACGAGCTCGAGCAGCAGCGCCTCAAGCGTGAGGCGAAGCACCACCAGCGTATCGCTCGCCGCCTGACGCCACTCTTGAAGTACATCGCCGCAGAGAAGGCCGTCGAGCACGCGCGGCGCTGCATCCAAATCCACGGCGGAAATGGCTACATCACCGAGTACGGCGCGGAGAAGCTGCTGCGGGACGCCATGGTGCTGCCAATCTATGAAGGCACGAGCCAAATCCAGAGCCTGATGGCGATGAAGGACACGCTGATGGGCATCATCAAGAGCCCCCAGGAGTTCGTGCGCCGGGTCGCCCAGGTCCGCTGGAAGGCGCTGTCGGCGCGTGACCCACTAGAGCGCCGCGTCGCGAAGCTCACTCAGCTGTCCCTTGGAGTGCAACAGCACCTACTGGCTCGCACGGCGGGTGCTAAGTTCCGCGCGCTGGTGGGCAAGCCGGTCAGCGAGTGGCCGAGCACGCTGTTCGACGGCTGGGATCCGAAGCGGGACTTCCGCTTTGCGATGCTTCACGCGGAACGCCTGTGCCGGGTGCTCGTCGACGAGGCCGTCGCCGAGATCTTGCTAAGTCAAGCCAAGCAAGATCCGGAGCGAGCCGAGGTGCTCGAGCGCTTCCTGGACCGCGCAGAGACTCGCGTGCGCTTCATGCACGACGAAGTCACGACCACCGGTGCACGCCTGATTGAGAGTCTGGAGCAGGTGGACGATCCCGCCGCGGTCGGGGCCGCGGAGTAGCGCGCGACGAGGCAGCGCTACTTGGAGGCGGGAGCCGTGGCTCCCGCTTCCTTCGTGATCCAGGCGTGCACCTGCTCGCTCAGCACCGGGAGCGGCAGGGGGCCCTCACCCAGTACCACGTCGTGGAACTCGCTGAGCTTGAACTTCGCGCCCAGCGCCTGCTCCGCCTCTTTCCGTAGGGCAAGGATGCGCAGCTGCCCCACCTTGTAGGCCAACGCCTGGCCCGGCCAGCTGATGTAGCGGTCGACTTCGTTCTCGATGTTGTTCTTTGCCAACATCGTGTTCGCAAACATGAAGTCTTCGGCTTGCTTGCGGGTCCAGCCCTTGGCGTGGAGCCCGGTGTCGACCACCAGGCGAGACGCGCGCCAGGTGTCGAAGGAGAGCATCCCGAGGCGCGAGAGATCGTCGGAGTAGAGCCCTAGTTCGGCTGCCAGCCGCTCGGAGTAGAGCCCCCAGCCTTCGACATACGCGGTGTTGTAGGCGTGCTTGCGAAACGCCGGCAGCTCCGGCAGCTCTTGAGCGATGGCGATCTGCAGGTGATGGCCCGGCACGGACTCGTGAAACGCCAGCACCTCCGCCTCATAGCGGGGGCGTGTGGGCGGGTTCAGCAAGTTCACGAAGTACTCGCCCGGCTTGCCGCCTCCCGGTTCCGGGGGGCGATAGTAGGCGATGGGTGAGAACGGCGCTTCGTAGTCAGGGATCGGCCTGACCACACAAGGCGCCTTCGGCCGCCGCCCGAAAACTTGCGGCACCTCCGCCTGAGCGCGCTTCAGGGCGGCGTTTGCTGCGTCCTGGATCTCCTGAGCACTATTGAAGAAGAGCGCTGGGTCGTCCCGCAGCTTACCTTGGATGAAGGCGAGGTTGATGTCTTCCGGCTTTGCCTGGTCGGAGAAGACCTTGCCTCCAAGCTCGACAATTTCTTTGTGGATTTTGTTGAGCTCGTCTTTGCCGAGCTGGTGGAGCTGGTCGGCGCTGAGCTCCAGCGTGGTATGGCGGCGGATCTCCGCTTCGTAGCAAACCTTGCCCACGGACAGCGCGCTGATGCCTTCGTGCTGTCCGTCGCGCGTCTTGGGCAACAGCTCTCGCTCCAGGAACGTCACGAAGCGCGTGTAGGCAGGGCGGATTTGCCGCTCCACCTCGTGCCGCAACTTTCGTCCAAGCTCAGCCCGCTCGTCAGCGGGCCACTCTTCCGGTAGCTCGTCGGCGGCCTTGTAGAGCGGCCACGTGTCGAGCTGCTTGGCGAGTTCCGTGCGGTACTGTTTGATGACCCGCTCCAGGATGGCGCGGCTCGTGACCAAGTTCAAGTTGAGCCCCACCTTGAGATTCGCGATTTCTTGATCGACGAGCCCGCTCACCCCGCGGTAGCGCTCCAGCAGATCCTTCCCACTCGCGAGGGAGGTGAGCTTCGCTAGCTCCGGCAGCCGATTCAGGTTCACCAGCGGGTTGCTGCGCGCGTCGATGGACCAGTACTCAGACTTGCACACGAAGCCCGCGACGCGGGTTGAGAGCATCTCGACGAACAGGCGCTTCGTTAGCCTGTCTTCGGGCGAGAGCTCATCATCCTTGAGCTTCTGCGCTTCAGCCAAGAACGAACGCTGTTGTCCGCGCCAGGCGGCTAGGGCCGCGCGGGAGTGGTCCGGCAGCTCCGCTTGCAGCTCTGTCACGCCCAGATCGCTCGCCCACAGCGGGTCACTTTTCAGCTCGCTCTCGAACTCCTGCTTCAGCAGTTGGGCGAGTCGCTCGTTGCTCGTGCCTGCCCCCGCGTCCTTTGGCAGCCACAACGGGCACGCCCAGCCCGCCGGGTTCGCCTTGGGGATTGTCTCCGACGGCTTGGGGACAGGGGGGCTCCCGCAACTCGGCAGGAACAGCGCGCTTGGCAGGAGCAGCGCGGGCCAGATGTAGCGCGTGAGACCGAGCCGTTTCATCGCCCACACCCTACTCAAAAGCTCCCGCGGCTGCCCATGGCTTTAGGCGGCGGGTTGGTTGCGCTAGCCGGCCTGCAGCACTATCCACCGCGTAACCGCGCCGCGATTGGTGTGCGGAGAAGGGCAGACGTGGAGAGCTTCGACTATGTGGTGATCGGTGGCGGCAGCGGAGGACTGGCATCCGCTCGGAGGGCCGCAAAGCACGGGGCCAAGGTGGCGCTGGTAGAGGCTGGCCGCCTTGGAGGCACCTGTGTCAACGTGGGCTGCGTACCGAAGAAGGTGATGTGGAACGCCGCCAGCGTGGCGGAAGCCCTGCACGACGCGAACGACTACGGGTTCGCTCTCGGCGAAGTTCCTGAGATTGACTGGGGCGCGGTCAAGCGCAAGCGAGACGCGTACGTCGAGCGACTGAACGGAATTTACGCGCGGAATCTCGATAACGATGGCGTGAGCTTGTTTGACGGCTGGGGACGCCTGCAGGGGCCGAACGAGGTCGTCGTCGAGTCGGCCGGAGGCAGCCAGGTGCTGAAGGCGAAGCACATTTTGATCGCCACAGGCGGGCGTCCGCGGCTCCCTGGCATCCCCGGCGAAGAACTCGGGATCACGAGCGACGGTTTCTTCGAACTCGAAGAACTCCCGAAGCACGTCGCCGTCGTAGGCGCTGGCTACATCGCGGTGGAGCTCGCCGGGATCTTCAACGCCCTCGGGTCGGAAGTTACCCTCTTGATCCGCAGGGAACAAATGCTCGGCGGCTTTGACTCGATGCTGCGTGACACCCTGATGGAAGAGATGTTGAAGGCGGGCGTCAACATCGAGACCTGCATCCACCTGGCGTCGGTTGAAAAGAACGCGAGCGGCAAGCTCGACCTCAAGGGCTCCGAAGGACAAGAGCTTGGCGGGATGGATCAACTGGTGTGGGCGATCGGGCGCGATCCGAACACCGGCGACCTCGGGCTCGATACCGCGGGAGTCGCCGTCGAGGCGAACGGCGTCATCCCGGTGGATGACTTCCAGAACACGAGCGTGCCTGGGGTCTACGCCGTGGGAGACATCACCGGTAAGTGGGAGCTGACCCCCGTGGCGATCGCCGCTGGACGGCGCCTGGCCGATCGGCTGTTCGGCGGGCAACCGGAGGCGCGGCTCGAGTACGAGGACATCCCGACGGTGGTCTTTAGCCATCCGCCCATTGGCACCGTTGGCATGACCGAGGAGCGCGCCCACGAGCTATACGGATTGAGCGGCGTGCGCTGCTACACCGCGCGTTTCACCAATATGTATCACTCCATTACCGAGCGGAAAAGTGCTACGGCGATGAAGGTCGTGACCGTCGGCGCTCGGGAGAAGGTTGCAGGTATCCACGTGATTGGCATGGGTGCCGACGAGATGATTCAGGGTTTTGCTGTGGCGGTGCGCATGGGAGCAACCAAAGCCGACCTGGATCGCACCGTCGCCATCCATCCAACCGCTTCGGAAGAGCTGGTCACGCTGCGCTGAAAACGACCCGCAGAGATCCTCGTTGACGGGACCGACTCCTTCGCCGACCCTTCGCGGCGCCTCCCGAGGAGTCTTTCCCATGTCACAATCGCGCGTTGCTTCCGTAGAATCCCAATCCAGGCTTTCCACATCGTCTCGCTCCCCTCGGTTTGGGGGTGAGGTGCCGCGTTCGCCGCTATCCAAGGGCGTACGGCGCTTCGGGGCCGGCGCGCTGCTCGGCTCGGTGCTGGTGCTCGGAGTGAGCGCGTGTGGCGGCGCGCAGAACGGCCAGCAGGGCAACCTCGCGGACTCGACGGCGATTGGCAAGAACCGCTGCGCGGATGCCGCGACCAACCAATTGCGCCCGTTCATCGTGGAGTGGGACGCGACGGACCTCGCGAGCTTCGAGGCCAAGGCGGCGCGCGACATCGTGTTCGTGAAGTACGAAGGCTGCGAGCTGACGGTGCTCGAAGGCTGCAGCGATGCTGGCGTCCCCGGCAAGTATGGGCGGTATCAGCCACCGCAGTTCACCAGCGGTACCCTCGAGGGCTTCGAGATCAAGAACGAGGACGAGCTGTATGCGAAGCTCCCGCTGGGCGTCGCAACGTTCGGCGGACGCTTGTCCATGGGTGAGAGCCTGAAGCTGAACTACTACGTTACGGGCACTGCAAGCGCCTCTCGTGAGAGCATAAGCCGTGGGGAAATTGAAGCGAACCCGAAGTGCGCTCAGGCGACGCACTTCGTCTCCAGCTACAACCTCGGCGCCTTCGAGCTCGACAGCCAGAAGTCGACTGAAGCGTCCGCCGATGTTGGGGTGGGGAACATCGGGGGCGGTGGAGAGCACAAGCGCGACGAGAAGAACCTGAAGCGCGGCGGCGAGATGGAAGACTGCAAAACCCAGGCGCAGCGCGCCTGTCGCGTGCCGATCCGCGTGGTGCTCCAAGAGCTTGGCGCCGGTGCGGAGGCGGGAGACGCGAAGCTCGGGGTTGCGGCACCCCCGGCTCCACCGCCGGTCGACCAGACTCCGGAAGGTCAGGCGCGCACTCTACGCTTCGAAGCCAACAAGAAGCGCGACAACGGCGATGGCGCAGGCTGCTTGGCGGACCTGGAGCGCGCCGACAAGCTCGACCCCCACGGCGCCGACAAGGGCGCGGAGTACACCAAGGCGGTGTGCGAGATGCTGGCTGGCATGTGCGAGACCGGAAAGAAGCACATGCGTGAGTTCCTCGCGGCACAAGACACGGGACGCAAGAAGACGGACAAGGAGCTGGATCAGCAGGTGAGCGGCTCCGCCAACACCTACTGTCCGGCGTCTCGCGGTGGCACCCCCCAAGAGCAAATCACCCGTGCGATGAGCGCCATCGGACAGGCTCAGCAGCGGGGCGAGACCGCGCGCTGCATCGAGGAGGCAGAGGCCATCGAGAAGCTGATCCCCACGCTTCCGATGCCGAAGCATCTGCCCCCGCGCGCAACCGCCAACGCCGTACTGAGCCAGGCTGCGATGTGCCTCCAAGCTGCCGGCAAGTGTGACGACGCAAAGAAGTGGTACACCAAGTACTACGAGGCCCAGTTCAAGGGCACGATGTCCGACGCCGAGTACGCGAAGGTGCTCAAGCAGTCCGTGGATGCGTTCGGCCAACGCTGCACCAAGTGAATTGTTGTTTGTTCTCGCCTCCCGGGCGCGAATACCCGCAAATCCCGCCCCTGAGTTCCGGGGCGGGGTTTCGTCGCACATTCCCTTGGTCTCCGAAGTAGAACACGTTCTACTTTGCTGGTCTCCGCGGGATCGCGGGTACTGGAGGACGGATGAAGACGCAGCTGTGTCAGGAGTTGGGGATCGAGGTTCCGATCTTTGCGTTCACGCGCAGCCCCAAGGTGGTGATCGAGGTCTCACGCGCCGGCGGGCTCGGTGTGCTGGGCGCGATTGGTTACACCACGGATGAGTTCGCCGAGACCATCGAGCTCGTCCACAAGGAGCTGAATGGGTTGCCGTTCGGTGTCGACGTGGTCATGCCAGCGGGCTTCGTTGGAGCAGACAGCGGAGGCATGGCGAGCGCCGCGGAGTATCACCAGATGCTGCCGGAGGAGCACCGGAACTTCCTCAATCAGCTGCTCGCCGAGCACAACGTTCCGCCGCTTCCGGAGGGATCCACGGCGGCTCAGGCGATGCAAGGCTGGACCGATCAGGTCAGCAAGAAGCAGGTCGATATCGCGCTGAAGTATCCCATCAAGCTGATTGCCAACGCCTTGGGCCCGCCGCCGAAGGAGGTGATCGACCTCGCGCATCAGCACGGCGTCAAAGTGGCGGCCCTCACCGGCAAGGTGAAGCACGCCAAGAAGCAGGTCGAAGCGGGCGTCGACATCATCATCGCCCAGGGTACGGAGGCGGGTGGTCACACCGGCGAGGTATCGAGCTTCGTGCTCACCCCAGCGGTGGTCGAGGCTTTGGCCCCGACACCGGTGTTGCTGGCGGGCGGTGTGGGCAGCGGTTCGCAAGTTGCGGCTGCTCTAGCCATGGGCGCACAAGGCTGCTGGCTCGGCTCGCTCTGGCTGACCACGGCGGAGGCCATGGAGTCGGCACCGGTGAAGCAACGGCTGCTCGACGCCGGCTACGACGACACCTTGCGCTCCAAGGCGGTGAGCGGAAAGCCCGCGCGGCAGCTCAAGACCAAGTGGACCGACGCTTGGGAAGATCCGAAAAATCCCAAGCCGCTACCCATGCCGCTACAGTTCATGCTGATCGCTGAGGCGCAGTCGCGCATTCATCGCCACGTGGAGGCAACCGGGGACACCACGCTCTTGATGCAGCCAGTCGGGCAAATCGTCGGTCGCATGAACGAGGTCAAGCCTGTCGCCGAGGTCATGCGGGAGCTGAAGCAAGGCATGCGCGAAGCGCGCGATCGTCTGAACGCTCTCGGCTGAGCTCTTCACGCGAGCGCTCGAACGACAAAAGCCCCGGGGTGTTTCCGCGGGGCTTCGTTCTTTTCGGAGACTTCGCCGCTTGACGGGAGCCCGCGCCAGCTCGGCTTAGGCTTTGGTACCGCGCTCAACCTCGGCGACGATGTCTGCCGCGACGTCCACGTCGATGTCGAGGGCCTCTGCCGTCTCCATGATCAGCTCACGCTCGCTGGTGCGGATGATGCCGTCAGCGGCGGTGACTTGAACCGCGAGACTGAGCGCGACGCGCCGCACATTGGGATCCGTCAGGCGCTCCTTCACGCTGGCGAGGCGGGCTTCCCGACCTTCTGCTTCGAGCTTTTGCTGCATGTTGGCGAAGAACAGATCGAACTTCGCACCGCCAAAGCGCCCATCCGTCAGCGACTCGACGCTGGTCTGGAAGTGCTGGCGCTCTTCATCGCTCATCTCCCCGTCAGCGAAGGCGGCCAAGAACATCATCTCGGTGAGCGCCTCGAGCTTCGGGTCGTCGAAGTCACGGACGAAGGCTGGATCGGTGTGCGCCATGGCGCGGGAGTATAGCGAGGCCGCCTTGGACACCAATGCCTTTCCGGCCTCGTTCGCCGCTGTTGTAGCGCTGCGAGGCAGTGCCCTTGTGGCCGCCTTGAACTTTTGCGCTGGGCTTCTCCCCTAGACCGCGTCTCGGTGTGGACTGGGGCGCGCCATCGCCCCGGTCAGGGCGCTCACCAGCTCAGTGGCGTAGCAACCTGAGGGCAGACCGAAGCTGAGGCGCAACGCGTCGCCATCCAGCTCCAGACTGACGTTCTCGGGGAACACCAAGAGGTCGCGCCGAGTGCCAGGCGCGAGCTTGACGAATGCGCGGGGTGGGGAGTCGAGGCGGAGCGCTGTGATCGCCTGTTGCTCGAGCTCGCCCGCGGCCGCGTCTGCCGCGACCATCTTGGGGCCAGCCATCGGACCCGTGGGCAGGATGTCTTTGGTCTCCCAGCGCTCACGCTCTGCCTCGACATCGGCGACCCTGAAGTGCTTGCCGGTGTTCGCCAGGCGAACCACCTCCCCGAGCAGCGCTTGTTCGAAGCCGACTTCGCGGCGCGCGCTCAAGTAGCGGTTGAAGGCCTCCGACTGCAGCACGCTCGCGTAGAGGCGTGGCTGAAAACCTCGGCCCTTGGCGCCCTTCTTCAACCAGAAAAGCGCGCGCCCCAGGTTCTGCCCGTTGATACCGAAGCGCTGGGGGCCGAAGTAGTTGAAGTAGCCGTGTGAGCCGAGCGCCGCGCTGAGCGCGCCCCAGCGACCTTGCCAGTCCGGGTCGCAGCCCAATAGCCGCAACTGGAAACGATTCCCAAGAAGGTGCCCGGTGCGTAGCTTGTTCGTGTGGCGTGTTACCTCGAGGATCCGCACGCCGTCTGGGAGCTGCCAGGTCTCTGGTGCCTTCGCCGACTCGGGGACGCTGACCCACTGGCGCGTTACCGCGTTCTTGTCCTTCAGCCCTGCCGTGCCGATCTCGCCCTCATCGACGCCGCCGGCTTCGGCGAACAATCGCACCACCTCGCGCGTGTTGAGCCCGCGCTTCTCCACCCACAGGTACCAGTGGCTGCCAGCACCGCTCGCGGCGTACAGCGGCACTTCTTCGACCTCGAAGTCTTCTGGAGCTTCTCCGATCACGCCTCCTAGTTTGGGCAACTCGGGTTGCCAGGCAGGGGGACTATGGGGCGCGTCGGTCTCACTCATGGCAGCGCGCTTACCGGCGCTTCCAGGTCGCTCCAAGCGCTTCGCTCATCCCCGCACCCAAGCGCTGCTCGAGAGCGCCAGTCCCGTGTGCCTGGACGCCGCCAGCTGTTTACGTTGTAAATGATGCTGTAAACGCCCCAACAAAGCGCTGATTTGCTTCGAATCACTTAAATTCCCGTGCCAAAATCGAGCAGCGCAGCGTTCGAACGTTGATTTCGACGCTTACGCAAGTCAAGCTACGCAGCGCGTTGAATGTAAAGCTGTAAACGTGCGAGCCACGACCGGCCAGCGCCCTTGCAGCACACAAGTCGACGCCCACAAGGAGCGAGGCGATGAATCAGTTGGCAACCCAAGGCGCACGCGGCAAGGCAAGCGACATCCTGGGCAAGCGGCGCATCGAGCACGTGGTCGTGCTCGGAGCGAACGGAACCATGGGCTTCGGAAGCGGTGCGTTGTTCACCCACGCGGTCCCCAAGGTGACGTTCTTGGCGCGCACCAAGGCGAAGGCGGAGGACGGCCTGAAGGCGGCCATCCGTCAGGTTCGTTCCCCCACGGTAGCGGACCGCGTGGAGTGCGGAAGCTACGAGGATGACCTCGAGCAGGCGGTAGCCAGCGCTGACTTGATTTTCGAAGCCGTGACCGAGCAGCTCGAGCTGAAGCAGCAGTTCTTCGAGCGCATCGACAAGGCGAGGCGCGCCGATAGCATCATCGGTACGGTGACCTCCGGGTTGTCGATCAACAAGCTGGCGGAGGGGCGCAGTGAGTCCTTTCGCAAGCACTTCATGGGGATCCACTTCTTCAACCCGCCGAACGTGATCGTTGGCACCGAGTTGGTTGCGGGCAAAGATACCGACGCAGAGCTGCTCGACTTCGTTGAGACCTACTGCGAGAAGCTGCTCGGGCGCACGATGATCCGCACGGCAGACACCCCCGGCTTTGCCGGTAACCGAGTGGGCTTCAAGGTGCTGAACGAGGTCGCCCAGCTGGCGGAAGAGCACGGTCCGGCGCTGATGGACAAGCTGGTAGGGCCTTACACCGGCCGTGCGCTGGCGCCGCTCGGCACCATCGACCTCGTCGGTTGGGATATCCACAAGGCAATTGTGGACAATATCTACAAGTTGACGAAGGACGAGGCACACGGGACGCTCGAGCTGCCCGCCTACATGCAGCGACTGATTGACAAGGGCACGCTTGGCAACAAGACCGGCGGCGGCTTCTTTCAGCGCACCAAAGACAAAAAGAAGCTCGTGCTGAACCCAAAGACTGGCGAGTACACGCCGCTCGAAGAGGTGAAGCTCCCGAACCTCGGCTTCATCAAAGAGATCGCCACGCTGCACCGCATGGGGCGCTATGAGGAAGCGATGGCGGCCTTCGTCAGCGCACCGGGTGACGAGGCTGCGCTCGCTCGAAAGGTCATCGCCGGCTACATCAGCTACGGCTTCCACCGCGCCGGTGAGTGCACCGAGGCGATCACCGGCATCGATCTGATCATGGGCACCGGCTTCAACTGGGCGCCGCCGAGCGTCTTGGTGGACACCATCGGCGTCTCCCGCACGGTGGACATGCTCAAGGCAGCGGGAGTGCCCGTGCCGAAGCTCTTGGCCGATGCACTACCCGGGCAGCGCTTCTTCAACCATCCAACCGTCAACGTCGGGCGCTTCTTCGTCGCGCGCTGAACCGTCGCACAGGAACAGGAGACACAGCCAATGTCACAAGAAGTATATATCCTCGGCGGCTATCAGACTGATTTCGCGCGGAACTGGAGCAAGGAAAACAAGCACTTCTCCGCCATGATGCGCGAGGTCGTGCGCGGCGCGCTGGAGACCACCGGCCTCGAGCCCAAGGACATCCAGACCGGGCACGTCGGCAACTTCGCGGCGGAGCTCTACTGCAAGCAGGGGCACCTTGGTGCGTTCTTCGTGGAGACCCACCCGCTCTTCAGTGGGCTGCCGACAGGTCGTCATGAGGCAGCGTGTGCGTCCGGAAGCATCGCGCTCCTCGCGGCCAGCGCGGAGATCGAAGCGGGTCGCTACGACGTGACCGCGGTCGTCGGCATCGAGCAGATGAAGACCGTCGACTCGGCGACTGGCGGTGACTTCCTCGGCACAGCCGCGTGGTATGAGCTCGAGGCAGCGGGCATCGAGTTCCCGTTCCCCAAGCTATTCGGCAAGCTCGGCGACGAATACGACAAGCGCTACGGT
This sequence comes from Polyangiaceae bacterium, assembly GCA_020633205.1. Lineage (NCBI taxonomy): Bacteria > Pseudomonadati > Myxococcota > Polyangiales > Polyangiaceae > Polyangiaceae bacterium. Next base: position 562,421 of record JACKEB010000013.1, read on the forward strand.
CTGAAGGACGAGCACCTGGCAGGGATCAGCGCCATCAACTACGCGAACGCCAAGCTGAACCCCAACGCGCAGACGCGCACGTGGTACATGAACCAGGGGCACGCGATGTGCCGCACGGATGACAACCCCGCCGTCGGTGGTCGGATCCGTATCTCCGACTGCTCCCAGGTCACTGACGGGGCAGCCACCGTCTTCCTGGCTTCGAAAAGCTACGCGGAAAAGTACGCCAAGGCGAAGGGGATCCCCCTCGCGAGCATCCCGCGCATCAAAGGCTGGGGACACCACACGGCGCGGCTACGCTTCGAAGACAAGGTCCTTGAGAGCAAGGACTCGGAGTACGTGTTGCCTCATGTGCGCTCCACCGTCACCGATGCGTTCAAGCGCGCCGGCATGGCAGATGTCAGCGGCATCGACGGCATCGAGACTCATGACTGCTTCACCACCAGCGAATACATGGCGATCGATCACTTCGGACTGACGAAGCCCGGTGAGAGCTGGAAGGCAGTTGAGGAAGGCGTGATTGCAATCGGCGGTAAGTGTCCAATCAACCCAAGTGGTGGCTTGATCGGCGCGGGGCACCCCGTGGGGGCAACCGGCGTGCGCCAGCTGCTCGACGCTTACAAGCAGGTCACCGGGACGGCTGGCGACTACCAGGTCGAAGGCGCGAAGAACTTCGCGACTCTCAACATCGGTGGTAGCGGCACCACGAGTGTCACCTTCATCGTGGGCGTGTAGCGCTCCTCTCCCCCCAAAGAAAAGCTCAGAGGCAGGCCCTGCAAGTTCCGTTTGAACGCGGAAGCGCAGGGCCTGATGGTTTTTGTTGGTTGCGTTCCGCGGCGTCGAGGCGAAGATCCACGCGCCATGCGAGAAGTGCGAACCCAGATCGAGATTGCTGCCTCCCGTGAAGAAGTGTGGGAGGTACTGACCGACTTCGCGCGCTACCCGGAGTGGAATCCGGTGATCGTGAGCGTGAAGGGCGACCTGCGGGCAGGCGCAAACGTCGACATCAAGATCCGCCAGGGCAAGCTCGCGGTTCCGATCCCGTGCCGCATGCACCGCGTCGAGCCGCTTCACGACTTCCGCTGGCGCGGGCCACGGAGCTCGCTGATGGCGAAGGTGATGGGCGGGGAGCATTACTTCAGCCTCGAGCCGCTGCGAACGCTCACCGCCGGGGCAGCAGAAGCCGGCGAGGAGCGTTGCGTGTTCGTGCACGGGGAACAGTTTCGGGGGCCGGTGGTGCCGCTGCTCTGGCCGCGCATGAAAAAGCAGCTCGAAGTCGGCTATTCCCGCGTGAATCAAGCGCTGAAGGAGCGGGTGGAAGCGGCCAAGGCGAAGTCGGCGTCCGCCTGACGCGCCCGCGCGGCCTGCTATGCTCCCAGCAGTGTCCTTCAGTTCGGTCAGTCACAGCCTCCGACGGGGGCGGCGCGTTGCGTGGCTGCTCGTCTGCACGCTGGCTGCCTTCGTGCTGACGGGCGCTTGTAGCGGCAAGGAGGAGCGGTTTTCGCCGATCCCCGAGAGTGACAGCGGCGGCTTGCCTGGCTGGGATGGGAGCTTCCCCGATGTGCCCGTGCGTGACGCCGAGCCGAGCTGCCCCAAGGCGGCGAAACCGTACGGAACCGATCCAGATTTCGGCGAGAGCCTGCCGGACATCTTGCTCCTCGACTGCGACGGCAACACCATCACCGTCGACGAGATGCGTTGCGAGTCCAAGCTGACCCTGGTGTCCATCGGGGCGGGTTGGTGTGAGCCCTGCCAGCAGGAGGCGCTCGTGATGGAGGACCTGTACAACCGCTACTCGTCACGCGGCTTGAACGTCGTGCAATTCATGTACGCAGACGCCGAAGGCTTTCTGCCTGGACCAGAGTTCTGCCGCACCTGGCGGGATTCCTTCACCTTGAGCTATCCGGTGTACGTGGACCCCCAGAGCAACACCCTGCAGTTCCTGAGTCTCGGCGTGACACCAGTGAACATGCTGCTCGACAAGCAGGGCAAGGTGGTGTGGTTCGCTCCTGGCGTCTTGCCGGAGGACTTCGAGAGTATCTTGCTCGGCTTGATGTGATCCATGGCGTGGCTCGAGCAGCACCCAACCTGGGTTTGGCTTACGCTTGTTTCCGTGGGGAGCTTCGTGGTGTGCATCATCGCGATCCCCTGGTACCTCGCGCGGGCTCCAGCCGCGCTGCTGGTTGGCCCGCCTCAACCTTGGAGGGGGCTCTCGCCGCTGCGGCTCGGTTTGCGGCTACTGAAGAACCTGATCGGTTTCGCGCTCTTCGTTGCCGGTTTGATCATGCTGGTCGGTCCTGGTCAGGGCCTGCTCACCTTGATCGTCGCCCTCGGGCTCCTGGACTTACCAGGTAAGCGAGCGCTGCAGCGCCGCCTGCTGTTCAAGCCGCGAGTTTTGAAGTTGGTCAACGGGCTACGCGAGCGCGCCGGCAGAGATGCGCTCGAGCCCTACTCAGAACGCCCAGGGCACGACGACGAGCTGCGTTGAGTCCCTGAACGTCGCGTCTGCCAATTACCTCGCGGAAGCGCCCTTGGCGGTAGTCGGGTGGGGGGTGAGGTCCGCCGTCGGGTGCCCCGCGGGCGTTGCGGCGCGCTGAAGCGCTCGCGGTAGGCGTTCGGCGTCGCCAGCGCGCAGCCCAACCTGGAAGTCCACCACGTAGCCATCGACACCGACGACGACCAGGGTGGGGACCGCCTGCACTGGATCGAATGCCAGGGCGAACTTGGCGAACTCTGCCCCGCGGATCACTGGGTAGTCGAGACCGTGATCGTCGACGTAGTTCTCCACATATTTCCAGGTAGAATTGTCGTCGAGGGAGACGGCGAGGGCGGTAGTGTGAGGCGGCGCGTTCTTCAGGCTTTGGTTGACCAACGGCGCCTTGGCCGCGCACGATTCGCACCAGGAAGCGAAGAAGTTGATCAGAATCGGGCCTTGGCCGAGCATCCTGCGGGAGTCGTGCACCCCGCCTTCGGTATCCATCACCATGAAGTGGGGCACGGGTTCCTTCGGGGAGATGGCGCGGAACGGCTCCAGTAAACCCATGTCGCCTTCGAGTTCGATCTGCCGCGGTGTCGAGTCCCCAGCGCCGGATGGCGCGCATGCGGCACACAGGAGGACACAGAGCAGCAGAGCCGAGCGGCGCATCTCCCACACTCTGACACGAGTCAGCTCGCTAGTGTCCTGTCTCCGTATTCGCCTCACGAGCAAGGTGTTGAAAAACACCCTGCCAATGAACAACAACCTGCTAGTGAGGCGAATCTGTGATTCGCTGAACAAGTCAACACAGCGTTTCCTCGTCTCAAGAGTAGTACGAAGGCGCAAAACTCGTGCGCCCACACCCTCAGGGGGCGCGGGAGTTTTGTAGCGAACTACGGAGACAGGACACTAGGTGGGCCGTGTTTTTGGCCGAGCGTGTGGCGTGAAGGTCCGTGCTGCTCAGTGCGCCTTGGTGCAGCCTGTGAGCACAGCGAAGGGAGCCGGCGATGAAGTTTGGGTTTGTGCTGTTCGAGGACTTCGAGGAACTGGACTTGGTGGGGCCGTGGGAAGTGCTGCGTATGGCGTCGCGGCTCTTGCCAGCGGACCGGGACGAGTGGACGTGCGAGCTGGTGGGGCCAACGCTCGAGCCCGTGCGCGCCGCGAAGGGCATGCGGGTGTGTCCAGATCAAACCTTTGCGGGGGCAGGAGAGTGCGACGTGCTCGTGGTGCCCGGCGGTCAGGGGACCCGACGGGGCGCGGAGGACCCGGCGTTGCTGGAGTTTCTGGCGCGGCAGTCTGCCGGTGCGAGCTGGAGCTTTTCGATTTGTACCGGCGCGCTGTTGTTCTTTGCGAGCGGTGTCAACCGCGGCCGAGAAGTGACCACCTATTTCGCTTTCGTCGACGAGCTCCAGCGGCGCGCTGGTAGCGACCTGAAGGTGCGCGGCGACGTGCGCTACGTTGCGGATGATCTCGCGTGTGGGCCGCGGGGTGAGCGCAGATTACTCAGCGCTGCTGGGGTATCCGCAGGGATCGACGCCGCGCTGTGGCTCGTGGGTCAGCTCGAGTCACCGGAATTTGCTCAGGGCGTGCAGCGGGCGATTCAGTACGACCCCGCTCCGCCGTACGGGCTGCTGGAGGCTTAGCGCGGTGTTGAAACAACACCCTGCCGATCAACAACGCCCGTGCCTGCTTTGAATCAGCGCTGGCTTGCTCCGACCCGTTGCGGCTGGTAGCTGTGGTTGATGCGTCGCGCCTGGTTGCTCACCCTGCCCTGCCTCGTGCTCTTCGGCTGCGACTCCACTGAGCACCAAGCCAAGCCGGAGCCCGCGAGCGCCAGCGCGACGGCCAAGGTGGAGGTTGGCGCACCGCCGCGGTTCCTACGCGGTCCCACGGGAGGCGCGGACATCTCGAGCTTCGTTCGGGAGAAGCTTACGGAGGCGAACGCTGCGCAGAAGGCGGGCAAGGGGGGGTACACCCGCGTGCTGGTCTATGTCGGCGCGACCTGGTGTGAGCCGTGCCAGTACTTCCATCAAGCCGTTACCGAGGGGAAACTCGACCGCGAGCTTCAGGGCGTGACCTTCGTCGAGTTCGACCTCGATCAGGATCGGGATGCGCTCGCCAGCGCTGGCTACGCGAGTCGCATGATCCCGTTGTTCGCGCTGCCTGACGCCGCAGGCAGAGGGACCGAGCAGCGCATCTCGGGATCGATCAAAGGGCCGGGTGCGACGGCGAACATTCTGCCTCGCCTAGATAAGCTGCTGGCTGGCGAGCCCGTGAACTGAGCCTCAGTAGAGCAAGACCTTGCGGCGCCGATCCTGGTACTCGTCGAGGTCCTTCTTCCAGCGCATCTCGAACCAGTTCAAGCCGCGGCCCGTCTTGAGTTCTTCCACGACCTGACGGTTCGCGAGCAGATCGTCCAAACGGTTGGGGTCGACCTGGGGGTACGACTTGAGCAGCGCGTGAGCGAGCTTGATCAACGTGTCTGTGGCGTTGAACTGGCTCGCATCGACCACGCTGAGCGCGAGCCCCTTGCAGGTTTTCCCACGCTGAGTGCTCGCGCGGGGGACGAAGCTCACGATCTCGAAGTGCAGCCCCGGAGTGTTGCCGAGGTCGCCGAGCAGCACCGACGGATTGATGTAGGGCGCGCCGATGACTTCGAAGGGCGTGTCCGTCCCACGGCCAACTGAGAGGCTGGTGGTCTCGAAAGGACCCAGCACGGAATACAGCAGCACCGCGTTCCGCGTGCGCAAGTTAGGCGACGGGGGCGCCCAACTCTGGGCCTGGCTGAGAATCGTGCTGCGTTGCCAGTCTCGCAGCTGGATCACCTCGAGGCGCACGTCGAGTCGTTCTTGCTCGACGACATAGCCCGCGAACTCTCCGGCTGTCAGTCCGTGGATCAGCGGTAGCCGCAAGTGGTGCACGAACGTCGGCTTGCGGAAGTCCTGAATGGGGCCGGCGACCGTCTTGCCTCCAAGGGGATTGGGGCGGTCCAAGATCACCACGCGCTGCTTGGTCTTGGCTGCAGCGCGTAGCACCGAGTGCAGCGTCGAGAAGTAGGTGTAGAAGCGCACTCCGACGTCTTGCAGGTCGAACACGATGGTGTCCGCGCCAGCGAGCTGCTTCGGATCGACGTCGAGCTTTGGATCCGCATACAGCGAGCGCACCGGGAGACCCGTGAAGCGATCGACTGCGTTCTTCACCAACCCCGAGTGTCGTCCGTCGATTCCGTGCTCCGGGCTGAGCAGCGCGACGAGCTCGACGTTCGGCGCGTCTCGAAATAGCTCGATGCTGGTGCGGCCGTCCCGCAAACGTGCTGATTCGTTGGTGAGTAGCAGCACCTTTGCGCCTTGCAGTGGCGCAAAGTCCGCGAGGCGTAGCGCGTCAGCGCCCACTACGGGCTCGAAGTGCTTACCCAAGTCGGCTGCGTAGGCGCCATGGGCTAAGCGATGAATGGCGCCACGTAGTGGGTCAGCGGTACCTTTGCCGCTCGGATACAGGCGGCTCGTGAGTACCACCACATAGCCATCTCGCGCTGGGTCTACCCAGAGCGAGGTACCGGTGAACCCATAGTGGCCGAACACGCGCGGATCGCTTGCCCGTAGCTCCCAGCCTAGGCCGCGCACCTTTTTGCCGAAGCGCTTTGGCTCGAGCATGGAGTTCGTGAGCGCCTGGCTGAGCGGACCGCTGTGGTTGAGCAGTGCGCGCGCGAGCTTGCCCAGGTCTGCTGCTGTGGAAAACAACCCGGCGTGCCCCGCGACGCCGTCCAGCGCGCGTGCACGAGGGTCATGCACAAGCCCTTGAAGACGCACCTTCGGGCTCGACGGATCCGTGGGGATTAAGTTGGCGATCTCAGTGGGCGCGAATCGCTCGGCCTCCCCAGGTTTCTCACTTGGACGGCGAAACCCGGTTTCTTCGAGCCCGAGGGGCGCGAGCAACTTGGCGCGCATCACCTGGTCTAGCGGCGCCCCGCCGAGCTTTTCGGTCAATAGTCCAAGCACCATGAAGTTGACGTCGCTGTAGACGAAATCGCCAAGCTTTCCGCTGGGTGCGATGCCCAAGATGTGTGCTCGCTGTGTCGCCTCGTCGCCGCGTAGATCTCCCAGCGGATTCGCCGCCGGTAGGCCGCTTTGGTGGAGCAATAGATCTCGGATGGTGATCTGACCCTTAGCGTGGGCGGCGAACTCTGGGAGGTAACTGGCGACTCGGGCGTCGAGCCTCACCCCCTGCTCCTGCATGACCAAGAGACAGGTCAAAGCCGTGAAGGGCTTCGTGAGCGACGCGAGGTCGAACCGCGTCTCGGGTAGATACCAACGGGGCGGGGAGGTCTGGATGCGCCCGAGAGCGCGCCGCGCCAGCACTCCGTCGTGGCGCCCGAGCTCGACTACCGCGCCTGTTATTTCCCCGCGGTCAATACTGCCCTGGATGGCCTGCTCGATTTCGCTGAGCTTGGCGAACGGTACGCGCAGCGGCTCTCCCGGATCGGGCGGAACGGCAACCTCCGTTGGCGGTGCGACTGACGGGGTGCTCGACACACTCGGCGCCAGGCGCGGTTGTTCCGGGGGCGGACGCGGCGATGGCGCTGGTGTGAGGCCACTGGCACAGGCGGTCGCCGCAGCAACGACAAGGGGCCAGGTGCGGCTCTGCATGGCCTGCATGAAGCTTGTGACGCGAAAGCGTGACATGAGGTTCCGGAAGGCAGCCTAACACCAGAGTAGACGCGCAAAAGTGGCGCGACATAAGCGAGGCGGGCGCCTTCTGGTCGAGCCCATCCAACCCGCGATCAGGGAAAGGGCTCAAGTCTTTCGCGGGAGGGCCGTTCGACTCCAGAGCTAGGAGAATTATGCGCCATCTGAACGCCGCGAAAGTGAGTCTACAGATGCCCAGTCCACTGACTGGGGTCGGCAAGCTCTACCTTTGGCCCGCGAACTGGGCAGACGCGCCCAGCATGATTCTGCAGCTGGAAGCTGCTGAGGTGCACTACGACGTGCTCGAACTCGCGCGCTGTATGACGGTAGCGGTGGACGACAACTGCATCGTCGCGCTGCTGGATCGCCTGCGGCACGCCCACAACGACTCTCAGCTCGAGTCGACCAAGGTGCTACTGATGCACGGGCAAACCGCGCCAGGGCTGATGGATATCCCCCGCGCGGAGTCACTCAAGAGCTTCATCGCTCAGGCGCGAGCCCGTTGGCTGATGGAGCTCCTCAACAACGACCGTCTCGACACTCACTTCCAGGCGATCGTCGATGCGCAGGACACGCGCCGAGTCTACGCCCACGAGGCCTTGATGCGTGGTCACGACACCGAGGGCGGGTTGATCCCTCCGTTTCGCATGATCACCGCCGCCCGCGACGCGAAGCTGATGGGCGTGCTGGACACACTGAGTATCTCAAGGGCTTTCCGTGCGGCAAATGAGCGTCAGCTCCAGACGCGGCTCTTTCTCAACGTCACTCCGTCTACCATCACCCGTGACTCGTTCACTGCCGAGCGAGTGACACAGGACTGTCTATCGCAGGGAGTAGCCCCAGACCGCGTCGTTCTCGAACTGATCGAGTCCGAGAGCATCGCGGATATGCCGGGTACCGTCGAAAGACTCGATAGCTTCCGAGCGGCTGGCTTCTCGGTCGCGCTGGATGATGTGGGCGCAGGGTTTTCGAACCTCAACCTGCTGCACCAATTGCGTCCTGACGTCGTCAAGCTCGACATGGATCTGACGCGTGACATTCACGAGGACAGCTACAAAGCGGTCGTGGCCACGAAAATTCTCGAGCTTGCGGCGCACCTCGATATCGCCACCGTGGTGGAGGGTGTTGAAGCCATCGAAGAGCTCGCATGGTTTCGTGAGCGCGGCGTGACGTACGCTCAGGGATACCTGATCGGAAGGCCTGCCGCGGAGCCGCTCTCCGCCGGACCCAAGCTCTAGACGGATATTGATTCGGCAGTGTTTTCAGCGCCGTGCTGACGGCCGCGAGCGTCGCCTTTCTGGCGACTCCCTGCTATGGCTGGGCCGTGACTCCCATCGACCCGAGCGCAGGCGTTCAAGCTGTAGACATCCCGACTCTGAACCTAGGTGATCTGGGAGGCGATTCCGCCGCTCAAGAGCGTGCCCGAGCTGCCATTGCGGAGGCGTTCGGGAACTACGGGTTGATCTACATCGCTGGTCACGGTGTAGACATCGAGGCGGTTCATCGCCTGTACGACGAGTTCTTACGCTTCACGGCTGAGGACGCGGCGGTGAAGGAACGCCTCTCGAGCGGGGACATCTGGTACCAGCGCGGCTGGACGCCGCCCAACACGGAGAAGGCCGTGATCGCTGGCGGACAGCCGGACTTCAAAGAGTGCTACTTCGCCGCACCCGTGGAGACCGACTCGGAGTGTGAGATCCAGTATCCCGAGATCTACGCGGAGAATCGCTGGCCGGAGGGCTACGCGGAGTTCGAGCGCCTGTACCTGGAGGTCGGAAAACAGGTCCACGGGGTTGGGGCGCAGCTGCTCGAAGGCTGCGCTGTTGCGCTCGGTCTGAGTCGCGATACCTTTGCCTCGCGGATTCAAGGGGCGCCCCACGTCTTCCGCTTGCTGCGCTATCTCCCCTTGAATCAGCAGCAGGTGGACCAGGGCATCCTATGGGGTGAGGAGCACACGGACTTCAATCTCGTCACGTTGCTCCCCGGCGGGCGCTTTCACGATCCGAGCGGGGTGCGTTGTCCGCGGCCCGATGAGGGCTCTGGGCTCTATCTGCGGACTCGACCGAGCGCCGAGTTCCCTGACGGCATGCTGATCAAGGGCACTCCGCCTGCCGGTTGCTTGGTGGCACAGGTTGGACAGCAACTCGAGATCCTCAGCGGTGGTCGTTTCCTCGCGACACCGCACGTGATCACGGCGCCGGGTACTCCCGGGTACTCGCGCTGCAGCGCTGCGCACTTCGTTCACCTTCACAGCTACCAGATCCTCAAGCCGCTCGATGAGTGTGCCTCCGAGGAATCGATCCGCGCGTACTCACCGCCGGTCTTGGCAGGCACGTACAGCATCAAGACGTTGGTCGACATTGGCCTTGCCCCAGCGGAAGCACTGAGCAAGCTCGGCTACCGCCACTACGGTCGCCTCGCCGACATTCGCGGCCGCCAAGGCTGAGCCCAACACCCGGCGCAACGGAGCACTCTGCTGCTTGGACGCTGCTGCTGGATGCTGCGGTGGCCCGGCGCAGCGCTTGACGTACGCGCTGCAAAAATTAGAATCAGATTCGCATTCTGGTTCTCAATATGACGGTCTCGGGGCGATCTTCAATGATTTCGAGTGCTTCCAACCTCGGTGAGGCGGAGCGCACTGCTGAAGAACTCTCCAGCGTGTCGCGCCCGAAGCAGGCGCGGAGTCAGCGCACCCTCGAGCGCCTGCTCGACGCGGCTGAGCAGCTCATTCTGGAGCAAGGCCTCGTCGAGGTTTCCATACCGGAAATCGTCGCTCGCGCCGGGTCGTCCGTCGGCGGCTTCTACGGTCGCTTCAAGGACAAGGACGCGCTGATGCGTGCCCTCGAAGAGCGCTTCCTGGCGCGCGTCGGGTCGCTGCTCGAGGAGGTGACGCGCCCCGAGAGGTGGGAGGACAAGAGCCTCGAGCAAACCATCGCCGGTCTGCTCGAGGTCATGGTCCAGGTCTACAGCGACGCCGGGCCGTTGCTTAGAGCCTTCGTGGCCCACGCCGCTCGTTCTCAGAAGGTCTGGCGAGATGGACGCAGGCTCCGCGGTCAGGCGACTCGACACTTCATCGAGCTTGGGCTGCGTCACGCGGATCAGATCACTCATCCGGAGCCCGCGAAGGCGCTCGAGCTGGGACTTCAAATGGTGTTCGGAGTGTTGCAGCAAAAGGCCATCCTTGGGGATGTGCGAGTGCAGCAACGCGCGCTCTCCAATGCGGAGCTGGTCGAGGAATTCACGAGCGTGATCCTCGCGTACCTACGGGTGCATCGATAAATCCACGCGGCTTTTATTAGCTGGCAGCGCCAATACATTTGGGAGGGACGATGGACTACGAACAGAAGAATCCGCTGCCGATACCGGACACCGGCGCCTACAGAGAGGTAGAGGGCACCATCAAGACCGTGTTCGACTGGCAGTACGCCCTCGAAGAGCAGAAGCTCATGCACCTGTACGAAAAGGGCAAGGCGCTCTCCTGGAACGCCAACGAGCTTGATTGGTCCCAGGACGTAGATGTCGCGAAGCTCAGCCTCGAGTCCGGCGTCGACGTGTTCATGAACCAGGTGATGCAGCCGCCTCGGGAGCTGAGTCAGGACGAAGCCATCCTGCTGCGCTTGCACACCAACGCCTTCATGTTGTCTCAGTTTCTGCACGGTGAGCAGGGCGCGTTGATCGCCACCGCGAAGATCGTCCAGACCGTGCCGTGGGCTGAGGCTAAGTTCTACGCCGCGAATCAGGTGGCTGACGAGGCTCGACACGTGGAGGTCTACCATCGTTACCTCACGGAGAAGCTCGGCCTCTCGTACGAGATCGAGCCGAGCTTGGGCACCTTGCTGGACCAAATCGTGTCGGATTCCCGCTGGGACATCACGTACCTGGGGATGCAGATCCTGGTTGAAGGCCTTGCGCTTGCGGCCTTTGGCACCTTGCGCCTGGTCATGCAGAACGAGCCGTTGATTCAGGATATCACGGCGCGCATCATGGCGGACGAGTCGCGTCACGTGGCCTTCGGCGTGATGAGCCTGGAGAAGGTGTACCGCGAGGAAATGAGCGCGCGAGAACTGGCGGAACGCGAGGAGTTCGTGATCGAAGCGACTCGGCTACTGCGCACGCGGCTGTTGAACCGTCAGGTGTTCGAGCGCCTGGGTTGGGACCCCGACGTGTGGGTCCCGTGGATGACGAACACACCGATCCAGAAGGGCTTCCGCCAGATGATGTTCTCGAAGATCGTCCCGAACCTTCGCCGGCTTGGCTTGTTGACGCCGAAGGTGCGCGCTGCCTTCGCCGAAATGGACCTTCTGCGCTTCGAGCACGAGAAAGACTCCGTCGAGGCGCCGGAGGTGACACCCCCCTATGAACTCGTGAAAACGCTGATGGACTTCTTGAACAAGCGGGAAGAGGGCTCTGCCTCAACCTGAGGCGAGCTGTTTCTCCAGTTCATCAAGCGCACGCAAGATGGATTGCTTTCCGCCCTTGTTGGCGTAGGCGAAAGCAATCCCATGTTGCCGTGCGGCACTAACGAGTGGCTCCGTGTGCTTGTGGCTTAGAGAGCCCTCCATCAACACCAGCGCTCCGACGCGGCGCTCGCGGAGGCGTCTGTCCAAGTTGCCGATAGCCGCCATCCCATGCTGGTTGGTGTCGAGCCACTCGACTTGCTTGGGTAACTCCGACGCGAGCGCTTCCAGCCGCTCCTTCTTGCCAAGGCGACCCACCAAAACCAAGGGACGCTGCTCGGTGAGCGCGAGGAGGGCGAGCCGAGGCTTGCTCGCTGGTTCCTTGGTTTCGATCTTGGGGGCCAGCGAACTGGCGGCCGGAGGATTCTTTTCGGGGGTGAGGCGCGCTGCAGCTCGCTTGGGCTCGACGTTCGGCGTCGGGTCTACCGGTGCCGTGGGCGCATCTTTGAGCTCTGGGAGCTGGCGGACCGCGCTCAGCAGGCGCTCAGCGGCTTGCTTGGGGGAGGCACCGCCCGGGGCGTTGCCAAAGCCATGGCTGGTGGAGAAGTCGCGTACGATCTGTTGCTCGACCGCCGAGAGGTACGCCTGAGCGGCACTCTGAATCGCTTCGACTCGCGCCGCGGTGTCTCTGCGTTGCGCATGCAGGGAGGTACGGAGTTGGTCGACCAGCGCGTCGATGGGGGAGGACATCCGCAGAACTTACCGCAAACCCCGACGTGTGCTCGTTTCCGGGTGCTTGCGCCGCGCGCGCGCCCTGGGCAAACAGGGGCGTGCCTGACGAACGGCTACCTATTCACGAGGTCAGAGCAGCCTTCGACGCCAGCGTGGAGCAGGCGCGGCGAGGGGGGCGCGGGGCGCGGATCGTGCTCAGCGCCCCCACAGGCACAGGTAAGAGCACCGAGGTTCCGCGCTGGTTTCCTGGCTCGGTGCTCGTCGTGGAGCCGCGCCGAGTCGCCTGCCGTAGCCTTGCCGCCCGCGTAGCCAGCCTGCAGGGCGTGGAGCTTGGGGCCGAGATTGGGTACGCGGTACGTGACGACGTGCGGCGTGGGCCACGGACGCGGCTTTTGTTTGCGACACCGGGCATGGTGCTCAACGATTTCGGTGCTTACGAATCCTTCGAGAGTGTCGTGCTCGACGAGTTTCACGAGCGTCGGTTGGACGTGGATCTCTTGCTCGCCTTATACCGCGAGGAAACAAAAGCGGATCTGCTAGTTATGAGCGCGACGCTGCAGGCGGAGCGCCTCGCTCAAGCGCTAGGCGCGACGTTACTCGAGGCGACTTCCCGAGCGTTTCCCGTGAGGGTCGAGTACCTCCCCGGTCGAGAGCCCTTGCCCGAACGTGGAGGCCTGGAGGTAAGGGTTCGCGAGGCGTTGAAGCGTGCTGAGTCACTTGCAGGCGACATCCTGGTGTTTCTGCCTGGCAAGGCGGAGATCGCCGCGATCGGCGCGGAGTGCCGAGATCTCGGCTATCAGCTGGTCGAACTCCACGGTGGCCTCAGTCTCGAACATCAAGCGCGGGTGTTCGAGCCGAGCGAGCGGCGCAAGCTTATCCTGGCAACCAACGTCGCTGAGACCAGCCTAACGATCCCGGGTGTGGGGGTGGTGATCGACTCCGGGCTAGTGAGGCGAACTCGCTATCACGCTGGACGTGGCTTCTTGAGCTTGGCCCCCATCGCCAGCGACTCCGCGGAGCAGCGCGCGGGGCGCGCCGGACGCACCGGGCCTGGGGTGGCTTTTCGGCTCTGGTCTCCCGCTGCCGTGCTCGAGGCGCTGACGCCGCCAGAGATCCGCAGGGAAAGCCTGGTCCCTCTCGTGCTGACGAGCGCGGCGCTTGGGCGGCGGGTGGAAGACCTGCAGTTCGTGGACACGCCCGCCGAGCACGCGCTCGACAGCGCTCGCGCCGAGCTAGAGCAGCTCGGTGCCCTGGATGCAACGGGACAGGTCACACGCGTCGGCTGCGAACTGGCCGGTCTTCCGTTGGATCCAGCGCTCGGAAGGCTGATTGTGGAGGCCAGAGGTAGGGACGCTTTCGACGACGTCGTGGATCTGGTTGCCGCGCTCGCCACCGGTAGGCGACTGGTGCGCGAAGTCACCGACTTCAGCTCGGAGTTGGAAGCGGGGGACTACTCAGACGCTTGCGTCCTGATCCGTGCGGTTCGCAAGGGGCGGGCCAAGCGTCACGGGCTCGACCCACAGGCGCTGGCCGAGGCCCGTCAGAACGCTCGCCGACTGCGTCGTGCGTTCGGCCGCGCTGAGTTGCCGCCGCCCGAACACGCGGATGACCCCAGTGGCGAGGCTGTTGGACGCATCGCGCTCCAAGCGGATCATCGCGCTGGGTACGTGGCGCGACGCCGCAAGCGCTCGATTAGCTGGAGTTCCGGCGGCACCGAAGTGGAGCTTGGACGGGAGAGTGTGGTCAGCAGGCTGCTTGCGGGACCTGACCACCTGCACCCCGAGGCCTTGGTTGTCTTCGAGACGCGTGCGCTCGGTGTGCCCGGCGTGGGGGGACGTGCGAATCGCATTATCGCTACCTGTGCACAACGCGCGAGCTTGCGGGATCTCTTCGTTGCGGGGCTCGGACGTGAACAAGTCACCAAGCCAAGCCTCGACGAACGGGGTCACGTTCGCGCCGTCGTCCAGCGTGTCCACGCCGGGAAGTGTCTCGGCGAGTCAGAGACCACTCCGTCCGGTGAACAGCTCGTCGATGCGCTCTGCGCGTTGGTGCTCCGCGGTACTGTGTTCCGCGGGGTAGCGGAGCGGAGCGAACTGCGAAGCCGCCAGTGGGCCTTGGTGGCGCAGCTCTCCAAGCTCCCCGCGGGCCCGCTGGAGGGCTTTTCTGTTGACCCGCCTCCGCCCTACGTGGACTGGCTCCGGGAACGCATCGCGACGCTTGGAGTGAGCCAACCCGCGGACTGGCAGCTGCTGGACGCGACGGATCTCGAGCTCCCCGTGCTGCCACCGGAGATTGCGCCGCTCTTGGAGCGCGAGTTCCCCCTCAGCTTGCACCTCGGAGACGCGCGCTACCGGGTGAACTACGACTTGTCCCGAAAGCAGGTGATTCTGGAGGCGACATCCGGTCATCCCAAGAAGCCGCCTCCCGCCAACTATCTGCCGCGGTTTCACGGCCTTCGGGTGTTCGTAGAAGCGGGTGGAACGCTGCACCGCGTGCGCTGATCCGCGGGTAACGCGCTGTGGCTGGCTGGCGATCTGAATACATTTAAGATAAGACTCGGCCATGCCCATCCGCACCTCGCGCCACGAGCTCCGGCGCATCCCAGCGCTCTCCGAGATCCAATACGGCGCGTGTCACAGTGAGGCTGAGCTACAGGCCCAGCGGCACATCACCGATCCATTGGCGGACGAAGTGATCGCGGAGCTGAGGAAGGCCCATCCGATCCGCAGCCCCGAGGACATGCTGAACGAAGTGCGGCGCCAGGCTGCGACAGGCGGGCCGCCAATTTATCAGAGGTTCCTCGAGGAAACATCGAGAGTCCCGGCGTGGGCTAACTTTCGACGCATGCGGGCTGGGCAGCGGCTGATCGCGGCGTACGGACCATTCATGGGACTCTCCTTGCTCACGGGGAGCCTCGTCGGCGGGTACATGTTCAAGAAGATGGCGATGGTCACCGCGCTCACTGGCCGGTTGGGAATGCCTGGAGACATCTCCCGGCGCCTGGAGGAAACGTCGGCGCTGGTGTTCAGCATGGCGCTGCCCGGCGAACTCGAGCCCGGTGGACGGGCGCACGAGATTCTCGTGCGTGTGCGTCTGCTCCACGGCGCCATCCGTCAGTGGATGGCCGACTCGGGCCGGTGGAAGCCCCACTGGGACGAACCGATCAACCAGGAGGACCTCGCGATCACGCTTTCCCTGTTCAGCTGCTGGAATGTCCAGAGCTTGCTCAGGATGGGCGTGCGCCTGACCGACGATGAGATAGAGAGCCATCACCTGCTGTGGCGTTACGCTGGCTACGTCCTTGGCATCCAGGAGACGCTCCTCACGGCGAGCTTCGATCAAGAGGTGGCGCAGTACCGCGAAATGCTGAAGCACCAAGCGCGACCCAGTGAATGCCCAGCGTACGGAAAGAAGATACTCGATGAGGTTGCGGGTAAGCTGCCGCTGTTCCCGGAGGAAATGGCGCGGAATTTTCTGCACCAGACGACGCGCCACCTCGTGGGAGGTGAGCTGGTCGAAGGGCTCGAGATCCCCCACCACGCGCGTTACCCGGGTATTCCCTTATTGCGTGCCGTCGGGCGCGCGTACTCTTTCGTGCATCGCCGCGTGCCGGGCGGAGAGGCGCTGCTCTACGCTGCGGGTTCACGCCAGTATCGCCAAGCGCTGCGCCGAATGGCCCGAGCTCGCGGGCTCAGCTACGGCGTGAAGACTCACGATGCGGCCGCTGTGCGCCGCGCCCACGGCCTAGCTGCGGAGTGACTCAGCAAGCGTGTCGCAGGACGCTGGGCGTGGGGGGAGGGCGCAGCTCCGCGTCCCCGTCATCTGCTTCCGTGACCCCTCCCAGAACCGCGGGCGGGGCTGCGCATGTTGGGACGCCGCCATCGCACGCGGTTAGCACCTCGCGGAAGCAGGCGGCGCTTAGGGGAGCCGCGCTGCAGTCGTCGCGCTGCTGAACTCGATTCGGGCGCACGGACAAGCGGGCGGCTGCTCCCATGCTCAGGCTAGAGGCGGCTTCGGAGAACGCGTTCGCTCGCTCAACGTCCGAGGGAAACGAGTCGGGAAGGTTGCGCAGATTCGGGTTCGAAAGGCTGACGTTGGACGCGGGTTGGCCATCCAGGTCAGCGGGCTCTGGGAGTGACTCTGGAGCTTCGCTTGGGGTGCTTTCGTGTTCTTCTGCTTCGCCCCAGGTACCCGCGTTGCTCACTGGTGCGAAGCTGATGCTGGGGCTTGGGGTAGAGACGCGTAGTTCCATCGCGCCCGGCAGCCAGCTGATGCTCGGACTATCGTCTTCCTCGGCCGCCTCTTCGATGGCCGTCACGACGATATCGGTCTCGTCTGGCGCCGCGGCTTCGGTGGTGGCGTCTTGGTCGGCCTGCTCAGCGGCCGTCGATTCTACCGCGGCCTCTTCGACGGCCGCTGTTTCCGCGCCTGCCTCTGCTTGGGGCGCCTCGCTACCCGGCGGCTCGGCTGTTGCCTTCGGCGCCTGGGTCGGATCATCCGGCGCCGCTTCTAGAGCCAGCGCAGGTTCCGCGGCGAGTTCCGGTAGTGCGATGTCCATGGCCGTGTTGAACTCGGCCGAGCTCGGTCCGACTTCCGGTTCCGCTTCGAGCGTCACTCGACGAGCTTCGGTTTGCTCCCGATTGGGGCGCTCTCGAAGGAAGCTTCTGCGCCTCTGCAAGCGCCCGGCAACGAGGGCGACCGTCCACGCCAACGCCAGCGTGAGTGCCGCTCCGACTCCCACACTGATGCCGCTGGTAACCTCCCCTTGGCTGGCTCCGAAACCGGCCAACAGGGACAGTAGGCCGCTGGCGCCGACGAAAGTCAGCCGTTGGCGGCGGGTCAGCCGCGAGTGCTCGACGTGCTTGTGCCAGTCCTGCACACACAGCGTGCACCAGGAATCCGGCGCAAGCTCATGATCTGGGCAGACGTGTCCGCCGCAAGCCTGGCAGCGGTTGCCGAAGCTCGGTTCCTCACACACGACGCATGGAAAGCTCTTCGGTACGCGGGGTTCTTGGGCCTGCTGTGGCTGGTGCTCCGGCTTCTTGAAGCGGCCAGAGCGGTGAGGTGGTAGCGGCTCCAGTTCGGGCGGTTGTTCCCCGCGGAATACGGCCCTGCTGCGAAGCATCAACACACGGAGCTCGTGCCACATCGCGTCGAGTTGGGGCTCACTGATCTCGAGGAACTTGGCGGCCTCACCCGCAGCGATCTGCTCGATCGCCTGCGCGGTGTCCTCGGCATCCAGGTGATAGCTGAGCTGGTCCGCGAGTCGCAGCGCGCAGATCAACGAACACCAGCGCGTGCCGGCTTCGTACGCGCGCCCCAGCTGGTGATGCCAAGCGACCAAGCGTGGGATCGGCTGGGGGATATTCCACGCGGCGAGGACGTGAGCGCCGAGCACGGCGTGGTCGAAACCGAACAGCTCGCGTTCAGCCCGGTGAAGGGAGTCGAAGCTCTCCCCATGCTTCTCTAGCAGCTCGACGTAGCGAGCGCCTTCGGTCTCCAGCAGCATCAGCTTGCCGATGTCGTGCAAGAAGCCCGCGGTGAAGAGGTCGTCCGTTGGCAGAGACAGGTGGGCTGCGAGGTAGCGTGAGAGCGCAGCAACCACGGTGCCATGCTCGAGGATGCGGGCGGCGTGTGCCGTCTGCGAGTCGAAGAGGTCGAGGATGGCGGCGGTGGTCGATACCTGATGAAGCTTCTCAATCCCAACTAACGCTGCAGCATGGCGGACCGAGGTACAGCGCACCCTTAGCGCGTAGCCTGCAGAGTTGACCAAGCGGAGCAGTCGCGCGCTCAAGGCGCTGTCGCTCTCCAGTACCGTGACCAAATCTCCGAGCGGTACGTCGGGGTCTCGCGTTAGTTCGGCGAGTTTCCGCGCTGCGAGCGGAAATGGCTTCGCGCCCAGGATGCGCCCGGCTCGCGCCGCCATGCTCTGCGCGGCGAGCTTCTCCGACTCCGCGTCGGCGCGCTCGCCAAACCAAAGCTCTTCATCCACTGCAAAGCTCACGCCCTGCAAGAACGGCCGCTTCACACAAAACCGAAGGATGGTAGTTCAACTACCGGTAGGTCCCGCCCGGCGACGTCTATCCCTTGAAGATCTGTTGAGTTTTTCTGTGCCTCTGGCGGTGATTCGGATGCGCCGGCCGTGGTACAGGCCAGAGTATGTCCGGCAGCAGACTTCCAGAACAAGCGCCTCCCCAGGCGGAGCGGCGACCCGTGACGACCACCATTCACGGCCACAGCCGGGTGGATGACTACGCGTGGCTGCGCGATCCAGCGTACCCAGAAGTTCAGAGCGTGGAGATCCGCGACTATCTGGAAACGGAGAATGCGTATCTCGAAGCGGCGTTGCGACCCGTGAAGGATCTGCAGGACCGCGTATTCGAGGAGCTCCGCGGGCGCGTCCAACCGAACGACGACTCGGTGCCTTCGCGCAAGGGAGCGTTCTGGTATCAGGAACGTTACCTCGCGGAACACGAACATCCCCAGGTGCTGCGCTGGCGAGAGGGCGAAGGTCGAGAGCAAGCGCTCTGCTTGCTCGATCTGGACGCCATGGCAAAGGACCACGAGTACTTCGACTTGGGGGACTTCTCACCCTCTCCGGATCAAAGCGTCTTCGCATACAGCGTGGATCTCGACGGCTCCGAGCGGCACGAGGCGCGCTTCCGGAGAGACGACCTGCAAGATCTCCCTGACCGGATCCCCGAGGTTCAGGGGGAGGTGGTTTGGTCAGCAGATGGTCGCCATGTCTTCTATGCAAAGCTCGACGAGCACCACCGGCCGAGCCGCATCTTCCGACACGCGCTGGGTGCGCCAATCGCGTCAGACGTCCTGGTCTACGAGGAGACGGATCCAGCTTTTTGGCTTTCCGTGGAAGAGACCTCGGACGAGGCGTTCATCGTCATCAGCTCCAATGACAAGGAGACTGCGGAGGTGCGCCTCTTAGACAAGCGCACGCCAGAGGCCGAACCTTGGCTGGTCTTGGCGCGGCGCTCTGGCCACGAGTACGACGTAGACCATCACCGCGGGCAGCTCTACGTGCGCACGAACGACCGCCACAAGAACTTCCGCATCGTGGTCACAGCCATCACTGATGTCGCCGAAACCAGCTGGCAAGAGGTGATTCCGCCGAGCGACGACTGCTACCTGCGTGGCTTTGCGCTGTTCGCCGAACACATGGTGGTGCTCGAGCGGGAGGCTGGACTTCCTCACGTTCGCGTTCGGACCTTGGCTTCTGGTGGCGAGCACCGCATCGACTTCCCGGATCCGGTGTACATGGTATCTATCGGGGATAATCCGGAGTTCACAACACGCATCCTGCGTCTCAGCTATCAGTCACTGGTCAGCCCTCCGAGTGTGCTCGACTACGACATGGACGCGCGCACCACCGAGCTAAAGAAGCAACAAGAGATTCCGAGCGGATACGATAAGGCTGAGTATACCTCGCGGCGGCTTTTCGCGACGGCTCCCGACGGTGCGCGGGTGCCGATCTCCCTAGTGCATCGCGTCGACTCGCCCCCTCACCCCCAAACCCCGCTCTATCTTTATGTGTATGGTTCCTACGGTGCGACGATCGACCCGTACTTCAGTCCCAATCGGCTGAGCCTTCTGAATCGTGGCTTCGCGTTTGCGATCGCGCACGTCCGCGGCAGCAGCGTGATGGGCCGACACTGGTACGAGGACGGAAAGGGCCTGAAGAAGCAAAACACATTCAGCGACATTCGCCTCGCCGTCGAGGAGCTCGAGCGTCAAGGCGTCTCTTCGAGGGGGCGCGTCACCATCAGCGGCGGCAGCGCCGGCGGGATGGCGGTGGGTGCTGTCATCAATCAGGCGCCGAGTTATTTCCACGCGGCAGTGGCGTCGGTGCCATTCGTTGACTGCTTGAACACCATGCTGGACGGCAGCCTTCCGCTGACCCCGCCGGAGTACAGCGAGTGGGGGAACCCGGAAAAGGACCCGGAAGTGTACCGCTACATGCTTGGCTACAGTCCGTACGACAACGTCGTGGCGCAGGACTACCCGCACCTGTTGGTTACGGCAGGCATCGCAGATCCACGGGTCACCTACTGGGAGCCCGCGAAATGGGTCGCCAAGTTGCGGGCGCTCAAGCGGGATCAGAACCTGCTCGTGATGCACACCAACATGACCGCTGGACATGGCGGAGCCAGCGGTCGCTTCGAAGCGCTCAAAGAGCTAGCGCGCGAGTACGCGTTCCTGCTCTGGGTGTACGACCACCCCGATACTCACGGCTAGCGATCAGGCGGCGCTGTTCTTCATGAACAGGGTGCGGCCGACACCGTTCTCGAGCATCTGCAGGCCCTCCTCGGCGAAGTCGCGCAGGTTGCCTTTGCAGTCGCTGTCACGCCAGTGCTTCAGCGTGGCGCGCACCACGCCCATGGCTGCACCAGCCAGGATGCGCGCGCGGTATTGGATATCCGGGTTGATGCTCGAGGTGCTGATCGCACCAGCGCGCAGGAGCGCTTCGGCGATCGCCGCTTCCCACTCCCGATCAGACTCGAGCTCGTGGGCGATGAGCGCTGGAGACGCGACCACCAAGCGCTGCTGTTCAGCGTAGCTCTGGGGGGCCTGCATCAGCTCATGAGCGATACCCAAACACGCTCTCCGCACGGAAGCGAAAGGAGACTCGCCGGGTTCGACGGCGCGGAGCAGCTGTCGAAAGCGCTCGAGTCGCTCAGCGTTGTCGGGAAACACGACCGCTTCTTTGGTGGGGAAGTAGCGGAAGAAGGTGCGACGCGACACCTCGGCCTCGGCCGCGATTTCGTCCACCGTCGTCGAGTCGTAGCCTTGCTTGGTGAATAGCCGCTGTGCGGCTTCTACCAATGCTTCACGTGTACGGGCCTTCTTGCGTTCGCGTAGAGTGGGCATTGTCTGCACGTCGACCAACCTTAGCTCGGGTGTTTTGGGAGTTGAAGGCTTGGGGCAACCACAGACCCGCCGCTTGGTTGAGCGGCGGATGTTTCAGGGAGTCACGTGGGACGCGCGAACTCCGAATGAACGTGGCTACTCACAGGGAGCCGCCGCGTCGCTCTGCGTTGCCGGTAGTCTAGCGATAGCACCTTCCGTGGAAGACAGCTCAGGAGATTCCGACGAAACGCGCTCCACGTCGTCTGAGAGCGACTTGATGAAACAGCCATACGCGTGGCTATCACGTCATCGACTCCGCCTTTGGTTCGCGCCGCGGGCGGCGCGAACTGAACGCAACGTGATGTCCATTCAGGCGAGCGGGTGTGGAACACACCCCGCCAATGAGAACCCACCGTGCCCGCACAGGGATGGGACTGCCCCTGCGCTCGCGAAATCCTCGCCAAATCTGGGGATTTGGCGAGCGCAGGGGCATCTATCTCCGTGCGGAGTAGCACGCAGTTTGCTGAAGCTTTGCTTCAGCAAACTGCTTGTGCGTCGCGTTGTAAGCTCACCAGCGTCACGCTTTGGCCGTTTTGCAGTTGTACGTTTCCGCGCGCTGGTAAGGTGATTTCTGATCGCCCAACCAGTGCGAGTTCAATCGGAGCCGTGGGGTCCGGAGTAGGCGCAGCGACGTCCGCTCCAACCGCCATCGCGTACGAGTTGATCATGCGCGGCTCTCTCCCTTTTTCGCGCCCTTTGGGGCGCGAGGCTTGGCCGGGATCCGTGAGCCCTCCGAGCAACAACAAGTCTTTCGCATCACCATCCTCCAGCACACCGTGAGCTTGGGCACGCCCCAGTTCGCCATCTCCACTTCTTCGAAAGCGGTTTGAAATAGAGTGATCGGCGTGTCGAAACGATCGAGTTCGTCCTCGGGATTGAGCCCGAGCAACAGGCTCGCCACCGCCTTCAACCGCACCGGTGCTTCGGCCAACAGCAGGTTGTAGACCCAGCTTCCGCCTGCTCCGCTGAGCACACCTCCGCGCACATCCTTTTCGAGTGGGATCACCGCACCGCCCAACGTGCTGCCAGTGGAGTGACCGAAAACGAACAAGCGTTTGCTGTCATACCGAAACCGAGGAAGCCTGCGCGAGTTCTAACTCGCGCTGCCGAGGTCAGAGAGGGCGAGTCCATGAGCGAGCTCGTTTGGTACTCGCCCTCGAATGGTCGTGGCACTGGCTTCAGGGCAGAGGTCTCCCGGGATCTCGATGTGTTTCACCCACTCGATGAGCGTGGTGAAGTCCACGATGCCCTGCTGGATGTTGCCGCGAAACGCCCACAGGTTGCCGGTGTTCCAGAAGTCGACGAGGCCATCCTTTGCCGCGGGGTTACGCTCCCAGGCTAGAGGCGCGGGGAAGCCCAAGCTTGCGACGCCGCGCCGCGCGAGCTGCAGCGCAGGGCCTTGACCTCGAGGTCCGAGTCCGAGATCCGGGTCTTCGCTCTCCTTGGTGCGGTCGATCACCTGGCGCGCCTTGCCGCCGCCGCCCGCGCCGTAGAGCAGCATCGGGTAACCTGCAGCCGGCATTGGTTGCTTCGGCACGGTGAGGAGGATTTCCACGTTGTCGAGGCTCTGCTCGACCAGTGCCCCGTTGCCGTCTTCCACCATGGCTCCATCACCGATGGTGGCGTACGGCTTGGTGCTGGTCTGGAACACGGGGAGCGCCGCGCTGGCGCGGACCACGCAGTAGTCGTCGTAGCTCTCGCCGGCGTCGGCGATGTCGTTTGCCACGGGTGTGGGTCGCGCCGCCACCTGATCACGCCAGCGCAGGTGACGAATCAACGCATTACCCGTACGGAAAACCGTTGCGGCGCGAATACTCGAAAGGTCGAGTTGCTTCTCTGCGTAGTACGCGCGCAACGCGCTGAACCCCGCCGAGAGCCGTCGAGCTTCAGGGAGCTCGGCCTCGGCTGCGGGTGTCTCGCCGCGCTTCAGTTGCTCGAGCTCGAGAGCACTGCCGAGCGCAGAGCCGTCCGCAGCGCGCACGCCGGACGTCACGACGAATGCGTACAGCGTATCAGGATCCAGAACGAAGCCTTGGAATGGCAACGCGACGAGCACGTTGCTTGGGCTGTACGTCTCGGCCGCGACCTTGAACTGCACCTCGAGTCCAAGCCGACTCGCGTAGTAGGGTGAGCTTCGGTCTATGTTGACCAGGAACACCGAACTCTCGGGCCGCAGGCTGTCTTCCACACTGCTTGGCAGCGTCGCTTCATCCAGGGCGCCCGAAAAAGGAAAGTACGCGGCGCCGTTGGTGCTGAAGCCCTGGCTCCCGGTCTCCAGCATGTCGACCATCTGTTGCACCATGACGTTTCCGTTAGGATTCGGAAAGTCGGTGACCCTCAAGCTTCCGTCGTCCCGTGCGCGGTTCGGGCGAGGGAACGGCGCCGCAAAGAAGGACGCTTCAGCGTCGACGTCGAAGAGCGCATGAGTCCCCTCGATGGCCGTGGTGGGTGTCGGCTGCGGGTCGTCTGACGAGCAGCCGGCGCTGATGCAGAGCGCTACCAGGCAGACGCTGGCGCGGACGCTCCACACCACGGGTTTCCGGCGCAGGTCCGTTCCGTTTTCTGCTTCATAGAAAGCACTGACCTTCCCCGCGATAGGTGGGGACGCGCTCTAGTACTTTCCCATGTTGAATTAGCAAGTACTCGGTGAAGCGCTCTGCTAGTTCTCCGGCCTTCGCGTGCCGGAAGACTACCGGGTCTCCGCGTTCGAGGCGCAGGCCTGAAGGAATTGCGAGCGGTGTTTGAACTTCTCCCGCCATCTCGCCTCCAAGAAGCCTCAGCCCGACGGGGAGATAGGGCAGCGGCGCTTTGTCAGCCACCGTGGGCCCAGAGGCGATGTAGCCGCCACCCGCGCAGGTCACTAGGCCGGACCCAGGAATGCGCGTCACTTCGACCGCGAAGAAGCCCGCCGGCTCGAGGGAGCGCATATGCGGATTCCTGTAATAGTCGAAGAGGTGACTCTTCAAGAACGCAGAGCCGGCAGTCACCTCGGTGACTCCAGTCTCCGGAGTGGTCGTGTCTAAGGACCCGCTCCCCCCGCCGTTGACCAACTGCGGCTCGAGGCCCGCCTGCTTCAGGAGCTGCACCATGTTGGCGCGTCGCTCTCCTAGTTCCCGTGAGGAAATGCGTCGGACCAGTGACTTGATCGAGTTCTTGGCCGGCTCGAACGGATTGGCATCGCCCAAACCTGCCACCTGGGCTTCGTAGGCCATCAGGCCATGGAAGCGGAGACCCGGCGTATCCGCGACGCGCTTGGCAAGCTCGAGGACCGCTGCCGGACTATGAAGCGGAGAGCGGCGCACGCCGAGATGAAGCGCGCCCTTGGCGAGCTTCAGGCTCATGTCAACGCACAGGCAGACGTCGATTTGGGTGGCGTGAGCCTGCGCGGTCTCACCCAAGCGAGGCAGCACCTCTGCGGCGTCGACGACCATGCTGATGCGGTTGCCCTCGCTTGCCAGGTTTGCGACGCTGTCGAAGTCGGGCTGTTGAAAGCTAGGGTATGCGAGCAAGAAGTCGTCAATGCCCTGGCCCGCAAGGTACTCGGCTTCCCGTGCGGAATAGCACATCACTCCGCGCATGAGGCCGCTCGGATGAGCGAGCAGGCGCTTGATCAGGAAGGGCACTCTGAGCGACTTCGTTGCCGGACGGAGCGGAATGCCGTGAGGGCGGATCGTATCCAGCACCCGCTCGACGTTGCGATCGAAGGCGTCGAGATCGACGAAGCCAACCGGCAAGCGTTGCCCCGAGAGGCAGCGCCTGATCTCTCCATAGCTCAGAGCCATGGGACACTTACTCCGCGGTCGGGTTGACTTCGCCTGGTTTGTAGATTGGCTCCCCGTAAGACTCGACCTCAGCAACTTCCTCGGGGAAAAGGCTCATGAAGCTGAGCGTACCGGTCGTGGGCTCCTCGCCGATGGAGTTCACCTGGACTTTGGCGATGGTCGCGCTCCCAGCACCGCGCCAGCGGCCGGTGTTGTCCTGGCTGATTTGCCCGATGATCACCGTGTCGACCGCCGTGATGCGTACGCCGGACCCCGAACCGATCACGATGTCGATGGGGAACGGTGGGGTACCGATGCCGGTCGTGCCGTCGGGCAGGTCCGCGGTGTAGCCCGCGCCAAGGAAGGTGTAGCCCACGGGACGATCTTTGATTGGGATGAAGTCGAGGAACTCGTCGATCGAGCCCATGTTGGTCGACGGCTTCACACACGCGGGAGACGGAAACAGCTGACACGCGTTGGGTGAGCAATCCGATGGACACCCAGGGCGATCGTTCAAGGCCGTGGTGCGGTTTCCGTCCGTAAACAGACCTTCCCAGGTACCGGCGTCGGGGTCGACGTTGAGCCAGGCGAAGAGGCGAAGCTGCTGCTGGAGGGGAGGCGGTGCGATGTCGAACAGGAAGAAGTAGGGGCCGGTTGGCAGCGACGTGGGCCCCGGTAGGAAGGCTCGATACGTGAACTCGAGGCGCTGTCTTACCAGAGTCGAGTGACCGTCGAGATCTTCCAAGCCAGGTTCGACGACTACCAAGTAGGGCACGGCGATCTTCGGGCTCTCATCGAAGCGAATGGTGACGGACTGCTCGCCTACCTCCACCTTCGCACCGTCAGCGCTACCGCTGCGACCGTCGTAGGACGCGAGCTGCACCAAGCCCTCGTTGTTGCAGCAAGGCGCTGGAGCGTCGCCATTGCACTGACCGCGCGCGCGCTGCGCTTCGCAGTAGCCTGACTCGTCGGGGAGGTTTCCCTCGGGATCAATGTCGAGCGCCTTGTCCCCGCGGACCACCTTGAAGCGCAGCGACTTCTTCGCGAACGGTTCGTTGAAGCGCACAACCAACGCATCCGAGGGTGAGCCCTCGAGGAAGGAACCTTGCACGCCCGCGATGGACGCCTTGGGAGGCGGATCGAATGTCTCGCACGCCGCGAGACCCGCCGAAGCGCTGCCGAGCATCGCGGCCATCCCCAATCGCAGCACGACCGTTGACCGCTTCGCTCTCACCGTCCTGGGCTTTGAAATCACCAAGCTTTCCTCCCTCGCATTGCAAGCGCTTCGCGCAGCGTCCCGCACCCAACCTGCGCCTTCAAAGACTAACCCCGTAACCCACGTTAGCGAGGTGGCACTGGGTGTCAACGCTCAAAAGCCGTACGGCTGCGCGCCCGCGAACGCCCGCCTGCAGCATGCGCCCAAGGAGGCGTTGCGGTCGTGCGAATGTGTTTGAGGTCTGAGTGGGGCAGTGCATAAGGCATGCGTGCCTGTCCTGACTGCCAAGGGTCTGCGTAAGAGCTTCGGCCCGCAAGTGATTCTCGACGACGTGGAGATCCATATTCGACGCGGCGAACGCGTCGGCTTGGTTGGCAATAACGGATCGGGCAAGAGCAGCTTGGGTCGCATCTTGGCGCAACGCGACATGCCCGACGCTGGGCAAGTTGCCGTGCGGCGGGACGCGTCGGTCGTCTACCTGGAGCAGGAGCCGTCGCTCGACCCCGAGCGGACTGCGCGCGAAGTCTGCCTGGAGGGGCTGGGGGCCTGGAACGATGCGCGTGAACGACACGCCCGCGCGTCGCGCTTGCTCGAAGCCGGAGAGGGAGATCTCGAAGCATTGCTCCACGAGCAGAGCGAGGCGGCGCACGACGTGGAGCACCTCGGCGGCTGGGAGCTAGGGCAACGCGGCGACCGGATGCTGACGGCACTCGGATTGTTCGATGTCGATCGCCCGGTAGGGACGCTATCGGGAGGAGAGCGACGTCGCGTAGCGTTGGCGCGGTGTCTCCTCTCGTCCCCGGATCTCGCGATCCTCGATGAGCCGACGAACCACCTCGACGCGGAGACCATCGAGTGGCTGGAGCGCTACCTGAGCGAAGAGCATCAGGGCGCGCTGTTGCTCATCACTCACGATCGCTACGTGCTCGATTCCGTGGTGGAACGCACGCTGGAGCTCGACCAGGGAAAGCTCTACGGCTACGCCGGGGGCTGGAGCGCCTACCTCGAGGCGAAGATGGAGCGGCAGTTCCAAGAGGCGAAGACCGAGGCCAACCGCCAAAATCTCCTCCGTCGGGAGCTCGAGTGGTTGCGGCGTCAACCCAAAGCGCGCGGAGGTAAGCAGAAGGCGCGCATCGATCGCGCCGAAGCCGCTCGGGATCAAGCGGCGCCGAATCAAGAGAAGCGCGCGGAGCTCAAGCTCGAGACCACGCGACTCGGCAGCCGCATCGTCGAGGTCGAAGATCTGACCTTGGACCTTGGAGGGCGGCGCTTGCTCGATGGACTCACGTTGAAGCTGACCCGGGGCACGAAGCTCGGCATCATTGGGCGCAACGGCGCAGGAAAGACCAGCTTGTTGAAGCTCCTGCTCGGCGAGATGCCGCCGACTTCCGGCAAGGTGCTGGTCGGTGACAACACGCGCGTTGCTTACTTCGATCAGGCTCGCAGTGGCCTCAGGGACGAGCAAAACGTACTGGAGAACGTCGCGGACGGCAACGACTGGGTCGACTGGAACGGAAACCGCATCAGCGTTTACTCGTACCTCGACCGCCTGCTTTTCCCCAAGGATCGCCAGCGCACGCCGGTCGGCTCGATGAGCGGCGGCGAGCGCGCTCGCGTCGCGCTCGCGAAGCTGATGCTCGGCTCCGCCAACGTGCTGGTGATGGACGAGCCGACGAACGACTTGGACGTGGCCACGCTCAGCGCATTGGAGGAACTCTTGATCGAGCTGAACGGCGTCGCGATCGTCGTCACTCACGATCGCTACTTCCTCGATCGCATCGCCACCGACATCTTGGCCTTCGAGCGCGATGATGAAGACCCCGAACGCAACGTGGTCCACCACTACGTCGGCAACTACTCGACCTATCGTCGCTTGAGCGAAGAGCGCCGCGCGGAACTACAGGCGCAAAGGAGCGCTGAAGCGAAGCCAGAGCCAGCGCCTGCAGTCAGCAAGCCGAGCGACGTAGCACCTCCCCCCCAAGATCCAGGGCTCAAGAAGCTGACCTACGCCGAGAACAAAGAACTCGATGGCATCGAGGAGCGCATCGCCGAGGCGGAGACCGAACAAGCCCGTCTGGAGGCGGAGCTCGCCGATCCCGATATCTACCGCACGCGAGCGGCGGAGGTGCCAGCGCTGCAGGAGCAACTCGCCACGGCTCAAGCGCTGACGGAGCAACTGATGGCGCGCTGGGAAGAGCTCGAGACGCGGCGCGCTGCGACGACCAAGCGCTGACGTGATAGCGTTCGCGCCATGCGAGCGCTGCGAGTTCACGAGCTAGTTGGTCCCACGGGTCTTCGCGTCGACGAGATCGACGCGCCGAAGCCTGGCTCCGGCGAGGTGTTGGTCGAGGTCAAGGCGGCGGGCGTCAACTTCCCCGATGTGCTCTTGACCTACGGCAAGTACCAGTTTCAACCCACGCCGCCGTTTAGCCCGGGTGGAGAAATCGCCGGTGTCGTGAAGGCGATAGGTGAGGGCGTGACGAGCGTTGCCGTGGGGGAACGCGTGGCGGCGACGATGCTCAACGGTGCCTTCGCCGAGCAAGTCGTGGTGCCCGAGCTGGCGCTCGCGAAGCTTCCGGAGAATGTGTCCTTCGAAGTCGGCGCGGGCTTCCTGCTGACCTACGCCACCACGTACTATGCGCTGAAAGATCGCGCGAACCTGCAGCCCGGAGAGAAGCTCTTGGTGCTCGGTGCTGCCGGCGGCGTTGGCTTGGCCGCCGTGGAGCTTGGCAAGCGCATGGGCGCGACGGTGATCGCCGCGGCTTCCAGCGCGGAAAAGCTCGAGCTGACGAAGCAACACGGAGCGAGCGAAGTCATCAACTACTCGGAGGAGAAGCTGAAGGACCGCGCCAAGGCGCTCAGTGGCGGCGGCGTCGACGTGATCTACGACCCGGTAGGGGGAGACTTCGCCGAACAGGCGCTGCGCGCCATCGCGTGGGAGGGGCGCTTCTTGGTGATCGGCTTTGCTGCCGGCGACATTCCGAAGATCCCGCTGAACCTAACGCTCTTGAAGAGCTGCCAGATCGTCGGCGTGTTCTGGGGTGCGTTCGCGATGCGTGACCCCGCGAAGAACCGCGCCAACATTCAGCAGTTGCTTGACTGGCTCGCCGCTGGCGAACTCTCACCTCATGTGGACGCCGTGCTGCCCTTTGCTCAGGGCGCCGAAGCGCTTCAGCGCATGGAGCGGCGTGAGGTGAAGGGGAAGCTCGTTCTAGTTCCCTGAGCTGCTCAACGGCTGCGAGGCGTGCTAGACGCCAGACATGAGCCTGCGTTGTGGATTGAAGCTGCGCTGTGGATTGACGCTGCGTCGTGGTTTGGGCTTGTTCGGGGGTTTGGGGTTAGGCGCGCTGGTTCTCGCGTCGGGATGCTCCAGTGACGACCCCGCTCAGGAGTCGAGCTTCAAGCCATTCGACTACGCGGCCATGGGGCCGCTGTCCGGGAACTCAGGCAAGGGCAGCTTCCGCTTTGGTGCGGCCAGCGCTGATGCGCAGATCGAAGATCAGAACACCAACACGGACTGGTGGGTGTGGACGACGCCGGTCGATCAGGGAGGCCTTGGCAAGGGCAACGATCCAGTTGGTGAAGCGACCCAGGGCTACACCCGGGCGATCGACGACATCCAGCTGATGACTGACATGCACCTCGACAGCTATCGCTTCAGCATGTCTTGGGCGCGGATCGAGCCCCAGCGGGATCAAGTTGACGAGGCTGCCCTCGAGCACTACTCCCAGGAACTCGATGCGCTAATTGCCGCGGGGATCCGACCCAATGTGACCATCCACCACTTCAGCTACCCGGTGTGGATCGATGACCCGCGGGACCCGGAGTGTGCCGCGGGGCCGTCAGACGCAAACCTATGTGGTTTGGGGCACCCTCAGGGGGGCGCGCTAGTCGTCGAAGAGATGCGCCAGTTCGCAAAGTTGCTCGCTGAGCGCTTCGGCGACCGCGTCGACGATTGGGCTACGGTCAACGAGCCGGTGAACTACTTGCTCGCTGGTCACGGAGTTGGGCAATTTCCGCCCGGTAAAGCTAAACTGTTCTCGCTGCTTGACGGCTTCATGCCGGTGGTGCGGGACTACCTGAGTGGTCACGCGGCGATGTACCATGCGGTCAAGGAGGCTGACTCCATCGACGCGGACGGTGACGGCATCGCTGCCAACGTCGGACTCACCTTGAGCGTCGGCGAGTGGGCTCCCGCGCGAGACAACGAACCGAGTGAGGATCCGGAAGACGTCAGCGCAGCCGAGCGGCTCAAGTACGTCTACCACTACATGGTGCCGGACGCGATGTTGACGGGGAAGTTCGACGCTGATCTCGACGGCACCGCTGAAGAGGATCAGCCCGGTTGGAAGGGCACGCTCGACTGGATGGGAGTGCAGTATTATTTCCGCGCGGGAGTGACCGGGAAGAACGGCTTGGTGCCTGAGCCGTTGAAGCTCACGCCGTGCTTCAGCGCGTTCGACTTCGGCTCCTGCCTCTTGCCGACGGACCCCTCCTGGTGCGTGCCGGAGATGCAGTACGAGTACTACCCGGAGGGCCTGTACAACGTCCTGCACGCCTACGGTGAGCGCTACCCAGCGCTTCCGCTCGTTGTGAGCGAATCCGGCATCGCGACTGAAGTTGGCGAGCGCCGAGCGTCGAACATCGTGCGCGCCCTGGAGCAAATCGAGCGCGCCCGCGCGGAGAAGGTCGACATCCGTGGCTACTACTACTGGAGCCTCACCGACAATTTCGAGTGGGTGGAAGGCTTCGGGCCGCGCTTTGGCCTCTACTCCGTCGACTACGACACCTACGAGCGTACGCCCACGCTCGGAGCTGAAGTGCTGGGCAAGATCGCTGAGACGCGCAAGCTCTCCCAAGAGTACCGCGACCTCTACGGCGGTGATGGACCGATGACGCCGGAAGGCACGTTTGGTCCGCGTACTTTGTGTAGCGGCAAAGACCTGCCTTGATAGCGTTGTCAGGCGGAAATGGGCGTCAGTGCGCGGTGCTGGTGGACGTGTCCGACCCAGTCCGCGCGCGGATGTGGCTGCTGATCGACCTCTTCGTGTCGTCGATCTTCAGATCGCAGACTGCGTTGTTCGGCTCGCTGCGCGCTCTCGGCTACTTCCACCGCAGTCGCGCCTCGAGCTTGACCAGCGGATAGCCCTCGAAGCTGCCATCTGGGGTGCTCTCGACGCGAGTCGGCGCTACCTCTTTCGCGCCTGCCAGTTCGAGCAAGGTACGAACATATGCGAGGATCACCGTGGGTAGCCAAGTGGCAAGCTCTGACGGGCAGCCGCCGATCTCAAAGTACACTTCGGTCTTTCCGTGTGGCACCAGTTTGTGTTGCCCGAAGTTGTAATACTGGCCCATCAAGCGCCCAAACACGTTCGCGGCGTGGCTCGCGCCCAGCAGCTTCACGAAGACTTTGTAGATCCCTTGCAGCTCACGCCGCGCCTGCCACTCCGACGCGCGGCGCGCGATGTTGTCCAGCGTCGTGCCGCTGAGATGCGCTGCGGCGCGGTCTAGCTCCAAGAACGGAAAGATGTCGTACCAGCCGCTCGGCAGGAAGCGCTGGGAGGCGAACCCGCGCAGCTCCGGTTCCAGTCGCTCGAGCACGGCGCGTGAACCCCCCTCGACTTCGGCATCGTAGAACTCGAGGGCGCCCGCATACGCGACGCCCTTCACCTTGAACGGGCTTTCCCCGATCCCCCCCATGATCCCAAACCCTAACACGCTCCCGACGACGCTCTTCCGCGTTTGGCGATGCGTCCAAAGCAAAAACGGCTGATCCTGTTCCGGATCAGCCGCCTGTTTGAGTGAGCCGCCTGTGTAGATCAGCAGCAGCCCTGTACCCGATCGGTCAGCTTCGACCTGCGTGACGATCATTCATCGTCGTCGTCGTCATCCTCATCGTCCTCACCGCAGAAGCACTCAGCGCCTTCTTCGACGCCACACGCCTTGCGCTTGGCTTCGTCCTTCTCGAGGGTGTTGATCGATGGCTCGGCCTTGCACTCGGTCTTCCCCGCCAGCGAGCCACACTCGGGCTTGTTCGGGTACTTCCACTCGAAGCAGTCGCCATCGGGGGACTCGAGCTTCTTCGCCTTGTGGGTGACCTCTTCCGCAAGCTGCGGCGCGGCCTCGGGTGCGGCAACAGCAGCGCTCACGTCCGCCTCAGCTGCCTGGCTCTCGCTCGTGGTGACCAAGGGCGCCGCGACCAGGCCCGCTGCGATCAGGAACGAAATCACGAGTCCGACTTGGCGCCGGGACGTGGAATTGGCAGTGACAACCTCAGGACTACGCTGCATAGCCGTGCTCTAGCACCGCTACGGCCGAATTTGAATGCTTCAGACGCCAGCCAGAGTGCCCCGTTCGGGGGCCGTGACGCACTCGCCCGATGGAGCGAAGGCGTCTCCGCGTTCTTCCCCCATGGAAGCCGCCGCGTCCCTGGATTTAGCCTGGTTTCGCGTCTTGGCGCGTCTTGCGGCGTTGGCCATCGGGCTGGGCCTGACGGCCTGCGATCGCAAGCCCAGTGTGGGAGCGACGCCCGCGGTGTCGGCGGCGCCTTCCGCCAGCGCGGACGCGGACGAAGGCGAGCAGGCCGCGGCAGCGGACCCCAAGGAGCAACTGGACCCCGCGATCTGGCGCCCCAACCCCGAGGCGCCACCCAAGGACCGCCTGCCAGGCACGGACGCGAGCGTCGAGGACCTGCGTGCGTTCATCAAGGCCCATCCAGAGCACGCGAAGCGTGCTGAACTCGAAGCGCGCCACGACGAGCTGCTCGCGCCGTGCTTGGTGAGCCAGGTGCCAGCCGCCCAGAACTGGCCGTATCGCGTCGCGAGCTGCAGTCCTGAACAGGTGCTCGTCGCTGAAGGCATGGAGCAGCGCGCCGACCGTTACCTCGCGGAATGCATCGTGTGCAAGGACGAGTTCATGGTCAAGGCGCTGCGCACGCGTATGCGCTCGGCAGCGCCGACGGCTCGACGTGAGGCGGCACTGCACCGCGTCGAAGTTGGCTTGTTCAACCGCGATGTGGACGCCGCACAGCAGGCCATCGCCGACCACGCCTACTTGGGCGATGCGTTCCTGAACTACGCGCGACGCAAGCTCAAACGCCGCTTCAAGCCCGACGAGTTGAAAGGCGATCTCGGCGACCCGAGCTGCTCGCTGCCAGTTCCCGCCGGTGGAGGTACGCGCGTCTTCTTCTCTCCCGAACAACCGGAAAACGGCGAAGCCTTCCGGGTGATCGCGGTGAGCGAGACGGCGCGCTCCGGTGCGGCCCTTGATTTGATCCGCGCGGATGGGGGTGAGGTCAAACTCGAGCTAGCGCAGCACGGTGGGGGGCCGCCGTATTACTGGGTTGGCAAAGCGAAGCTCGATCGTGGCAGCTACCGCGTCAGGCTACGGGGCGGCAGCGAAGCACCCCTTTGCCAGCGCTTCGCGGTCAAGGGCCGTACGGCGCCCCGCCCACAAACCGAAGGCGAGGTGTGGCCCACCCGTAGGAGCTGGGATCGAGACTACGAGAACCTCTATTCCGTGTGGATTAGTACGCTGTTCGATGCTCCAGAGGCCACGACCTGGCACGGCTTTCACAGCGTCACTCAGGAGGCAGATCGCAACATCTTGTTCGACCACCTGGGCCTCGCGGAAGATTCGGGCAAGGGGCCCAACGCACTCAACATGACCCCCGACTGCGCCGACGGTCCGCACTTCTTTCGAGCCTACTTCGCGTGGAAGCTCTCGCTCCCGTTTGGTTACCACCGCTGCCGCTTTGGCAGCCTCACTGGCGCGCCGAAGTGCGCCGATTGGACCACCAACGAAGGCGTCGCGCCGGAGCCTGAGAAGAAGCCCAAGCAGGCCAAGCTCGCCAAGGCTGAAGACGACGCAACACCCAAGCTTGCTGACGCTGGGGCGCTTGCCACCACGACGGACGCTGGCGCTGACGCTGGCGACCCAGAGCAAGCGCGCAAGCCCGAGCGCAAGGTGCCGTTCATCCGTTTGACGGAGCCGCGGGACCCGCCGACTCGCGAAATGACGCGCTTTTTGGCGCTGGTGAAGAACGAGATCAACGCGCGCAGCCTGCGCACGGACTTCGCCGATAGCGTCACCGACTTGTATCCGGTGCCGCTTACCCGCGAAGCGTTGCGGCCGGGCACCGTGTATTCGGATCCCTACGGACACACCTACACCTTGGTGAAGTGGCAGCCGCAGACCAAGGAGCAAGCGGGCGTGCTGCTCGCAGTGGACGCGCAGCCCGACGAGACCATCAACATCAAGCGCTTCTGGCGCGGCAACTTCCTGTTCTCGCCCCTCGGTAAGATCGACGGCCACGGCTTCAAGGCGTTTCGGCCCATCGTGATCCAAGAAGGCCACGACGGAGAGCCGGATCGCCTCGACTTGCTCTCGAACTGGGAAGTCTCTGTTGCGCGAGGCTACTCCAACTACAGCCCTGAGCAGGAGGGCTTCGACGCCCCCGGCTTCTATGGACGCATGGAGCAACTGATCAACCCGGAGCCCTTGAGCCCCGTGCTGGCGTACAAGGAGCTCCATCGGGCCCTGCATCGTCAGCTCAAGCAGCGCGTCAAAGAGATCGAGCTGGCCCAAGAATATCTGCGCAGAAATCCTAATGAGACCATCGATATGCCGCGCGGCCAGGCGATCTTCCGCACCACGGGTCCCTGGGAGGCGCTGAGCACGCCCTGCCGCGACCTACGACTGCTGGTCGGCATCGACGCGCTGCGCGACTTTCCAGAGCAGGTCATTCGCGTCGCGCCTCAGCCCGATGTACTGCGAAAGCACCTCGCGCGACTGCATGAAGCGTGGAGCCGCGCGCGCCATATCAGCTACACCAAGAGCGACGGCACCACGCAGCAGCTGAGCCTGTTCGATGTGCTCCAGCGCGCGACCAACCTCGAACTCGGCTGGAACCCCAACGATTGCCCCGAGCGTCGCTGGGGTGCGCCTGAAGGTTCGGAAGAGGCCAAGAGCTGCAAGGCCAACGCACCGGACGAGCAACGGGAGCGCATGGAAGCGTTCCGCCACTGGTTTGCGCACCGCTACAGCTGCGGCTAGCGCCGCGCCCTTTGGAACCGGGTTCGATGTGGCCGGGGGTATGAGCGCTTGATAAATTGTCCGCTGTGCGGACGCTTCTGTTCGGAATCTCGCTGGCTTTTCTCACGCTGTCGTTGATTGCCTGTTCCGGTGACGACGAGGGCGACCTCACCCCCAAAACATTCGAGGTCGGCGACGCCAAAGTAACACCTGATCGCGGCGGCTCTGTGGTGGTTTCCGTCGGCGACCGCGATCTCGTCGAACTCGCGAGCCAAGGGCCCATCGCGAGGCGCTTCGACTGGAGCTTCCAGGGGTCAACGGCGCTCTTCACCTTCAACCGCGACAACGAACAAGCCGTGCAACTCGAGTACGACGTCGGTGGCGTCGTCGCCCTCGGTGGTGAAGTGCTGATCCCGCTGCGTGCCTCGAGCGGGTTTGGGGGGGAGGAAGCGCTCGCCGGCACCGTTCATTTCAGCGAAGAGCGCCTCGGTACCACGCGGATACGTGTCGAGCTGAGCGCCGGGTACGATTCTCTGGCGTTACCCATCGTGTGCACGCCAGAGGCCTCCTTCTACGGCTTCGGCGGTCAGTACAACGCCATCGACCAGCGAGGAGAAGCCTTTGACCTGTTCGTGCGCGAGCAAGGCATCGGTCGTGACCCCGAAAAGCCGTACGGCTTCACGAATGGCGGACCCCACACGACCTACTTCCCTATGCCGTACTTCGTCGACGCCCGAGGGTTCGGCGTGTACTGGCGCACGGATCACCGCAGCTTGCTCGACTTGTGTCAGTCGGACCCTGACGTCGCTTGGATCGAGGTCGAGAGCGGTGAGCCCCTCGATCTCCTGGTCCTGCACGGCCCGACCATGCCCCGGGTGATCGAGGCGCTGAGCGAAGAGGTTGGGCGCCCCACGGCGCCGCCGAGCTGGGCGTACGACCTGTGGGTGGGATCTCAAGGCGGCCGCGACCAAGTGCTGGCGGACGTCGACGCGATTGAATCCGCGGGGATCCCTGCGGGCGCCTTCTGGGTGCAGGACTGGACGGGGATCCGCCAGAACCTCGATGGCGGCTTCGGCGTGAACTACCGCTGGACGGCCGACGACACGCTGTATCCGGATTTGCCCGGCATGATCGCGGGCCTTCACGACCGGGGTTACCGCTTCTTGAGCTACGCGAATCCTTTCGTGCCGAAGAACCTGAACCACTTCGACGAAATGGATGCCCAGGGTCTCTTGATACACGACGCGGACGGCAACACCTTCACGCCCATCGCGCCGAACGGTACCGCTTCCATGCCGGACCTCACGAACGATGCCGCGCGGCAATACGTCAAGGGCTATCTGCGCCAGATGGTGAGGGACGGCCATGACGGTTGGATGGCGGATTTCGGGGAGTGGCTGCCGCTGAACGCGGTGCTCAGTGACGGCAGCGACCCCCTCGTGGCGCACAACCGCTACCCCATCGAGTGGCACCGGCTGTGGCGCGAGGTGATGGACGAAGAGCGACCGAACGGCGACTTCGCGGTGTTTGGGCGTTCGGGCTTCCCCGGCGTGCAACAGGTGAGTCAGATCCACTGGATCGGCGATCAAGAGTGCGACTTCAAGCCGACGGACGGCTTGCCGACGGTGGTGCCGGCGCTGATCAACTTCGGGCTCTCGGGTGTGCCGTATGTCACCCACGACATCGCCGGCTTCAGCGGCGGACCCCGCACCAAGGAGCTGTTTCTGCGTTGGACGGAGCTCGGCGCCTTCACGCCCATCATGCGCACGCACCAGGGAAACAAGAAGCTCGAGAACTGGGCTTGGGACAGCGATGCGGAGACGATCGCCCACTTCAAGCGCTTCGTGCTGATCCACCAGGCACTGCGCCCGGAGTTCGAGCGCCTGGCGGCCGAGAGCGAGGCAACGTCAATACCCAGCATTCGCGCGCTGGCCATGCAATTCCCCGAGGATGCAGGCAGTCGCGCGATCAGCGACGAGTTCATGCTGGGTGAACGCGTGCTGGTCGCGCCGGTGGTGACCGAAGGCGCCAGCAGTCGAGAGGTGTATTTGCCTCCCGGTACCTGGAAGCATGCGCTGACCGGAGAGGCGTTCGAAGGCGGTCAGCGAGTGACGGTGCAGGCGCCGATCGGGACCCCGCCGGTGTTCGTCACGGCGGAGTTCAGCATCGATCTCAGCTCAATCCAGTAGCGTTAGGTTGGATCCGTAACCTGACCCATGAACAGGATGAAGCCGGTGTGCACATCGCGGATCAAGAACAGAAACGGGTGATCCGCGCGGATTTCTGGTTGCTGAGGCGGTAGTGAGAGGCGCACGATGCCGGCCCCCGTAGCGGCGGCGGCCTCGGTACCCTCCTCGT